>JBIKNH010000017.1:0-31858 GCA_044358815.1 Pseudanabaenaceae cyanobacterium | reverse complement strand
TAAAGCATCTTTATTAGGACTTAACTTTTTATTCTCTAGTTGTAAACGTTTACCATCAAATTGTCCATAATCTTTCAACAAGCTTGGAGCGACATATACCGTCATTGTGTCTGGATCGATTCCAATTAGATGACGATCAAAAAGTGTATGTATATCAGCCCTCAAGAGCAATCCATTTGTAGGATCGTTATTTTTGGTTTTGCTATAAGGTTCAATGTGAGCAGCTTCTAGAGCCTCCTCAGAACTACAGCCTGTGACTGCACAACACTTACCATAAGCTTCTAACAAATCTTTTTTAAATTCAGTCTGTCCATGTCTCCATGCATTATATCTATTGATGATTCTATCTCTATCATCGTCATCAAAAAATACCTCAGAAGCCAACTCTTCAAACAATAAATCACTAGGGTCAGAAGCAGGTACACTTTGACCATTGAGTGCAGAGTTGGGTATTAAAGGTGTGTCAACAGGTTCAGTAACTTCTTTTGGTTCATCAACAACAGGTTCAGTAGTAGTTTCTTGTTTTGCATCAACACATGAAAGCGGCTGTTCCCTAGCTACTATGATTGGAGAAGGAGTCCCAGTATTTGTTATGAAATTCTCTTTCAACTGTTGATATTCACGTTTGAAAGCGCTACCAAATAAAGCACGGTATGGGTCTTTGGGGTTGATGAATTGCTCCTCGTACCACTCTAGAAACACAGGCGAATAGTTGGAACTGCCGTACTCAACCAACCGTAGCAACAAAGAGATAGTAGGGTTCTTGTAGATTGCTTTAGCATTGAGTTCTACTATATTGCTGAACATATCTTGGTGTGTAAGAATGTTTTTAGCATTGTAGGAAGCTTCGTAAGCCAAGAAATCAACATTGTCTATGGGACTTCCTTTTTTGTTTTTGATTCTATGACCAGATTCTTTTGTCCAATCTTCTTTGACAATGTAGGTGTTGTCAGGTGTGTTGGTTGTGATTTCAGCCTTAAACATCAAGATTTTGACAAGCTTCTTAACTGCAAAACTACCTGTCTCAAGAACAGACTTCTTACCACTGAACTCAAGCACCTCGACTTCCTGTTTCTCTTTTGCCTTAGCTTTTACGAAAGCTGAACCATAGAAAAGAAGAGTGTGGTGCATCACATCAGCATCAGTTTCATCATTTTTTGATGTTGCTTCAAGAAAATAATCGATTTGTCCTGTTTTATCATGAGACAAGATGATTTGGATTGGTTGCTTGGTTTTGAGTTTTTCTGAGTAAGTTAGAGGCATAGTTTTGTACGGTAATCACTACTGATTTCGTTTTTGTATCAGTACAGTTTAGGCAAACAATCTGGGTAATAAATAGCTCTCAGCTATCCACTATTTTTCATTGTCACAGACTACTGAAAACAGACCGTAAAAAAGGTTTTTATACAGAGCTTTATAGTGCGATTGGTAACAAAATAGATTCCGTGACATTGACGGATTAAGCCAAAAACAACCCATCAAGGCACAGATGTCATTTTGGTCTTGCGATAAGTACAAATATTCACTACGAAATTATGCCAGTCAGGCTTAGAGCCTTGCTTACAATATTACTGATAAGTCAAGGGAACAAGTAACTTATCGACAACAAAAACCTCAATAAAGAGCTTCAATAAGCTATTACGGATTTTATGAAATGCCTCCATAACAGAGTTTCAAGATCTTCCAGTACCCGCTTTGAGGTACAGGGGGAGTAAAACTAATTTCTTATTCCTCTCTCACCCCTTCCCTTGGGAGAGGGGTGAGAGAAATCTAAACTCAAACCCTAACGTTCGCGATTTGCCCGCAGCCGCACCGACTCACCGTGAGATGGCAAACCCTCTGCTTCAGTCAGAGCTGCGATCGCCGGAGCAATTTCCTTTAACGCCTCTTGGTTGTACTGAATCAAACTAGAGTGCTTCAGGAAAACTTCCACCCCAAGGGGAGAAGCATAACGAGCCGCACCGCAGGTAGGTAAGGTATGATTTGGTCCAGCGATATAGTCACCCACCGCTTCAGGAGTGTCATGTCCTAAGAAAATCGCCCCAGCATGACGAATCTGCGGCAACAATGCCCAAGGCTCTTCGAGTTCTAGTTCCAAGTGCTCCGGCGCAAAGCTGTTAGACAAAGCCGCCGCCACCTGTAAATTCTCGGTAACCACCACTAAGCCGTAATTGGCAATGGATTTTTCTGTTAGAGTGCGGCGTGGATGATTTTCTAACATCCGTTTCACCTCTTCGACAACTCGATTAGCCAGTCGGGAGTCAGTGGTCAGCAAGATCGCCGCTGCCATTGCATCGTGTTCCGCTTGAGCCAACATATCCGCTGCTACATAGGACGGATTAGCACTGGCATCAGCAATAATCAAAACCTCTGACGGTCCGGCGATGGAGTCAATCCCCACCCGTCCAAAAACTTGCTTTTTCGCTAAAGTAACGTAAATGTTGCCAGGTCCCGTGATCACGTCCACTTGGGGGATCGTCTCTGTACCGTAGGCAAGGGCAGCGATGGCTTGTGCCCCACCCACGCGATAAATTTCTTCTACCCCCGCCACCTGAGCCGCCACGAGAATTGAGGCATTAACGGTTTTGTCTTTGCCCGGCGGAGTCACCATCACCACACGGGGCACACCTGCAACTTTGGCAGCTACGGCATTCATCAAAACCGTACTAGGATAAGCTGCCTGTCCCCCTGGGATATAAATTCCCGCTGCATCCACTGGGTTATAGCGTTTACCCAAAACAATATTTTTATCGCCAAAATGCACCCAACTTTGGGGCACACGCATTTTATGAAACTCGGCAATTCTTTCATGGGCGGTTTCAATGGCTTTGAGCAGTTCTCCCTTGACCTGCTGATATGCTGCATCCAATTCCGCACCAGTTACCCGCAATTCCCCAGCGGTAAATTCCTGTCCATCAAACTCGGCGGTGTAATGCAACAGAGCCGCATCACCTTTACGACGCACGTTTTGAATGATTTCACTGACAGTTGCCTCCTTATGGATCATCTGATCGTCATAAATGCGGTCGCAAATCCTTTTGAGTTCGGCTTCTGCCTCAGATTTTTGGGTAACAATACGCAACATGGCATCAAGGGGTTGACGAAAAGAGCTATGGGTGATCCTAGCCTATTTTTATCGGTGGGTGGTGACAGGAGGTACGGGCTAGGGGGAAATTGGGTGATCTAGATGATCCTTAGATGATTAACCTAGATCACCAACTAAATAGATCACCAACTAAGTGATCAGCGTTGAGTCCCAGAAAACTGCCGACCAGTTAGACCATTGAAGTTATTACCATCGGCATTAGTGCTGGCGGGATTAGTCCCTAAATTGGTCCCATCAGGATTAGGGGCGGTGGGTTGCACATTTAGGGCATCTTCTATCAGGGTAAATAATTTGCTAGCTAACATTTTATTTCCAGCTTCGCTGAGGTGAATTGCATCAACGAAAGTCTTTTCATTGCTGTTATTGAAAAAACTGTAAAGATTAACGGATCGCATTCTGGGGGTTTCAGTTAATTTGCCGATTTTCGTCAATTCGTCATAGGACTTAGCGACGGTTGCCGTGTATTCTTTGCCCAAAGATTTGACAATTTCCGCTTCTTCTTTAGTGGGATTACCTTTGCCAGTAATTTCCGGTTGGATTGCCACAATGGTGGGTAAGTCAGCGGTGAGGCGGGTCATTTGCTGGAGGTTATACCGATAACGCTCTAATCGTTGTTTCAGTTCTTTAGGATCACTAGTTAACTGATCCGCCCGAAATTCTTGATAGTTACTGCGGACCGATTGAGCCGTAGGAGGGACAACCCATCGCTGCCACGCCTTGATCAAATACCAAGAATCAAACCATTGCTGGAACTGTTGGGCGATCTGCTGCCGATATTGGGACACGGGATCTTGCAGCATTTGTTCAATATTCGCCACTTCATGGGCGGTTTCTTGGCTCGGTGAACGTAAATCTTCATAGCCATCCAGGATGATCAAAGCATCGGGATTATAAGCCATGACCCGATGGGACAACAAAGCTAATTCATTCCCTGAGGTATAGCCAGGGACAGCCGCCGTAATCACCCGATAATTCCCATCTTTGATGCGGGGGGGCAGGCTGCGCATCGCTTCGATTTGATCCGCAAAGAAGGGTAATTCCTTGGGTTTATATTTTGCTGGGTTACGGTTTTGTTCGCGAACCCGTTCATTGAGCAATTTTTCTAGTTGAAAAGCAAGGGTCTGATCATTTTTAGTGCTGTAATTACCAAAAGCCGTAGAACCTCCTAACAGAAATATTCTCAACTCATTGGCTGGCTTTTCTGATGGTACAGCGGTGTCTTGACGAAATCCTTGGGGATTAATCCGAAAATAATCATTCTTTTGTCCAGGGACTAATTCATACCCCAACACGGGACTACGGCGCACCTGTAACTGACCGCCAGCCGCTACCCCAGGGTATAACTTGCCACTACTATCTTGTAAATGTAGTCCATAGGCTTGGGTAACTGCTACAGCACTATTAACCGCAGTCGGGTTACCTGCTGCTAGAAAAACCCCCCTAGCAATAAATTCTAGTAACAGGATCAGGAGGGGAATACCCACCAAGACCATGATTACTATGCTGAGCCATGAGAAGCGTCTGCCTTGTCGAGAGCCGTAGTAAGAAGAATAGGACGTATAGCGATTTTTGCGCATGGCTAGCGGGGAAAGGGGGCACTTAGGAAAGATGATAGTCAGATTCTGTGAAGAAACTTTACTCTGCCGATGCTTATCAGCTTAACAGTACTATGACAATGTTTCTAGGGTATTGCATCACAGATCGTCTATGGTTTGCGAGATAGATCTACAGATCAATTAGATTTGCTCAGATTTTTTGATTAGATTTGACCAGTTAGTATCTCTGAAGGCTCAGAATTTTCAGTGGTGTTAGGTTTGGCACTGTGACGGGGCAATGCGGCAATAATGGCATCTAAAACCTTAGTCACGGGAATAATCTCTAAGCCGTAGGTTTGGGTAATGGGCATACTGGGGACAATCGCCCGCAAAAAACCTAACTTAGCCGCTTCTTTGAGCCGTAGGTCTAGCTGTGACACGGGGCGCACCTGTCCCCCTAAACCCACTTCACCAATCAGCACTGTGCGGGGATTGACCACCCGATCCCGAAAACTTGCCGCCACCGCAATGGCTACCCCCAAATCTGCCGCCGGTTCAGCCACATTCAGTCCCCCTGACGATGCCACGTAAGCATCTAGTTTGGAAAGGGGAATCCCGATTTTTTTTTCTAACACCGCCAAGATCTGCAAAAAGCGATTAGTTTCGATGCCTGTGGTAGTACGACGGGGGGAGGCGTAACTTGTGGGACTAACCAGTGCTTGCAGTTCCACCACGAGGGGGCGGGTCCCTTCACAAGCCACGATGGTCGCTGTGCCAGAGCTAGGTTCTTCCAGGTTGCCCAAAAATAATTCTGAAGGATTGGTTACTTCCACCAAGCCCCGATCTGCCATTTCAAAGACCCCCACTTCTTGGGTTGCGCCGAACCGATTTTTAACCGAGCGCAGTAACCGATGGCTAGCAAACCGATCCCCTTCAAAATACAGCACCGTATCCACGAGATGCTCTAAGACTTTGGGTCCGGCGATCGCCCCTTCTTTGGTGACATGCCCCACAATAAATAGGGTGATATGTTCTTTTTTGGCTAACCGCATTAGGGCTGAGGTACATTCCCGCACCTGAGCCACAGACCCTGGAGCCGCGCTCAAACTACCAAAATATAGCGCTTGAATACTATCAATTACTGCCACTGGGGGGCGCAGGGTGTGTAATTCCTGCAAAATGGTTTCGAGGTCAATCTCAGGTAATAGGTAGAGATTCTCACTGGCAGCCTGTTCTAAACCTAATCGGACGGACCGGAGTTTAACTTGTTGGGCAGATTCTTCGGCGCACACATAGAGCGTAGGGTAATAAGCCATGAGCTTTTGTGCCATACCCAGTAACAGCGTGCTTTTGCCAATCCCTGGCTCGCCACCGATCAGCACCAGAGAACCTGGCACAATGCCACCACCCAAAACCCGATCTAGCTCACCATAACCCGAAGGGAACCGCCCTTGGTTTTCGTCGTTAATTTCTTCGAGGGTTAGGGACTGGCGGGGTGTGACGGTGTTACCGCGTTTACTGCTTAATTGAATTGTTGCTACGGTAGCGTTGGCGGGGGTAGCTTTTTCTGTGGTCACTAACTGTTCTTGCAGTGTGTTCCAAGTGCCGCAGTCAGGACAACAACCCATCCACTGCCGAAACTCACCACCGCAACTATGGCAAACATACTTAGTTCTGGGTTTCGCCATGTTCTGGGTTTCGCCACTAAGGTTGGGGTTTAGTCAATTTAGGCTGATGTAAGTTTGATATTAGTCTTGTGATATTAGCCTAATGTTTATTGAGCGGCTAAAACTTGACGAATTGTGGCTAATAAACTGCAGGTACAAGCTCCTTTGTCACAGAAAGCGTCTACCTGTGCGCCATTGGCTACGGCTTGTTTTTTGCTGCCTTCTGCGGCGGAATAAACCACAATCTTTGTATTAGGAAACTGCTCACGAATATGATTAGAGGCGGTCCAACCGTCCATTACTGGCATGTGGAGATCTAGTAGAACCACATCCACTGGTTGATGTTGCATCTTTGCCAAGGCTTCTTTACCATTACAGGCTACATCCACACCAGCAATATCACATTGCATCCCAAGGGCTAGCTTAAGGGTGCAGCGGGTCAGTTCATGGTCATCTACCACTAACACTCGTGGTGCTTTAGTTGAAGTCATGGGGGAGGCAAGCAGCATGGTTTACAAGGGCTGAAACGACGTTCTTAAAGGGGAAGTCAATCTGACAGGTTTTTGGGGGAGATTTGATCGGCTCAGTTACTCTTGGCGCATTTACTTAAGGTCGGGTAGTTAAGGTCAGGAATTCTAGGAAAGAACTAATCAACTGCAATCATCAACTGCAATCAGTCTTCAATTAGCTCCAAACTTAATTCCAAACTTGACTGCGAACTCAGTTCCGAACCTAGTTCCAAACTTATTTCAAGCTTGGGTACAAACTGTTTCTGGACAATGCATCAAGAAATTGGCGATCTAGTCATAGGTGACCTGTCATTTAGATCCAATCTGAGGCAAAAAAATGTTTCGATAAAAACACTACGTGCCACTTTTTGGAAGTTATGACCTTCTGTTAGTCAAAGTACTCCCTTTATTATGTAATGACTTCTACCGTAGGAGCTAAAGCAATGATTGTGATGTCAGATAATATATAAACTTTTGTTAAGCTTCTCGTTAGACCTTAATTAATCTAGGTTCTACACTCTAACTAATGGCAGATTTTAAATCCACTTTTAAATCCACATCTGCATCCTATTGGGGGCTGATTTTGTGATTATTTATAATTATTTGCGATCATTTGCGATCAAAATCTCAGGTTCTATCGCTTATGACAAAAATACTTAATCCAGTGATTTTTACTGAAAGCTAAGCTCAAAATTAATCATGGTTCAAAATGGTTAAAATCAGTTAACTATTCGTGTAATATCTTCACAATAGGATAAGATTTACTCGATAAAATATTACTTTTGCTAAATCCCAACGGCTGATCTAGACTAAATCTGTCCGCAGATCAGCACATACTCAGATAGTGGATTCAGCCACCACATGATACAAGTAAATTTAGGGTATAATAAATTAGCGATGAGCCATTACTTAAGCATTATTTAAGTAATAGTAAAGATTAGTTTTCAAGTAGAATGTTTTTGCTAATTTTTCACTTGCAGTTATTGCATTTTGATCATTCCAAGTGAATTACTGACTATTGGCGCATTTGTTTACTGATTATTTATTTGTTGTTGGTCTATAATCTGTTATCTGTCTATTATTTCCGGAAAAATAGTTGGACAGTTACCATGATGTAAAGTGTTAGTCCAAATCTATCTGGTAAATTCTGCCGAGAGATTTTGCTCATAAATAAGGAAACTTAATAAATAATATAAGTGCGGCTTAACTAGACTCGTATAATCTTATGCTGTACGGTCTTGCTAGTGGCTTGAGATTGTCTCGCAAAGGGTTGCCATACAACGGTTTGTTAACGGTTTGCTAACGGTTTTTTAGACTAGGGTTTGACGCTTTACGCCTTGCAGTCAGCCTAAAGCCTTGCCGCTTAGAGCCAAAAAGCCCCTGTAACCCATAGTGCGGTCAAGGTGTTTCGATGAACGGCTTAAGTCATTGGAGTTAAACCGACGGATTTACAAAACACTAATTCCGACTATGCTGGATACAGAGGCATTTTGTTTAACACAATTCGTTTGACACAATCAGCGTAGCTGCATCGTTGAGCCAAGTTTGCTGGATTGTTTGGCGTGTTATGGCTAAGACCTGTGAAATTTTGGTAAACCAATGGCTTACATAGGCTCACGACGGTATTGCTTATAAGCAGCGAAAAATAGTCCACCTAAGGTGATGAAAATTAGCCCGAGACAAATACCGGATAAAATTGGCTCTACCACAATGCGTTTCTTAAACTCAACATCCTCTAGTTTAACCACGAAACGATGCCTAAAATGATGTCTAAACTAAAATATCCCTTATCGTTACCACTGTTACTGATGGGGATGACGATGACTGGCTGCCTCGTGGGTCAGTCTGCCTATGATGCCTTGATTTTACCTGAAGCCGCTGCCCGTAGTAGTGGCGGTCGGGCTGGGGGCGGTTCTTTTCGTAGTAAGCCTTCTGGTTCTGGGAGCAGATCCATTAGTCCATCCCGTAGTTCTGGGGGGTCAGGTAGTTCTGGCGGTTCTGCTCCGGCTTCGGGGGGAGGTGGCGGCGGTTCCACAATTATCGCACCGGTCATTATCAATGGCGGTGGTGGTTATGGTGGATCTGGTACTGGTTACCGGTCTGGTAGCTCCAGTGACTCTGGTAGTTGGATCTGGGGCATGATTTTCTTCTTGGTTTTGGTGGGGGGAACCGTTGCCGCCGTGGCTGCTGTAATGTGGCTGATGAAGAAGAAAAATGCACCCAAGGCAACCATCACTCGTTTACAGGTAGCGCTGTTAGCCCAAGGGCGGGCAATCCAGAACACTCTGACAGATTTAGCGATGGAAGCTGATACCGAATCACCAGAGGGTCTAACTTTATTGTTGCAGGAAACCACGTTGACTTTGTTGCGTGCCCCTGAAATGTGGACCCATGCGGCGAGTAGTTCCGAAACCGTCCCCCTTGAGGCGGCTGAGTCTCTGTATAACCAGCTAATCATGACGGAGCGGACCAAACTCAGTGAAGAAAGCGTGGTTAATGTGGGGGGACGCACGGTATCGCGGCAGATTGCTAATGCCGAAGATGCTCCAGCGGAATATATTGTGGTGACTTTAGTAGTGGGTAGCAGTAGTGATAAGCCATTACTGGAAAAAATTACTAACACCACTCAACTCACTGAAGCATTGCAAAAGTTGGGACAGATTACCTCAGAGCAACTTTTTGCAATGGAAGTGATTTGGAGTCCCCAAGATCCTAGCGACAGTCTGACCTATGATGAGTTGCTCACGGAATACACCGATCTAATGCAGATCTAATAGCCTAGATTTGCGGGGTCTAGGTTTGATGATCTAGATCCAAGGTTTTTCCTGAAGAAAACTAACGCTAATTATTACAAAACCATCCCCTACGCCATGCTGGATCAATTTGGAGATCTGGGGTGGCGTAGTTTTTTATGGTGCTGATCTAGCGTCTGAGCCATAGATGGAATTACTATCAACGGCTATCATTAACAGCACAGCCAGGAATAACTCTTGACTCGTATTGCATAGGTCGCATTAAGCAACTATGCACTAGTCCCCAGATCACTTCTTGATTACTTCTTGCGCCAGAAAATTACCGCTGCCACTAGGCTTTGTGCCACTAAAACCAATAAGTAAATCTGGATACTGGGGTGAATCTCTAATTGGTTAATGGTGCTAAAACCAACCGCACTAGCAATTACAAGCAATATCAGAATTCCCTGATTGACCAATTTGCCCATAGCAGATTTATCATTTATTTTTGCCAATACTTACTCCAATGCCTTTACTGGTAATTTTGCTAAGAGGTTTACTCCAAGTAATAATTAAACTAATAAACAAACCAATGAACCAACCCTCACTGAGATTTAGTAAACTACCCTAAAACTGCCCCCAATGCGTGGGAGCTTACATCCAAAAGTCTTGAATATTAAGGATGATCGGAATGTTTACTATAAATTACTTGATTTTTCCATAATTGAAAGTTTAAGCTACGATTATCATAAGCTTATGATTTCCGCTAGTTGTTCGCGCTCTGTTCGGGCTGTGGCGTTTGGCATCTGTTGCATCCTAAATCACCTAAATTACCAATAATATATTTCACCTCAAGGAGCTTGAACGGGTATGACTCCAGTAACCATTACTGCCGAAGTAGTTCCAGAAGTACCCCTCACCTGTAATACGGAAGGGCTTTGTGTCCCAGAGTGGCTTAGTCAGCCGTGGGAGCGCATTCGTCGGGGTGAGAGTCAACTGCCGGAGGATCTGGTGGGGCGAGCATTTGAATATGCTTATCGACTCCATGAGGGGCAGTGTCGGCGTTCTGGGGAACCGTATATTATCCATCCTATTGAAGTGGCGGGAGTTTTGCGGGAACTGGGGGGCAGTAATGTGGTGATTGCTGCGGGTTTTTTACATGATGTGGTCGAAGATACTTCCACTACCTGTGAAGATATTGAAGGGATTTTTGGGAAGGAAGTACGGCATCTAGTGGAAGGGGTGACAAAACTCTCGAAGTTCAATTTTGAAAGTAAAACCGAAAGTCAAGCCGAGAATTTTCGTAAGATGTTTCTGGCAATGGCGCAGGACATCCGCGTAATTGTGGTCAAGTTGGCGGATCGTCTGCACAATATGCGGACTTTGCAGCATTTACGTCCCGAGAAACAGGTGGCAATCAGTCGTGAAACTAGGGAAATTTTTGCGCCTTTAGCCAATCGGTTGGGGATTGGTAATATCAAGTGGGAATTGGAAGATCTGGCGTTCCAATATATCGAGCCGGAGCATTATAAACGCATCGCCTTACTGGTGGCAGAATCCCGCAAGAGTCGCGAATCCCATATTAATACTGTGGTCCATGCTCTGCGGCAACAGTTGGATCAGATGAATGTGGTTAATTATGAAATCAGCGGTCGCCCGAAACATCTCTATGGCATTTTCCGCAAAATGGAACGGCAGAAAAAAGATTTTGATGAAATCTATGACGTACAAGCAGTGCGGGTGATTCTGAACAATAACGATAAAGGGGAATGTTATCAAGTTTTAGCTGCTGCCCATGATAGTTTCCGTGCGATTCCAGGGCGGTTTAAGGATTACATTAGTTTGCCTAAACCGAACCGTTATCAGTCATTGCACACAGCGGTATTTTCGCCAGGGGGTAAACCCATTGAGGTGCAAATTCGCACTAGGGAAATGCATCACATCGCTGAATATGGGATTGCTGCCCATTGGAAGTATAAAGAAACTAATTCCACGAGCCAAGTGGTCACTGGGGAAGATGAAAAATATAATTGGTTGCGGCGGTTGATGGATTCCCACCATGACATGAAAGATCCCCAAGACTTTCTCGATGGTGTTAAAGAAGAACTGTTTGACAGCGAAGTTTATGTTTTCAGTCCGAAAGGTGATGTGTACTGTTTACCGAAGGGATCGACTCC
The DNA here is from genome assembly GCA_044358815.1 of Pseudanabaenaceae cyanobacterium. Classification (GTDB taxonomy): domain Bacteria; phylum Cyanobacteriota; class Cyanobacteriia; order Pseudanabaenales; family Pseudanabaenaceae; genus JBAXSK01. The sequence continues at coordinate 20,132 of JBIKNH010000017.1, read as the reverse complement.
TGTGGATTTCGCCTATCGGATTCATACGGAAGTAGGGAATCACTGTTCCGGTGCGCTGGTGAATAGTATGATTGTGCCGCTCCATCGTCAACTGAAACATGGCGATATGGTTTCGATTATTACTCAAAATAACGCCCGTCCGAGTATCGACTGGATTAACTTCGTTGCCACCAGCAGTGCTAAGAGTCGGATTCGGCAATGGTTTAAACGTTCGCGTCGGGAAGAGAATATCGTTCAAGGGCGCGGTTTACTGGAAAAAGAATTAGGGAAGAGTGGTTTAGACAGTTTGCTGAAGTCTGAACAAATGCAGAAGTTGGCAGAGCGATGTAACTATCATAATGTGGAAGATCTGTTGGCGGCACTGGGTTACGGACAGATTTCCGTTAACATGGTGGTGAATAAGCTGCGGGAAGGTCAACAGCAGCATGTCCGAGATTTAGTTAAATATGAAGGCAAAATCGATCCGGCTCAGTCTAAATCACCGATTTTAGGCATTGAAGGAATCCGTCACAGTATGGCAGGCTGTTGTAAGCCACTGCCTGGGGACCCAATTTTGGGCGTGGTGACTATGGGCAGCAATCGCACAATTACGATTCACAATCGGGAATGTCATAATCTGCATCAAGTCCCGGCGGAACGGTTGATTCATGTGGAATGGAATCGCGGTAAAGATGCGGAACGTCCTATGACGCATCCCATTGATATTCGGGTGGAAAGCATTGACCGCGTGGGTGTGTTGAAGGATATTTTGACTAAGTTATCTGACAATAAAGTGAATGTGCGGGCTGCCAATGTGAAGACTAAAGCGGGGCATTCTGCTACGATTGAGCTAAATATTGATATTGTAGATCGTCATCAATATGAGAAGATTTGTCAGCAGATTATGAAGATGTGCGATACAGTTTCGGTCTGTCGCGTTCTCCATGATAACTAGGATAAATGGGTCTTTAAATGGATCTTTAAATGGGGCTTTGGTGATTTGTTCAGGTAAGATTTTGCCGTAGAAAAGTAAAAAATAAGCATCAAGATAAATAATCTAGATAGTGTAGAACCGATGTTAACCTAACTAAGTCCTACACTTTATTTTTGGGTTGATTTTTGGCGGATTAATTTTCAGGTTAATTTTTTTAGACCAGATTTTAGCTAATTGGCGGATAGTCTTTTTGTGGCAGTATGGGGAATAATAGAAATAATAGAACCTGTGACTTAATCTCTAGCGGTACGGGGTATCAGGGTATGGCATCGATAATATCAAGAGAATTTTTTGTCAATAAACAGAATCATTCCATTGCTGATAGGTTAAGGAACAACTATACTCATAAAGGAATCAAGAAAAACGTCAAGATTAATGGAGTAGAGCCAATGGAATTGTCGGCGAATAGTTCTCATATTTTGCTTTATTTGCATGGGTTTGCATCGGGACCGAGTTCTACTAAGGCTTGGTATTTGGAAAGACATTTTGCTGAAATCGGCTATGAACTCCATGTACCAGATCTGAACTTAGGAGACTTCAGCCGCACCACTCTATCTAAACAGTTAGATTTTCTGGCAAATTTGATTACAGAATTACGGCAAGAAAATCCTGAAGCAAAGGTAGTGGTGCTTGGTTCTAGTTTAGGGGGACTGTTGGCGGTATTACTGGCAGCAAGGGTTCCAGAAGTCAATCAGTTAGTTCTATTAGCCCCTGCCTTTGGGTTTGGGCAAAGAATCTTAGACAATTTGGGAACGGATCAGGTGGCGTTATGGCATTCTAGCGGACAGCGGATGTTTTACCACTATGGCTATCGGCAAGAAATGCAACTTCCCTATGAATTTTTGGTAGATGCACTGCAACATGATGAGAATGTTTTAACTCGTCCTGTACCAACTCTAATTATTCATGGTGAGCATGATGAAGTTGTGCCGGCTTGTTTGAGTGTTACCTATGCCAAGAACCGCCCCCACGTTCAGCTTGAAGTAGTTCGCAGTGACCACGCTTTGACGGATCAATTGCAATTCATTTGGGCAGAAGTGCTCCGATTTGCTGGACTGGAAGCTCAAAATAACCGTGTGGTGGCGGATTCGGTGAGTAGTTAGTTCCTAGGAATTGATTGCTAGAGCAAAGAACAATCAAGAATCATAGGAATTAGAGGTTATCGATGGTGATAGGCGGTAATGGTTCAGCAGGTTCAAATCCGAACACTTTCCCATAGAAGTAAAACTCACCATCGAGGGCACGGCGAATATTGGCAGCCTGACGGAAGCCGTGTTGTTCCCCAGGGAAAGGCACATACGCCACAGGCAAACCCTTTTGACGCAATATATTCACCATCATTTCTGCTTGATTGGGGGGGACGACTTTATCTTCTAAACCTTGGAAGAAAGCAATGGCACAGTTCAGTTTTTCAGGGAAGTGAATCGGTGAGCGAGCAATATAACGCTCTTTCATGGCAGGATAGGGACCCACTAAGGTATCGAGATAACGGGATTCAAATTTGTGGGTGTCGTGGGCGAGGGCTTCGAGGTCACTGATGCCGTAATAACTGGCTCCGGCTTTGAATGTATCAAAAAACGTCAAGGCGCAAAGGGTAGTGTAACCGCCAGCACTGCCGCCAGAAATGCAGAGTCTTTCAGGATCGACCCATCCCTGAGCCGCGAGAAATTCCGCTCCATAAACACAGTCGGCAACATCAGCAATGCCCCAATTCTCTCTGAGTTGATCGCGATAAGCCCGACCGTAGCCAGTGCTGCCCCGATAGTTCAAATCCAGAATGGCAAAGCCGCGACTAGTCCAATATTGCACCCCAAGGCTCAAACTGGCGGACGTGGCAGCGGTGGGACCGCCATGTAATTTAATCAATAAGGGCGGTTTTTCGTCAGTTGGAGCGGTATAGTCAGGGTTACAGGGAGGATAAAAGAGTCCATGAGCAATGGGGGCATGATTTTCTGAATCACTAGGATTGTTAGTAATAGAATTATCTAAAACACTAGTGGGAAATGTCACTGGTTTTGGAATGGAAATAAATCCCGCTGGAATTTCAATTTGGGACGCAGTGCGGAGAATTTGCCATGATTCCGATTGGGGATAGCGGTCTAGGTCTAGCAGCACAATGGCTGTGGGGCTGGTGGTGGTGCCACCGAGGAATGCCACTTGGGAACCATGACATTTTACGCCGCTGATGGTGGTGAATGGTAAATCTAGAACGGTTAATTCTGTGGTATTTGGGGCAATGGTGGCTAGATAGGAACGACCTGCCTCGCTGTAGGTGCAGACTAAAGTGCCATCGGCGGTAAATCCATAGGTGGTCATGCCAAAGACCCATTGTGGTACGCCAAATTCTGCGGATTTAGGAGCGATGGCTGTAATGGAACCATCAGTTAAATGGTAGCGATAGAGATTCCACCAATTACTGCGATCACTAATGAAATATAAGGTTCCATCGGGAGACCATTCCGGCTGAAAGATTGATTCCGTTGCGCTACCAGCAATTAATCGAGCATTCTCAATCTGTAGTAAACCTGTGGTGGATTCCGTTAAATCCCCTAGCCATAGTTCCGTACCATCCCAAGGCATATTGGGATGATGCCATTGCAGCCAAGCTAATTTAGTGCCATCGGGACTGAGGCGCGGTGTGCTATAAAAATCGGCACCTTGGACGAGAACTTGCATATCCACACTGTCAGCGTCTTGATTAATGGCGCTGAGACTCACAAGGAAGTTTTGGGGTTCGCCGCCTTCGGAGGAATGCTGTTCCGTAATGCAAATAATCCGTCCTCGCAAACGGTCAAAAATTGGGTCGGCGTAACGATTTTGTGGCTGATTCGCAATAATCTCTGGAGTGTTACCATTGGGCAGATCCCGTTCTGGAAAGAAGCGATAAAAGTGTTGATCAGCGAAGTTCGCAAAATAAATCCGTCCCCGTTCTACGAGAAAATCACCACCACCATATTCATGAACTCTCGTTCGCACGTTATACCCTTGGGGAATGGCATCGGCAATGGTTCCATCAGGTTGACGACAGACTAATACATTCCGTCCACCTTCACTGGGGCGACCTTCGTTCCAATAGAGGGGAGCAGGTGCGCCATAGGTGGGACTGCCATCAAAAGCCAGTTGTCCTAACCGGAGGCTGCCCGCGACTAATAATTCGGAAGTAATGGGGGATAACCAGGAACCGTAAGGGGCTGTATGGGGCATGGGTGTTAAATTTGAGGCTTAAATCGTGATGGAATTGTACGCAGTGCTTATTTTAGCAATTTTTGAAGTCCAGTAGTGGACAGACATAGCTAAAGTAATGTAATAGATTCTAGGTGAAATGCTTACTGTGTCAATACTTTAAGATTTTTTTAAAACACTATTATTGTGACTAATCTCATTCGTTGAAAGCTTTGCCTATAGTTGGTTTACGAGTTCGATTTTGCTCAACATTTTTCTGAGTTGAACTCTCTTGACTTTGTTTAGGAGTAAAAGCAGTACCTAAATTATTAGTTTTAGTGGGGGTAGATTCATTCTTATCCGAACCACTTGTATCCGAACAGTTTGATTCTCCCTCATTGCGATCAAAGGCGGCACCTAACTTTTTGGGTGACGGTTTAGCTGCGACTGATTCTGATACAATTGCGAACTGTGCCACAACCCTAATGTCAGATGTCAGGGAGATAGTCAAAGAGTTACTAGAACCATTAACATCACCAGTCCAATTTGTGAACCGCCATTTTCCTGGGGCATTACTCCAAGCATTAATGTTTACAGATGTACCAAGTAAATGGCTACCCGCACCACTAACTCTAACAAATTCTTGGGCTTCAGAGGGACGGATCTCGATTTGAATCGAGCCATAGGACATGGGGATTTTCTTGTATCGAGCAATTATTTTTAAATTTTTCTCAATCACTAGATCAAGGGTGTTATTAGACTGCACAATATCGCCATCCCAGCCGATAAATTCCCAATCAGGAAAGGCAATCGCTTTAACACTAACTTGTCGTCCTTCGGCATATTTACCGCCGCCTTCGACTCTACCTGCTTCTGGTGGATCTAGTTCGATTTCTAGAATATGCTTGGGAATAATGCCGCCGCTAGTTTGAGGTTCTAGTTTAATCTCGGCTTCTGTTACTTTGCTTAAGGTTGCATCATCATTAGTTTCGGTTGTATTAGAAGTTGTATTCAAAAAGGCATCCATTAGAGCTTTTTTCAGTTCTTCAAAGAGGTTACGCATACGTTTGAATCGTTGATTGGGATCGGGGTTGGTTGCTTGGAGATACCATGCCGAGGTGCAAATATTTGGGAACCAGTAAGCGACGGTTTTGGCAAAGGCGTAGGTGTCAATTGTGTCTTTAGATCTTTGTGCTGAGTGAGTATCGGTTATTTCGGGTGGTAAAAAATCACCACAATCTTTGATCGCGTCTTCATTGCCTTGCAGGAGAAATGGCGCGTAGCCAAATCCGCTTAGATACACTTTGTTGTCTTTGAGAATAAAACTTTTGGGATTAATTTGTCCATGAATTAGTTTTTTGTTATTGAGAATGTGGAGTAATTCGGAGGCTTCAGACAAATATTTTAAGGTTAATTCAAAGTCACAATCTTTGGAAAGCTCTAAAACACTACCAAAGGATTCTGAATGGATGATTACCAGGGGTAAATGACCGTTTGAGACAACTTGCTCAGGGGGGACAATTCCATCACGGCGAATATTTTTAAGCGAGTCAAAGTAATCAAAGGCTTCTTTAATTTGTCCTTTTTGATAGTCATTTACAAGAACTTGAAGGGTATGAGCTTTTTGTGTTTTTAAATTCACTGCGCCAATCCATTGGTATAGATGGGATTCTTTCAGAGCCTTAATTAGCTCATATTTCCCTGCGATTACTTGTCCGATTTTGATTTGGTCTTTCATAGTAAATATATCCCTGATAAAGGTGAATACCAGTACAAACAACGCCGTTTAGGAGCGGCTCTCTGTGGTGTGTTACTGCTCCCAAAAATCAACATTGATCATCGTGTCAATATCACGCCCGAACTGCCATTTATCAGGAAACTTAACAAGCTTATATCGCTTTTCCTTACGAATTTCTTCAAGAGCGTCATCAAAAGCTTCATCAAATACTTCAGTGAAATAATTTTTGAGGCTAGGAGAAAATTTAAGCGCCCGTTTCAGTCGTTTTCTTTGTTCACGAATTGTATTCTCCCAGCCATTAAACTCTTGAGGCATATCTACAAACATCCGCTTAAGTAAATGCTCTAATAGGGTAGCCAAACGGTTATATATTTCGCTCCTTTCAGATGTTCCCAAACTCTCAATCTCCTCGATTAGATTTTCTAAATCTACATGGTCAAAATCTTTCATCTTTAACTTTTCTGTCGTTTCTTGTACCCATTGGTAAAAGTCACGATCATACAAGGTTGTTTTTGATGTAATCGTTATCGTCATGTGTTTTTGCTCCTTTGTTATTGGTGAGATCGCAATTATTGCATCTTTATTCTTTTGATTTAATTATTAGTCCAAAGAGTAATAATTTTTAGGCTCTGCTCGATACTCCCATGCAATAATCTAAGCATAGCCAAAAGAATCTGCCCATCTAGCACCATCAATCTCGACAGTAACAGTGACATTTTGCTCTGTATCCACCTTAAATATCACCATAATATCTAATGACTCAGCTTTAGCGGGTGGTAAATCAGTAATCTTAACCGTACCAATCAGCGTGTTATCTTTAACATCGGGTGCAGAACCTTGATAAACATTAATGTCTAGCGATGTCATGTTATCGACATCATTTGTAAATAGCTGACTGCGCTCTGAAGGTGTGGGTTGATTAGCGGCAATCAACTCAAAGAATTTACCGCCAGCTTTTTCTAAGCCTAAGGCATGACAGGTACGGGTTTTGACCTCGATCTCGCGTCCAAAAATTTCCCGATCATCTAGATATGCTGCGTACATCGCTGCGCCTTCGGCAACACAAAGAGATGCATTGATATTGCCATAGACTTTTTCTTCGCCGATCAAATCGCAAACTAGCGATCGCATACAAGGAATTTTGCTAGAGCCACCGACCAGAATTACCCGACTCATATCCGATTGTCGTAAGTTGGAAACTGCCCAAAGCTTTTGAACGATACTATCAATTTTTTTGATATAGGTTTGGATCGATTCCTCAAATTCGGCACGAGTTAATTTAATGTCAATGTGTTTGCCAGGAATTACATCGGTGACAGTAACATAGGTGTCATCAGCAGAAGATAGCGTAATTTTAGCTTCAACTGCTTGTTCCATTACTTTCTGTCTAGCCTTTTTTTGTTCAGTATCTGATAATCCTGTCAGACTTACACCTCCCTTTTTTAAAATTAAGTTGTATAAACATTCATCGAAATCCATTCCACCTAGGCGATCATCTCCACCTGTTGCTAACACTTCAAATAACAACTTTTCAGGTGTTTGATGTAAGCAAAATAAGGTTAAGTCAAAGGTTCCACCACCAAGATCGAATACTAAAATATTCTCTTTGATTTCTTCGTCGGGGCGATCTTGGACTAATTGCCACGCATAGGCAAGAGATGCAGCGATTGGTTCTTGAATTAAGCCAATGCAGTTAATATCAGCGATCGCGGCAGCTTTTCTGGTGTGTTCGCATTGGTGAGCTTTGAAATAGTATGGTACTGTGACAATCGTGCCACGACTTTTGAACTTAGTTCCGTCACCAAATTGCTTGGCAACATCTTGATATAACTCATGCAAAATCTTGGCAGAAAGCTCAATGGGGGAGAAATCTTTACCGCCAATGGAGATGACTTGCGATGCATCATCCATCATTCGCTTTACGCCGATCGCGACATTCTCAGGATTAACAAATCCTTTTCTATAGGCAAGTTGACCAACTAAAATTTCTGATGTTTTAGGATCGCCATAAACAACGGATTGAAGGGTATCGCCAGATTTACTATGTTGATAGTGACGGGGTTCGCGACGTTTTTCGTGCCAACGGGCGATCGCGCTAAAGGTTGTGCCAAGGTCAATGCCAAGAACGGGATTGAGTTCATTGTCTGCCATATTTTAAAATCTCCTATAGATCTCCTAACTTGCTTGATGTTCTACTTGTTTTTGACGACAATAACTTGAGCGCTCCGCAAAATTAAGGGTTGCTCTTGATCTGGTAATTTGTATTCATAGCCGTTTCTGGTGACTTCTTTGACGGATTCATGATCCAGATTAGGATCAGGCTCTGTGGCAATTGGTTCATGGAGGTTATAGTCAACAGGCTTACCAATCTCTACGGACATTGGAGTTATATCTAAATTTTTGAGCGCCTCAAGCAAGATATTTTCCAAATCAACATAGGTTTGCAGCCATGCGGATAGCTTTTGCTGACAGCTTTCGATTTTGTAGCTATTGATTAACTCACTCACCAGATCCTCAGCATAGGGCTTGCCATCACTGATCCCATCAAAGGCAAATAACAGCTTTTTCTCAATGAAGTTAAGCCATTGCTTTTGTGATTTTTCTGCCAAATCTCGCCACTCGCGAATAGATTTATATCTTGTGTCGCCTGTTTCTTTGACTTTTTTGGCAAGAATCTTTTTGGCTTCAGCTTCTTCAGTTTGCGATCGCAACAAATCCACCAAGTCCTGTGGCTGTAATCTCAACAACTGCTCTGATGGGAGAGTAGATTTTTTGAGTAGTTCGATTGGCTCTCGCAAACGCTCTAGCATCCGTTTACTTAGCTCAAGGCTTTTGTGTCGATCTAGCAAACTCTTGTACAGTGTTAAATTTTCTTTATTGATCTCTTGCATCAAGTCACCACACTCGTCAATGCGATTAACACAATCAGAAATAGCGGTCGAAACTGATGTGTAAAGTGCATCAGTTTTAGAATGCCATAATTTGGCTTGCTCTATATACTTCTGACATTCTTCGCTGTCTTCATCCCAGACGGCATCATCTTGTTTGAGAGCTTCTTGAATTAATGCATCAAATTTAAATTTTGCCGATTCTTCAAGCTTGGCAAGACGCTCATTTAGTGATTCAACTTCTGAACTTAGTCGATTGTTTTCTTCAACCACCTCAGTCAAATGTTGACGAAGTTGATTATTCTCTTCAAGGATTTTATCCATCTTCATCTCTAGTTGATCATTGTTTTTGGAAAGACGTTCAGATTCAGCCTTAAACTTTTCAACGGCTTTCTTAAATAACTGTGGATCAGTAAAGTCGATTCTTGAGGTAGAAATTAAATTATCTTGAGATAGGATTTCTTGATAATCTAAAGCATGATGAGAATTATCTAATTTCTCTTCATTTTCTGGTTCTTCATTCCTTGTAGAATCACTGAGATGTAAATCTCTTGCTATTTCTTCAGGCGTGTTATCTTGTCCTGCTCTAGATAGATCATCAGAATTGTCTTCGGTATAAGATGCCGAGGCAGCATTATTAGCCGCTTCCGTTATCACGTTGTTCGGTTCTGTTGGCAAATCTTGATTATCTGTTGATAGATTTGGATCTGTACTCATAGTTGTGTAGTCCTCTTAGTAATTTAGGATTGAATTACGATCGCTTGATTTCAAGAGCGCCACCGACACCAGATGATGATTCAGCTTTGACCTTGAGAAGATTCTGTTGATCTAGCTCAAAGGTAATGGTGATCTTTTCTTCACCTTTGGGCTTAGGCGGAATCTTGGTAATTAAAAATTCACCAATGCAAGTTACGCCTTCTTCATAAATAAATTCCTTAGTGTCACTGGACTGGTAAACGGTAATACGGATTTCCGTTTGGTTATCCCGTTGGGTGGAATATTCCTTGCTTACACAAAGCGGCGCATCCGTAGGGATTTCTTGTCCTTTGGCAATAATCAAATTGAAGCGGCGATCCCTTACCTCAATGCCCAAATTGAGAGTAACCAGATTATCGATTACTAAAGAACTATCCAATTGAGGCTTGACATCAGGATCGTCAGGGACAGTGAGCGTGGCGGCAAAACTAGCGGCTCCTGCGGCAACAACAGTATCAGGATCGATGTCGCTATAAGGTTCCTTGCCAAACATTTCCGTAAGCATCTCCCGCACTAATGGAACTCGCGTAGAGCCACCAACTAAGATGATCCGTGAAATGTCCTCAATGGTTAATTTGGCAGCAGCGATCGCACTTTCCACCGCTTCCTTAGATTGTAATAACAAAGGACGAATTGCCTCGTTAAACTCACTGCGATCGATCTCAACTTCCAGATCGTGAACTTTTCCTTCGCCATCTTTGAGCAAGCTAGGAATTTCAATTAGTGCTTTTTGAGATTGGCTCAATTCACACTTAGCAACCTCGGCTTTGTCCTTGAGTTTTTGTTGAGCTTCCCTTAAGACTTTGGCATTAACGCCGCCCCCCTGATCCTTTTTGAGATCGAATATGTCAATCTCGGATGAGGCTTGAAATTTCGCCGCCGCAATTTTCATGATTTCTAAATCAAAATCATCGCCGCCTAATTTCTGAACTCCTTCTTTACCCAAGATCTTGAAACTGGCAAGTCCTTCACCAGTGGAGTCTACGCGCAGGAGCGAAACATCAAATGTGCCGCCGCCCAAATCATAAATCAAGATCGTTTGATCGCGGTCTTTTTCGAGGGCATAGGCGATCGCGGCGGCAACAGGTTCTTCGATCAGGCTGACCACTTCCAAACCAGCTAGTTTAGCAGCATCAATGGTGGCATTTTTTTGATTGTCATCGAAGTTGGCAGGAATACAAATCACGGCATAACGGGGCGTACCTTGCAAAATGTCCATACTGGATTGCTGTGCGCCCATCACCAGTTTGGTCAAAATGAAAGCCGATATATCAGTCGCTGAATACGACCTTTCGGGACGATTAGGAAACTCTTTGCTCCAAGGTTTGCCATCTTCACCAAGTTTACCAATTTCCCGTTTAATCGAAGCAACGGTATTATTGGGATCGACTAACATTCGCGATCGCGCTTGTTTGCCAACTAATGTTGTCTCAACATCCAGGACACTAACCACTGAGGGCAAGGTGTAGCGCCCATCATCAACCTTGAGAATTTCGGCGCGTCCTTTATGGTAGACAGCGATCGCCGAGTTAGAAGTCCCTAAATCAATGCCGAAGATATAGGTGCTGTATTTTTCAATTAGTGCCATGATGATTTGTTTCCTTTGTTAAAATTTTGATTGAAGATTTGAAAATTAGTTCGTAAAGAAGATTAGCTAGTCAAAGCTAAATTAGTGATTTCAACAGCGATGCTGTCTAGCAAACTGCCAAAGTTGACACTTCCTCTTGATTGATGAATATCCCAAAATTGACCGCCTGTTGCAGTTGCCAGTTTTTCGTGACAACTATTTGCCACACCCACAACATATAAACAAACCTGTCCACCTTTGAGAATATTCATAATCTGCGCGATCGCCTTGGCATCATTACCAACTTCATCACTAATTAGAATGCCAATTTTTAAGCGATCACGTCTCGGAAATGCCTTAACAAAAGCATTCATCACAGGAATAGTGTCATTAGCTCCGACATAACAGCCTGCACCACCAAGTCTGCCTATCTTTAACCCAGAAATTGACGCAGGAAACTTCTTAGGTTCCATTGGTCCAAAGACTTCCCATTGATAGCCACTACCGAATGCTAAGTCAAAATCGACTAACCCCAACTGGCAGTCAACTCCTGAACTAATCACTCGTTCTGCAAAGTCTAAACAAGAACGCTTAACGCCTTCTAACTCACTGTTCATACTGCCTGAAGTATCAATCAGGAAGATAATGTCAGCTTGTGGTGCTGCTTGCGGTGCTTCATCTTCACGACTAACCAAATTTACATCTAGCGTCTGCTGACTCCGCAAATTACTACAGGTCGCTGTGACAACTAGTAAATCAGAGTTATCCATTTGGAACTGCACAGATATTTTCGGCTGTCCGACTGGTGCGGGTGGAATACCTTCTAAACGGAAGCCGCCGATAAAAGTATTATCACTGCAATTCTTCTGCTCACCTTGAAAAATTGAAATATCAACTGATTTCTGATTAGCCCGAAATGTGGTGAACTCCTGCGTGATCGTGGCGGGAATTGCGGTATTTTTGGGAATCAACACCTTAAAAATATCTAAGTCTTTACCCTTAGAGGCTCGTAAACCGAGACTAAACGGTGTGACATTAGAAAATTCAATCGGTGTGAGATCCTCTTCAGGAGAAGATAAACTACCCGCCACGATTGCTGCCCCCTGCGCCACCACCTCATCAACCCGATCAGAAATAAATGGTTCTCGAATCGCTTCAGCAATCCGTGATCGGACTAACTTATTGCGGGTCGAACCACCAACCAGAATTACGCGATCGATGTCATCGGCAGTGAGTTTTGCTGACTTGAGAACAGCGCGAGTTTTGGTGATTGTGCGATCGACTAAAGGCGTAATTAATCGGTTATAGGTATCAATCGTGATTTCTTCGTCTAAAGATATGCCTAAAATCTCAGGCATTGTGACACGGGTGCGACCGCTTTCCGATAGCTCGATTTTTGCCTTCTCAGCCGCTTCTTTAAGACGTTGTTTGGCAATCAAAATCTCATGGGGTGTTCCTATTTTTTTATCCTTACTTCGCCCCAACAAAGCATCGAGGAAGCCGTCTAAATCAAATTGTGATCGCTTCTTAATTAAGCTAATCAAATACTCAACTAGCAACAAATCAAAGTCATCACCGCCCAGATTAAAATCACCATCAACGGCGATCGCCTGAAAGCGATTGCCCTTAACCGATAAAACCGATACATCAAAAGTACCGCCGCCTAAGTCATACACCAAAAGCGTTTGATCCTTGCCGCGATCCAATCCATAGCTAATCGCCGCCGCCGTTGGTTCGGGCAGTAATTGCAGAACCTTAAAACCTGCCGCTTCACCTGCCAGTTTGGTATCGCGTTTTTGATTGTTATTAAAATAAGCAGGAACTGTAATTACAGCTTCAGTTACAGCTTCTCCCAAATATTTTTCAGCAGCGGTTTTGAGTTGTTTTAATACAACAGCAGCAGCATCTACTGGCGTATAGATTTTATTGCCGATCTGCCATTGGGTTTTGCCATCACCAATATAACGTTTTGCCGAAGTGATGGACTGTTCTGGTTCTAATTCGGCTCTCTTTTTGGCTGACTGTCCCACCAGCAACGCGCCATCAGGACGTACCGAAAGAGCCGAAGGCATTGTGGCACGTCCATCTATAGGAATTGTTTCAACAGTGCCCCGCCGCCAGACACAAGCGACAGAGTTAGTTGTACCGAGATCGATACCGATTGAATAACCCATGTTTATATCTCTTAGTTTCTCTTTCAAATCAACTATTTCTTAGTCACACCGCTATCAATTGTTGTTGATCGCTCCTTCGCTTCACCACTAGCAATCAATGCTTTAGCAGCCACTACATCCAAACTACCATCGTGATCACCAGCATGGTTGAGGATGGGAGCAACAGAACTATTAAGCGGAAATTGAACTGCTGTAAAGTGAATGATTCCATCAGCATCAAGGGCAAAAATTGCACCAACAGGAACTTGATCATTTTGTGGCGGAGACACAGGCAGCATTAGTTCACCTAAATTAGTGTTGCGATCGGGATTATTGATGTTCTCACCACGCTGCACCCGCAATCTTACCTGTTCCTGACGAGGCACACCCGTAAATCCTAAAACTCCTAACTCGCAAGGATAAGTAGTTTGACGAGGAATAACTGGCTGAAAAATTTCTTTGTCTAATTCATTGATCATGATGATTCCTACAGAATGACTGGTTTTATCTGATACATCGATATCCACAGAATCAGGCGCATAGAGACTCGCAGCCATAATTGCCGCACCGTGGGCAACCACTTCATCCACTCGTTCCGATGTGTAAGGTTCGCGTATCTCACGGGCAACAATCTCTCGCACAGCACGATTTTTGGTTGAACCACCAACTAGAATCACCCGATCAATATCTTCACCCGATAACTTGGCATCCCGCAAAACTGATTTCATGCACTCAACAGTTCGCAGCAACATTGGCTCAATCAAACTGTTGTATTGCGCCAGTGTAATTTCCAAATCAATTGGATGTCCTAAACAGTCAGGAATTGTAATCATGGCGCGATCGCTCTGAGACAATTCAATCTTGGCTGTTTCGGCTGCTTCTTTTAACCTTTGCCGCGCTGACATTGCTGCTTTCCCCTTTTCCGCCAACAAATCAATTCCCGTCTTGGCTTTGAAATCTTTGTTCACCCAATCCACAATCGCCAAATCAAAATCATCACCGCCCAAATTACCATCACCACCAACAGCTATGGCATTAAATTCATTACCCGTGACCCTCAAAATTGACACGTCAAAAGTGCCTCCACCCAAGTCATAGACCATCAAGGTTTGATCCTTTTCCTTATCCAAGCCATAGGCGATCGCCGCCGCCGTTGGCTCTGGTAGAAGGCGCAATACATTTAAACCCGCTTCTTCACCCGCCCGTTTAGTATCTTCCTTTTGATCAGATGTAAAATAAGCAGGAACTGTAATTACTGCATCCCAAATTTCGGCGTTGCCAAGTTCTTTTCTGGCACTCTCCACCAAGCGCTTGAGAATTACACTCGCAATATTGACAGGCGTTAGAGAATTGCCAGCCAGTTTATAGCTTTTACTGCGATCCCCCATAAATCGCTTAGTCGAAGCCACGGTATTTTCAGGATCAAGCAGCAATCTTGATTTAGCAGGTTGCCCCACCAAAATACTTGTGTCATCCCGAAAAGAGACCACCGAAGGCATTGTCGAACGTCCATCAATGCGTAAAGTTTCCGCACTCCCACGGCGATAAATGGCGATAACTGAATTTGTCGTGCCTAGATCAATGCCAACTGCGTACGTCATGTTTTTAATCGCTCACTCAATAAATTAACTGAATTTTGGAAATTGAATCTCAAACTAAAGGGATTTAAACCTCTGCGCTCTGGTTACAGAGATACGCATTTGGGCAGCGAATGCAAATATATGTTGCAAGGTAATTCCAAACCCTAAACCCTGTCCACCCTCTAGAATTTGGTTAGCCACGCCGATCACTTCTCCCTGTTCATTTACCAGTGGTCCACCACTATTACCTGGGTTTAAGGAAACATCGGTTTGCAATAGACTTACACCACTGCGAACCCGTTGACGATTGCTGATAATGCCACGGGAAAGCGTAAAGTCTAGTCCTAATGGATGTCCCAAAGCATAAACGGTTTGACCTTCCGCAATTGTGGCAGGATCAGCAAAAGTCAAAGGCGGCTCAGATAAAGATTCAGCGAAAAGTATTGCCAAGTCACAGGTTTCATCTTTGCCAAGTACTTCTACAGATCGGCGATCGCCATGTTCAGTAATTACTTGAAAGCGATCGCCTACTAGCACATGAGCACAGGTGAGGATATGCCCCTGCTTACTAACAACAAACCCAGTACCATTACCAGCATTGGACTGAACTTTAAGAATCGAAACCTTAATGCTCTGAATAATATCTTCTAAGCTCATGATCATGTTTCTCCATTACTAGATCCACTGCTCAGTAAAGACTGACGGATTCTTTGACCCGCAACTTCCAATTCAAAAAATGAAGAACTCTCTCGCATCAAAAAACTGACCCGTCCAGGTAAACCATCCGTAAATTGCTTAATCATAGTGTTCTGATCGTCATAAATAGCAGCGGTAGAAGCCACCATTACTGATTCATCCACTAGTTCGGCAAAAATATCAGTCGTTTCACGCATATCCTTTGCAACATGGTAATCCCATAGGTCAAGTCCCGTCACCGCATCAAGATTGTCTAAATCTTGCAATTGACGAGCGTTCACTTTTTCACCGATGCCAATCAACACACATTTAAGCGGATTACGCTTTCCTGACATAATCTGCTTAGCAAGATTAATGCAATACTCTTTAACCGCCCAAAAATCATCAATTTTGCCATCGGTGACAAATAGATAGATGCCATTAGTTGCATCAGGAAACCCTTCCACAAAATAACGCAAAGCTGGTAAAAGATTGGTCATAGATCCGAAATCGGCTTCTAATGGACCCTCGATTGTCAACGTGTCACATTGTGAAACTTGGATATTTCCTAGTACCTCAAGTTGTCTACTACCACTACAAGCCCAATAAATGGTCGTTGTTTGACCATCAGCATCTAGACGATCAGCAAGGTAATAGAGAAACTTTCGTGCTTCCATCTCGACTAAGTTTTCTGTTGATTTTGATGATTTGCCATAAGCCGCTCGCATCGAACTACTTGCATCAAGAGCCACACCCGTTTTCCAACCTTCACTAATCCGAGGCATCAAGATTGTGAAGGTTACTTCGATTTCAGAGCCAACATTTTGATAAAAAACCTTACCAAAAACGGGATCAATCTCAGAACTAGATAAGGTGACTCTTTTAGTGGAATTTAAAGCATTCATCTTGTACCTAGCTGAGGGGTTGAATAATGGAGAGTCCTGCAATCTCCACTCTTACCGAAGCAGAACCTTCAGGCACAAAAAAACTCATGCGTTGAGGTATTTCGTCTAAATAAGATGCAACTTCATTCCCTTTGTCATCAAAAATGCGGGCGTTGCCTGGTAGTTTGATCCCAAAGTCAACTTCATCCCAGATCTCTTGTAACTCAGACATCGTGGCAGCAAACTTGCCATCCCATAGATCAATCTTATTCTCGAAAGCAGTGCCATCAAACATATTATCGATTTTCTCAATTTGGTCTTCGCTCACCTCTTCTCCAACTCCGACCAAGACAAATTTACATTTGCCTCGCTTGCCATCAAGGATTTCAGGGGCGATCCCCATGGAGCGAGCAATTACACCATCAAGATCCCCAATCACCCCATCAGTGACCAACAGCAAGACAAGCCAAGGCGCATCTGCAAACTCAGTTAAAAAATAATCTAAAGCGGGTAGTAATAAAGTGCCAGTTCCCCAACGACCATTACTCGGACCTTCCACAGGCATCGTTTTAACCGCAGTTGAATCCAACCTTCCTAAAGACTCGATTTCTTTGCCGCCAGCACCGACAGCCCAATAAATCGGCAAAATTGTGCCATCACCACTGTAGTCACAAGCATAGTTGCACAGACTACGCACAATCGGCTCCATTACATTGTCCCCAGCACGACGGAATAACTTTGGTGTTTGAGCCGCAAACATAGACTGCATAGAAGAAGATGCATCAATGGCAATGCCAATTTGCATTCCCTCAACCTTGTTTTGCAAACGAATATAAATCTCTACTCGTTGCTTACCATCCTTACTCGGATATACCGTTACATCGCCGAAAAGTGGACTTGCTTTCTCGACCGCCATAGTTTTGTTTCTGGGGTAATTTTTTTACAAAAAAACTCAATCAACAGATTGAGATAAATCAGCTATTGCAAAACTTGTTCAATCGTCTGTCCGATGATTTCAATCTTCACCGATTTAGTTCCTTCCACAACCGAGAATTCCATGCGCTGCGGAAAGCCATCAGGATGTGACAAAACTTCACGCCCTTGATCATCAATAATTTTGACAGCCCCTGGGATTTGTACCCCAAAATCTACTTCATCCCAAATCTCCGATAGGTCAGCCATTTCCGATGCTAATTTACCATCCCAAAGATCAATATGCCCTTCTAGAGGTGTACCGTCAAACATATTGTCTAACTTCTCAATCTGCTCCTCACTAACTTCTTCACCACATCCCACCAGAATAAATTTGCACTTGCCGCGTTTACCATCTAATACTTCTTGTCCCACTTCTAGAGATCGCGCCACAACCGCATCTAAATCGCTGATTACCCCATCGGTCACAAAAAGTAATACTAGCCAAGAAGCCCCAGCGCACTCAGTTAAAAGATGATTGAGCGGCGGCAATAAAGCTGTCCCAGTCCCCCATTTACTCGGTCCGGTAAAGGATTTAGCCTGAATTGCTTCTACATCTAGTTTTCCCAATGATTCAATTTCTTTGCCGCCGATTCCAGTTGCCCAGTAAATTGGTGAAACTGAACCATCACCGCTATACTCGCAAGCGTAACTGCACAAGCGCTGTACAACCGTTTGCATTACATTGTCTTCGGGGCGGCGTGCAAATTTAGGGATGGTATCACCAAACATTTTTCGCATTGATGCAGAGCCATCAATACCGATTCCAATTTGCATCCCCTCAACTTTTTCCTGTAGCCGAATGTACATTTCGACTCGCTGCTTACCATCTTTCGCGGGATAAACAGTGATATCACCAAAAATATCACTAGCTTTTTCTACTGCCATTTGATTTATACTCTACGACTTATTTAAGTTGGTCTTAAGGCAAGAATAACACGACAGCGATTGTATCATAGGGGAGTGATAACAAAGTTATTAAAGATATTAAAGATATTAAACATATAAATTTCTTTATGCTTTAGCAAGGTGGTATGGACTGTTGCGGCTTTGGGTGATATGGCTAAATGTTACCCACAGTCCATTTGCTAGAAGTGTAATGTAATACGGACCCCTCAACAGTCTGTGAAATTACATACGGCAAAATAAAACCTAATATTAACTTAATCTAGATATACAACTTGAAGTTTAGGAATGGTCTAAGATATAAAACCATTTAACTGGTCACTTTTTAGAGGTATTAACAGATAGGACAAGAGTATAAAATATCAAAGTAATAAACTTATGGCACTTTCCTTGTCTGCCATGATCAAGTCAATTTTGCAAGGTCTATCAGTAAATGGCTACTCAGCATGGAATGATCTTCTATGTTTTGAAGTTACGTTAAGTTTTATTTTTGTAACTAATTTAATCGCCACAAAAAATTTATTTCGTCAAATAACGCTAACGTTAGACTTAATATCTTGGTATTTTCTAAGAATTGCAAATATAAAATGGATAAAACTTTTTGTAATTTGGGTTTATTGTAATTTATTTAAAGGTAATTAGTTTAAAAAGTAAATTTTTTAGAGGCGAAAATATTGTCAAGCAAAACCAATTAATTTGATATATATTAAGCCAAGATATATGAGTCAATGTTTAATCAAAGTTTAATCAAATTCAGTCAAAAATATGATGCCTCGTCCTGAAGTAAAGCGATAGTGATTATTTTTAGTAACAGTCTAGAAATAATAGATTAGGGATATAAAGCCTGGGATTTTAGCAATAAAATAAGTAGTGCCAAAATTAAGTTTACGGTCAAAGTTAGAAACAATATCAAGACGGGATTTTGCTATAGTAAATATTTGATGGTTAGGCTTCATGGCGATATAGGTCATCAATATAGACTAACAAATAAATCTAACAGAATTTAGTGATAAAGAAAGTAATCAAGCAGTGGCGATAGTTTATAGCAAATTTATAGCAAATTTATAGCAAATGTGGGATGATAGAGTCGCTATGGAAACTTCTAAAAATGCATTTTAAGCTAGACAAACTCATTACTAAAAATCTGAATAGATGAAAGCTGTAAATTTATATACTTGTTATAGCTTGCTTGATTTTTTAGCTAATTGACATACCAGTGTCTCATGGCAATAAATCAACAAAAAAATTGAGATTCTCATTTAGAAGAAATCTAAATTTTCTTTGCTCTTCAACGTTTATTAGGAGTTATTTGATTAAAAATCTACTGAAACATTTTCAGGTGAGGCATCAGATCGAAAATCCTAACGCCACCAAATCTTGGTAAGATAATCAGTCGAAAATATTTCCCTTGCCATTAGGTTTTGCCCATGTTAGCAGTCGCAGTTCTCGCCGCCGGTAAAGGCACCCGCATGAAGTCCACATTACCGAAAGTTTTGCAACTCCTCGGCGGTAAACCTTTAGTTGAAAGGGTTTTAGATGCTACGGACTGCCTTAATGCTGACCGTCGGCTGGTGATTATCGGATATGGTCGGGAACAAGTGCGACAAGCTCTGGCGACGTATCCCCGCATTGAATTTGTGGAACAGGTGGAGCAACTCGGCACTGGTCACGCGATTCAGCAACTGATGCCGCCGTTGCAAGGATTTAGCGGCGAGTTGGTGGTGCTGACTGGGGATTCTCCGTTGATGCGCCCCGAAACCCTTCAGCAATTAGTGAATGTGCATCGGCAACGGCAGGCTAAAGCTACGGTTTTAACGGCTTTGTTGGCAGATCCGACGGGTTACGGACGGGTTTTCTGTGATGACAGCATGGGTATTG
>JBIKNH010000167.1:0-9909 GCA_044358815.1 Pseudanabaenaceae cyanobacterium | reverse complement strand
TATCATTACAAACTTGATAGAGCTTTTGCAACAGATACCGATCCACCTCTGGCAAATCATCATAAGCAACAGTATGGTTTTCAGGTTGAAAGTCATACAAATTACTCAATAGGAACCGCGCTGTATTCCGAATCTTCCGTGATACATCCGCCATCTGTGCCAAAATCGTTCTACCAATGGGCACATCACCGCTGTAGTCCACACTGGCAGCCCATAGACGCAGTACATCTGCACCATAAGCAGGGTCTTTCTTTTGGTCTTTCCCACCATTGATAATCACCATTGGATCAACAATATTCCCAAGGGATTTACTCATCTTCATGCCTTTTTCATCAAGGACAAAGCCATGAGTTAAAACGGTTTTATAGGGAGCGTAGCCGTTGGTGGCGGTACTAGTCAGCAGTGAAGATTGGAACCAACCACGATGTTGATCGGAACCTTCCAAATATAAATCCGCCGGATAATTCATGGCATAGGGCACAAGTTGGGAATTGTGCAATTCACCACCCAAAACCCCCGCCCATGAGGAACCAGAGTCAAACCAGACATCCATTGTGTCTGTACCCTTGCGGTAAGTACGTCCATTATTACGATAACTAGGGGGTAACAAATCCATTACTTCCATTTCCCACCAAGCATCGGAACCATGTTGACGAATGATTTCCTTCACATGATTAATGGTTTCCTCATTGAGTAACACATCACCGGTTTCCACATCATAGAAAACTGGAATCGGTACACCCCAAGTGCGCTGACGGGAAATACACCAGTCAGAACGTTCCTGAACCATTGAAGTGATGCGGTTCTGTCCTGTAGCCGGAATCCATTGCACAGTATTAATGGCTTTCAAAGCCGCTTCACGGAAGCCATCCACCGAAGCAAACCACTGCTCTGTGGCTCGCAAAATCACAGGCTTTTTGGTGCGCCAATCATAGGGATATTTATGGTTATAAGCTTCTTCTTTGAGTAAAGCTCCAGATTCCTGTAGGGCTGTAATCACTGCTTCATTGCCTTCTTTGAGCACTGACAAACCAGCGAATTTTTCCCCTGCTTCGGTGGTAAAGATGCCCTTGTCATCCACAGGAACCAAGATGCCTAAACCATATTTCCGACCGATGATAAAGTCATCCTGACCGTGACCAGGAGCGGTATGGACCAAGCCAGTGCCAGACTCAGCGGTGACATGATCCCCCACCATAATGGGGCTGGGGCGTTCGCATAGGGGATGTTCGCATATAGTGTGTTCTAGATCTTTACCTGTTAAATTTGCCACAATGGTCACGGGCTGTTCGAGGGTAGCGGCGAGTTTTTCAGCTAATTCCGTTGCAATCAGATAGTGATGGGAACTATCACCGATGGTAACCACGCTATAACTTAGATCAGGATTGGCACTAATGCCAAGGTTGCCAGGAATTGTCCAAGGGGTGGTAGTCCAAATCAAAGCAGATAACTCATCGGCAGCGGCTTGGGTTGATGCTATGACCTGTTGTAGTCCAGGGCTGAGTTGTTTGACCGCAAAAGCCACATAGATACTCCGAGAGGTATGATTTTCAGGATATTCCAGTTCTGCTTCAGCTAGGGCAGTTTGGGAACTAGGGGACCAGTATACGGGCTTCAAACCGCGATAGATATAACCCTGCAAAGCCATCCGCCCAAAGACATCAATCTGGGCTGCTTCGTATTCAGGCTTCAATGTGTAATAGGAGTTCTCATAATCCGCCCATACTCCCCAACGCTTAAAACCCGCCGCCTGTGCCGCAATGGTTTGTTCAGCAAATTCTTTAGCACGACGACGTAAGGACAAAGGGGTTAAATTGCGTCGTTCTTCAGTGGAAAGAGTCTGTAATACCTTCAGTTCAATGGGTAAGCCGTGACAATCCCAGCCCAGTACTGCCCGCGCTTTACGCCCTTGGAGCAACTGATAACGATTCACAATATCCTTCAGGACTTTGTTTAAGGCGTGCCCCATGTGTAAAGTGCCGTTAGCATAGGGAGGACCATCATGTAGCGTAAAAATCTCCCCAGGATTATTTTGGGATAATTGCTCATAAATGCTATGCTCCTGCCAAAACCGCTGAATATTTGGTTCCCGCTCCACCGCATTCGCCCGCATGGGAAAGTCAGTTTGCGGTAGGTTCACAGTGTCTTTGTAGTCCAAGTCTTTGTAGTCCAAGTCTTTTGGCTGCTCTTTTGATGGCAAAGATTCGGCGTTAGGGTTGGGCGCAGAGGTCATGTTAATTTAGTTTTGACTAGTAAAGTACTGATAGAATTGTGGCTTATTTGGGTTAATTCTGGGGCTGCCTTGGCATAAATCAGGACTAAAACCGCTGATCTAAAGCATTTCTGAGGCGTTATCTGCAAAGAGTCTATTCTAAGGCAATTTGAGGCTTGTTGTCACGGTAACTAGCACGGTAACTAGGTTGAGTCATGGCATTTCTGATTCTGTGGGCGCTGATTTCGATAATAGTTTCCGGCATAGGAGGAATGCTATCTCCTGATGCTGTCTCTGCTCAACCATCATTACCACAGCAGTTAAATCAAGCTTCATCTAAAACCAGAAGTTTCCAAGAATTATGTAATCGAAGAGATAGTTTACCGACTGCCACCAGAACCACTATTGCAGTTATTTTAACTAGAACTAATACTAATAACTGTAGTGAAGCGGCTATGCAATTAAACAATGCAACTTTTCTTGATTTAAGCGATACGGGAATTAGTGATTTATCCCCTCTAATGAGTTTGCCCCATTTAACTAAGGTAGATCTTTGTTGTAATAAATTTAGTAATATCACGCCCCTTGCTGCCTTAATTAATTTAAATCAAGCTGATTTGAGTTATAACCGTATTACTAATATTCTGCCCCTGTCTAAGCTAAGTAATTTAACTAATTTAGACTTGAGTTACAATGAAATTACTGACTTACAAGGACTGAGTAATTTAATTAACTTACGAATTTTAGATCTGAGTTTTAATCAGGTTAGTCAGATTCTGCCTTTAGGTAAATTAGTTAATCTGACTCATTTAGATCTGTGGGGTAATCAAATTACTGATCTTAGTGGTTTGAGAAATTTAACTCAATTACAAAAATTATCAGTGACTGGTAATCCTTTAGAGTCAAAAACCTGTCCCGTCAGTCCATCATCAATTTGTAATTTTGACTATGGAAATGATAACTAGTCATGATTTGAATCTAGAAATTGACTATTAAGAATTACCAGAAAAGTGTCTTGTAAAACGTGAATCAATTCGATTGCTTTTAATTTGATTGCATTGATCACAAAGGGTTTGTAAATTACTTAAATCATTTACGCCACCTTTACTCAAGGGAATTATATGATCAATCACCAATGATTTGCCCGTTACGTCGATCACCGTACAACCACGGCATTGATACTGATCCCGTGCAAAGATATATTTTCTCACTGCCCTAGGTATAGGAACACGATTTACTTTTTGAGACATAATTTTGAACCATAATTTGAGTCATAATATCAAGCTACTGCGATGAATCTAGTTCTTAGAAAGTTATGCCAAAAAGGGATTTAAAAGAGCTTTAGAAGAGCTTTCAAAAGGTTTTTACAATGGAATCTATCAGATGTAGTCTATATAGACAACTGAAATAAAAAACACAGCTTCGACTCTGCTCAACTAACTTACACCGAGGGCGGAGCGAAGCCGCAGCCTACTCGATAAATTATTTTAAACAACTATAGATCTCAGTCTATAAATTGCGGATTAGTCACCCATCAAATTAAATCCATGTAAATCCATTGATGCATCCCGCAGGGACACAGCAATCTTGTCATATATCTTAATACTTTCATTACAGCCCCCCTAAATCCCTATCAAAATCCCTATCAAATTTGACGCAAACTTTGATAGCAGAGATTAGAGCACAGAGTTAATAGCAAAATCATTAGCAGATTTATTTGCCAGTTGACAAATCATCTAGCCATAACATGCCAACAGATTCAGCTTAGGTGAGTGAACTGGCTTAATTGAACGTTAAATGACATATTTCTACTATTTTGTGGTTTGAAGTGCTTAATTCCCCTGAAGTGTGTCTAAAATCACCCCTAAATGCCCCCAAAAGATTTATCCTCAGAGTATCGAAAAAGTATCCTAAAATGTGACGAAGAGAGTTTAGTGATGATGATCTGGATCACTGAAACCAACCTTACAGGTAAACTAAACTTAGTTGTACAATAGGATAATTACCACCCCATGAAACCTATGATGACCCACAAATCTTTGTACATCATTTTAGCTGGGGCTGTTTCTGCGTCTATGTTGCCATTGGTCTTTCTGACCGCTCCCGTTGCTGCCCAAAGAAATTCTTCTAGATCGATTATTGCTTACCGTCCCCCTAATCGTGGTGCTCCCCGTACTACAGTGGGTGCCGGTTCCCGTGGTTGTCCCCAGTCTCTGAATGTAACTTTAAGCCTGTTGGCTCCCAATGATCACGTTGGACTTACTAGTAGTAGTAGTCCTAGTTTTTCTTGGTTTGTTTCCGATGCCTCCCCTGTGCCAGTAGAGTTTGCTTTGGTGGAACCTGGTAAGGCTAAGCCAATATTGGTCAAACAGTTAAAGGCTGATAAGCGTGGGATCATGGAGTTGAATTTACCCAAGGATGCGCCTGGTCTGTCACCTGATAAAGAGTATCGCTGGTCAGTTAGTTTAGTTTGCAACCCGATCCGACGGTCCAATGACGTTTATGCCCAGAGTTGGATCAAGTTCGTGCCAATGCCAGGGGCAACCAGTAACGGTTTTCCTGAAAAACCCACGACCCTAGAACAAGCCCGCATCTTTGCCGATAGCGGTTATTGGTATGATGCCCTCAGTGCCTTAAATCTTGCTCGTCAAACTCAACCGAACAATCCTAGTATTTCCATTGCCCAAAAGGAATTATTAGATCAAATTGGAATGACGGAAGTGATCAAGTTGCCTAATAGCTAATCCTGGGGGCTGTCCTCAGTGGTTCAGCTAGATTGACCCTAGCAACAATAGCTAACAACAGTATTTCATAGTCAAATAGTATGGGAAAATAACAAGGGTAGTAGTGAGCTATCTGGGTTGTTTTCCCATTTGTTTTATTTAGCTATTATTTTGTTTGGCTATTGTTTTATTTAGCTATTGATTTGCAGGTTTACTCGATAATTTATCTGGCAATTGCAATTAAACGGTAATTATAGTCATTTTAAACAAGTTTGGGACAGCCTTTTAAGCAGATAAACGGACAAGATATCCATCCCACGTTTATTAATGCCTTGTAGGTCAGACATCTTGTCTGACAAGCACCCTAAAATAACGTGCCATTATTATCTTATTTGACTATAAATGGTTTTGATCCGAGCGCCTCAGGTTTAAGATTTTTAGTACAAGATTTTCACTCGTAGGGGATGTATGACACTGATATGACTAAACTTAATTCTTCCTTGGCAATGGCATATCATCAACGGACCAAATATGCCCCAGAAACATTAGCAAATAAGGGACAGGGTTTGGATTGGAGTAAGCAACCTTCCCCTTATAAAGAGTACAAAATTGGACGCACTTATGACCTCAAACCGTATTTGCAGGACAGTAACTTAATTAATGGAAAAGTTAACCAAGGTACTGCAAAACGACAGCAGGAATTACAGAATGTTGATACAGAAGGTTTACTGTTTCGTCAATGGCAACGGCTATCTGAGTTTCTCTTGTGTAGCTATGGTTTGACGGCACGGATGGAAACCTGGAGCGGTACGCCCATGTATTTACGGGCAGCACCTTCTGCTGGAGGGTTATATCCCGCTGAAGTGTATTTGATTTCCGGTGGTTCGCCATTATTGCCGGCAGGTCTCTATAGTTATCAAGTGCAACATCACACCCTAGTTAGTTTTTGGGAAGATCAGGAAGTTTGGTCAAAATTAAAGACAGCCTGTTTCCATCATCAAGATTTAGAAAAGACTTCGTTAGCAGTAGTTACCAGTGCGATTTTCTATCGTTCTGCTTGGCGCTATGAAGCTAGAGCCTATCGTCGGATTTTTCTAGATACGGGACACTTGCTAGGGAATTTATCTTTAGCGGCTAATGCTGTGGGTTTTCGGGTTTCCCTAATTGGTGGTTTTGTGGATCACTTGGTCAATGAATTACTGTTTTTGGATGAAGCTTTAGAGGGTGTGATTAGCATTTTACCCCTAGTGGATTTAGCAGATCATGCCCCCTTGTGTATGGAGCCTGAAGCTTTACCGCTGTCTAAAGCAGAACCATTGGGCACATCAACCCATGCTCAGTTCACTGCATTAGCTTCCCCAGTGGCAACAAAAGTTCCTAATTTGGAAGATGGGGATTTAATTCCCGCATTGCATCAAGCTAGTGCCATTGAGATAAATGCTAGTTTTGCTGATATATACCGTTCCCAATGGTCAAGGGAAATCGTTCCTGATGTTAACTCTGCCAATTCTACCAATGAGGAGCCATCAGGTAATAATCCCCCTTGGGATAAATACAACTTTCCTTTTTGTACCAAGGTCAAAACCAATACTGATCCGTTTTCATGGGGCGAAGATTTAATAGATTTAAGCAAAACTATTTTACGGCGGCGTTCCACAAGGGAATATAGTGGTGCGCCATTAGATTGGCAGGAATTGTGTCAGGTATTGGATTTCACCTATCAACCCCATCACTATGAAATGCAAGGCTTAGACGATCACCCTGACTTTTTTGACTTGAGTTTGATTGAAACTTTTGTCGCAGTTTCAGCGGTGGATGGTTTGGAATCAGGCTGTTATTATTATGCACCCCGTGCTCAGGAATTGCGACAAATTCGGTTTAAACAATTTCGGCGCGAATTACACTATCTCTGTCTAGGTCAAGATTTGGGTAAAGATGCGGCAGTGGTGATGTTCCATACGGCTGATTTAAATCTTGCAGTGCAGAAGTATGGTGAGCGAGCCTATCGCTATTTACACATGGATGCCGGACATTTAGGGCAAAGAATGAATTTAGCTGCTATTAATTTAGGTTTAGGCGTGAGCGGTATTGGTGGTTTCTTTGATGATCAGGTGAATGAACTATTGGGTATTCCTGAAGCTGAAGCAGTACTGTATATCACAACCCTAGGGATGGCACGTTAAATCAAAGTTAAATAGAATTAAATAGAGACAAATAGAATTCAAATATTGGAAACAAGGAAAACCCATGACAAAACTCTCTCGCAGACAGTTATTTATTTTTGGTGGTATTGCCCTTGGTGGTGGCATCGCCGGAGCCGCTCAAGGTTTTCTATTCCGTAATCCTTCGGCAAATAGCTCTACAGGTTCTAATCCTTCCACAAATAATCCCACAGCAAATAATACAGTCGCTGGCGCTAAACCCAGTCCCATCAAGCAAAACACTAATCCTAATTCTAAGCCTGCGCCGAAGGGACTCTATGCACCGCAGCGGGGCGATGTGCGTCTGGTGGTGATTAGTGATCTCAACAGTGCCTATGGTTCCACAGACTATCGCGAATCAGTGAAAACTGCGATCCGTTTAATTCCTGACTGGGAACCAGATCTAGTTCTGTGCGGTGGGGATATGGTGGCGGCGCAAAGCCTTTCCCTCAGTCGTTCTGAAGTTAATGCCATGTGGGATGCCTTTGATCGCTATGTCAGTGGTCCCCTCAGAACAGCTAAGCTACCATTTGGATTTACGATTGGGAATCATGATGGTTCCGGCGCATTAGGTGGCAGTGGTAAATTCTCATTCCAAACCGATCGTGATGCTGCCCGTGCTTATTGGCGTGATGCCAGTCATAATCCTAACTTAAGCTTCATTGATCGCGGTGATTTTCCGTTCTATTATACATTTGCCCAAAATGAGATTTTCTATTTAGTTTGGGATGCTTCCACTGCCACTATTACCAAGGCTCAACTTGATTGGGCAGCCAAAGCATTTAGTAGTAAAGCTGCCAAGGAAGCCAAATTACGCATGGTGATTGGACATTTACCGCTTTATGGGATTGCTAAAGGTCGCGATAATTACGGGAACTTCTTAGATGATGCCGATGAATTACAGAACTTCTTAGAGAAGCATAAGGTTCATACTTATATTAGCGGTCACCATCACGCCTATTATCCTGGGCATCGTGGCAAGCTGGAATTGTTACACGCTGGGGTATTAGGAGATGGTCCGCGCCGTCTGATTGCCGGAAATCTACCGCCAAATCATACCCTAACTGTGGTAGACATCAAATTAGATACAGCGGAAACCATTTACACGACTTACGATATGGATACGCTGAAAGTTATCGATCAAAGCACATTACCTCGGATGCTCAATGCACCCAATGGGAAAGTTTATCGCCGTGATGTACCAGAAGTCTAGCCATGTGAATTATATGAGTAATTACTTAAATCAAACTGAATTAGTTTCCGAACAAGCTACTGAACAAACTACTGTGGAGGGTCTGAACGAAAGTAAACCTTTGCCCTGTAAACACTGTGAAGGCAAAGGTTACATCGAAATCAGAGATTGCTCCGCTGAGGTACAACGGGAAGAAACCTGTAGTTTTTGTAATGGACGTGGGGAAGTAATTACGGAATAAATCCTGTAACCTTTCTCCCAAGGTTTGATACTGGTTTAGAGGGTGTTTAGGAAGTCTGCATATTCGCTAAAAATAATGGTTGATCCCCCCTAGCCCCCCTTAAAAAGGTGGGAAAAGACTAAAAAAGTCCCCCTTTCTAAGGGGGATTTAGGGGGATCAAAACTTCTCAAACACGCTCTTAAACCTATTTAATCGTATTTCTTATTAAACTGCTTCTTCGCGGCTTCGTAAACTTCCAATGTAATTGCCTCAAAGTTATTATCTAAAGCGTATTTCTCGATTTTCTTGAGCGCAAAGGGACGCACAAAAAAGGGAATATCTTTTAGTTTGGTCTGAGCTTCCGCTGTCCAAGCAATTTTGTCACTCATGGTTTTAGATGGAATAATTTTAGATGGAATGGTTTTAGGTGAATTAGATGGAATTGTGTCAAATGGTAAAGTCAAACTATTAAACCAGATGATCCAGCTCGTAAAACAGTTTACTGAAATCTCCCTAAATAAAAACACCCTCACCCCATTAACCAAGGGCAAAGGTGCTTGTGGGGATCTCCTTTCTTAGAACTACCCACTGACTATTTTAAAAGATCTATTTACAAAAATTAAAGTTTTTTAATATATCTTTAGGCTTGATTTAGCCATTGGTAACGTCACCGTGAAGCTAGTGCCCTGGTCGGCATGACTGTTAACGGTGATCATACCTTGGTGGGAGTCAGTAATTGCCTTGGCGATCGCCAGTCCCAATCCTGAGCCTTTGGTAGCAGTTTTGATCACGGTTTGACGGGGTTGGTATCGATAAAACCGCTCAAAAATATAAGGCAATGCAGTTTCAGGAATGCCAATGCCAGTGTCATTGATTTGCACTTGTAATTTATCAGTGGTGAGAGGTTGCAGTTCAATGGTGACTTGTCCGTCGGGACGATTGTAGTTAATGGCATTACTAACCAGATTCGTAAATAAGCGCACTAGTTGATCGCTATCTCCAATTACCGTCGCTGGGGAATTGATGGCGTTTTCTTTGAGACTATTCTCTAATAAACCCGAATTAGATACCTCGGCACGGGACAGAGCCGGATCATCAGAGTACTGATTGGGGCGCGGATTAGGACAATGATTTAGAAATGTTAGATTTACTTGTTTACTACTGGCGGTTAGGGCTTGCTCTTCGTAAACCTGTTGCAGAATCTCGGCTAAATCACAGGGGGCTTGGGTATTGGTGTGGCTATTGTCATCATGACGCGCCAAGAAAAGTAAATCATCCAACAGTCTGCCTAAGCGTCTGGTGAGGCGTTCAATGACTGCTAACTGTTCTTGTTGAAATTGCCAGTTAGGGTCAGCCAAAGC
>JBIKNH010000166.1:0-10013 GCA_044358815.1 Pseudanabaenaceae cyanobacterium | reverse complement strand
CCCCGTGCGGTCACAGTCAAACCATCCACAATTACTGATGGTACATATAGAGAACCCTGCCATTGCCGATCACCACCGATGCCAATCACTTGATTCAGGGCTTGATAAGCATTACCAGCGAGCATACTGTCTTTAATCCGTCCGACAATTTCACCATGCTCCACTCGATAACCTAGTTCAATATTCATCGCGAAATCTCCCGCAATTGTGGCTCCATTGCCCATGAGTTGGTCAACAATAATACCGTGTTCCATTGTTGCTGCTAGAGATTCCAAATCTTCACTGGTTGGTGTAGCTTCCACAATTAAATTAAATAATCCAGGCTGAGGATATGTACCCAAGTCACCCCGAAAACCGTTACCCTGAGATTGAATACCCAATTGTGGATTTTCTTGACTAGTGCGCAGATCGCCATAAAATCCCTGTAACTTTCCTTGATTAATCCAATCAAAAGCATGGGTAATCGTCCCTTCATCATCGAAAGGTGTGCCATAAATTCCCAGTTCAGGATCTTGGCGCAGTGTCCAACAATCTGCAATTACTGATTGCCCTAACTGATGCAACCAAGGCGTAGTTTTTTGTTGCACTTGCTTCCCATTCATGGCATTAGCCACCACGCCCCAGAGCAAATCAGCAGCTTTACTTGTGATTAAAACCGGAAGATGACCTTGGGGAGAATCTACATTCTCCTTTGCCCAATATAGGGAGCGTAACAGTCGCTGTAACATTGTCTCTGGCAGCAGTTGATCCCGCGCCACGTCAGATTCCCAAACAGAGAGAAAATCGTCCCCACGAATCCATTCCGCGCCAATGGAACCACTGAAGCTCGTATCACTATAACTACAATCTAAACCATAGGAATTAATCAAACGCATCTTTTCATAGGTGTAATCCCATGAAGCGCTACAAATTGCTTCGGGGAATTGCTCAAGAATCTTATCGATGGCTGATTCTCCCCATTCGATCATGGCACGGATTCGCGCTCCATCATCGACAAAACGACTCAAATCACTAGGATTTAAAGAACCAGAATGAGAATCATGAAGTCGTTGTGATTGTTGTTGCTCCTTTTGTAGATAGATTACTTCTGGATTATTAAGATCACTTAAACTCAGGGCTTGATCAATCAGAACTTGAGGATCATAATCACCATAGGCGGTTACCAGTCCTGGCTTACCATTGCGCCACAGTCGTAATCCGATGCCAGTAGATTCGATGGTTTCCAATTGCTTGAGACGATTTGCTTCAAAAGCGACTGGATGCGACAACGACGAAGAAACATAAACCTCCACAGCTTCTGCCCCCGAATCAAGGGCTAAATCCAGTAAAAATTCCGCACGGGGTGCTAGTTCTGGGGCAGTGACATCAGCCATAGAAATTTCTCAAATAGAGTTGCAAATATTGAGTTCAATCAGATTCTAATAGTATCACTTTCTGATAATTTGCGATCCGATTTCTCATATAATTATTTTTCTTGTATGATTATTGTAAATTTAAACGGCGTAACCGTAACGCATTCATCACCACAGAGATAGAACTCAGTGCCATCGCAGTTCCGGCAACTATGGGATTAAGTAGCCAGCCAAACCAAGGATATAAAAGCCCTGTGGCAATCACAATGCCAATGATGTTATAACCGAAAGCGAACCCTAGATTTTGACGAATATTTGACATGGTAGCACGGCTGAGATGTAATGCTACAGGGAGATTCTGTAAATCCCCTGATAAGAGAGTGACATCGGCGACGGCAATAGCGGCATCAGTTCCGGTTCCCATTGCAATGCTGACATCGGCTTCGGCTAAGGCTGGCGCGTCATTAATGCCATCACCTACCATTGCAATCAGAGATTGGGAATTAGAGCGTAGTGAATGGAGCGCCGCTTTACGGGATTTAATTGCCAATGCTTTACCTTCGGGTAAAATTCCCGCCATGACTTCCTGATGGGGAATACCGATTTCTTGAGCGATCATCTGGGCAACGGCAGGCTGATCCCCGCTGAGCATTGCCACAGTAATACCCTGATGTTGTAAAGCTTTTACCACATTGGCAGCACTGGGCTTCACCGCATCAGCGAGGGCAAAAACTCCTACGACCTTCAAACTTGTTATATTCACAGGAATTTCTGATGGAAGGTTGGGAGACGCGCCAGGTAATTCTATCGGTGCTAATTCCTGAACTAAATTGCGCTGACCAACCCAGACTAGGGTTTTGCCTTGGGTTTGCCATAATTCCGTATGATGTTGATAGGGAACAAAATCAGCAGGATCAACACCCAATTCAAGAAGCCATGAAGCCTGCCCCAGATAGAGCTTATAAATCTCATGAGACCCTACCGATTCTAATTTATTTTTATCTGCGATAGAATTCTGTTGAATGGCGACTTTTCCATAGATGCCATGTCCCACCACTGCCTGAAATTCGATCACTTGGACTGATTGAGAATCTATCGGAGCATCATTCACAGTGAGATTTAGAGGATTATCTAAGGGAATATGATTACTCGTAATTTCTCTGCCTTCATTATCTTGGGCAATATTTTGCGCAATCGCTTGGGCTAGGGGATGCTCAGAACGAACTGCTATTATTTGGGCAAGGGATAGAGAACTAAGTTGCCCCAAACTACGCCACACTAAGGGTTTACCTTGGGTTAGAGTACCTGTTTTATCAAAAACCATCGTTTTGACTCGATGCAAATGTTCTAAACTAGCGGCATTCTTAAATAAGATTCCTTGTTTTGCTCCTAATCCTGTACCCACCATAATCGATAATGGAGTCGCTAAACCCAACGCACAAGGACAGGAAATCACCAAAACACAAACAGCATTATTTAAAGCAAAAAGGAAGTTCCCTTGACCAAGCCACCAACCGAGAAATGTCACGCTGGCAATCGCCAAAACCCAAGGCACAAAATAGCTAGTAACCTGATCGGCTAAGCGTTGAATTGGGGCTTTGGAACCTTGGGCAGCTTGGACTAATGCCATAATTTGCGCCAATAAGGTATCTTTGCCGATGCGCTTCGCTTTCATGGTTAAGCTTCCGGTTTGATTGAGAGTCCCACCAATGACCCAATCCCCATCTCCTTTTGTGATTGGTAAACTCTCTCCGGTCACCATTGACTCATCCACAGTGGAATGTCCTTCAATAACTGTGCCATCGGTGGGAATTTGCTCACCAGGTCGGACTAATAACACATCATCTAATTGCACTTCTGTAATAGATATATCAGAGAAGATCTGCTCCGAATTATTATTCCCTAATTCTTGACGATGGGCAATTCTAGGCTGTAAGTGCAATAGATGGGCTAAGGCTTGACTGGTTTGGCGACGAGCACGGCGTTCCAATACTCTGCCCACGCTCACCATCACTATAGTAATTGCAGCAGCTTCGTAATAAACATAGTCAGCGGGCATACCATGACTATGACGATTAATTTGTGATAGTAACTGAGGTAAAAATGTGGGAATTAGGGAATAAGCATAGGCAGCAGTGGTTCCTAAAACTATTAAAGTATCCATAGTACCGATGCCGCTCCGCCATGCCAGCCAAGCCCCCCGATAAAAGGGCAAGCCACACCAAAATTGTACCGGAGTCGCTAATAACCACTGAATTTGTGGACTGTGAAGCCATTGCGGAAACCAAGACCAATCATGCCATAGAGGTTTTAGCATCATCGGCAAGGAACCAATTAACAGAAGAGAACTTAAAATTATTCCTACAATTAAGGAAAGCGAAAAGTCTGGTTTATTGGCTGGGACTGTATCCTGATTTTCTGTTTCTGAATGGGAAATATTTTGATCATCAGGCTGATCATTGGCAGTTATTTCCTGTTCAGGAATCGGTGACAGCAAAGAATCTAATCCCTGCGCTTCGTAGCCTAAACTTGCAGTAATGGATTGAATCTTTGGTACGGCAAACTCAGGGGCTAAAAGGGTCGGGTCATATTCCACCGTTAAGGTTTCTGTGCCAAAACTGACGTTACATTCCTTTATACCATCTAGCCGCCGAAGTTTCTTCTCTAAACTGACAGCACAACTACTACAACGCATTCCCGTAACTTTGAGCATTAGTTGTGTCATAATCCACCGTCCTCTATTTCCAATTGTTCTATTTCTAGTTATTTTACATAACTTTTCATGTAGCTTTCTATGTGGCTTTTATGCCCATTGGTTCACGGGAATTAAGTTCACGGGAATCAAGTTGTGGTGCATGAATCCCTGATTGATCAGCTTCATTCAATTGCTTGGCTTCCCACGCCCGAACCTTGGTTTTCGCCGCATCGAAAATTCGCGCATAATTATCTAAACGCACTTTACGAGAAGTAGTTGCATCTAGTAATTGCCATAATGGTTGATAGTCTTCGTAGGTTTTGAAATAAGCCGCGTTATTTTTAGGAGCAACTGCATCACTGCCAAATAAGAATCGATCAGGATATTGATTGATTAATGCTGCCCATTTTTGCGGATTTTTAGCGACATATTTCGCCACTTCATCCCATGAAATATCAAACATTACATGGTTATAAATCGGATTTTCTAGAATTTCTGTTAAGTAATTAAGATGATTTGCCCGAGGAGCTACAATACGCCCCAAACCTGTATGTGCCCAGATAATTGTTGCATTTTGATGTGCTTGAAATAGCCGTTCCATTTCATCTAAATATGCCGGTCTCGGTCCCACCGCTGGGCGTACTGTATCAATGTCACAATGGAGAATTACGACGAGTCCTGTTTCTCCGGCAACATCTAGAATTCGAGCCAAAGCTTGATTTGTCAAACTAGCAGTATGTCCAGAAACTTTACCACTAACAAATTCTTTATGGATTGTAAATTCACCAATTCCTGAAAATACTCCTGGGAAAATCTTTAAAACTCGAGTAATGTGATCAGCGGCATACATATCCGTGGGATTAAAACCAGTAATCATCGGGTCAAAATGCTGTCGCTCAGCGGGGCTAAGCCTCATATATTCCCTGGCGATCATGGCATCAACAAAGGAATAATAATATAATTCACTGTCAGACATTAGATAATAATCTGGGGCACGATTACCATCGACAAAATAGTCCCATTTTTGTTGTAAAGGAATACCAAAAATTGCCACCCTTTCCACCTTTTGACCGACCATTTTCAAGAAATTACTAGCTTTAATTCCTTTTTGAATGTAGTTAGTTAGATGAAAATGAGCATCACTAAAAAGGGGCTGATTATTCTTTGGATTCGCGTTATTTTGAGCATTGCTAATCAAAGACCAAGACAACAAAATGCACAACGAAGTGACAAAACCAAATAGGATTCTTCTGATTTTTCTAACATTAATCATTTAAGAGCCTCAATTAATAAGCGAAACTGAATTAGTGGAGATTAGTCAAGAGACATAAAATCAATAATCGGTATCACCATAATTGAGGCAAGATCGCTATTCGATTTTAGATGACTCTAATCGATTTAATCTCTAAGTTATCAGGGGGGGAGAAGTTTTTGGCAATAAGAAAAGGTGACAGGTTCCTAAGATTATAACCTGGCAGTATAGAAAATAAAGATAGATGAGATTCGTTGAGGGAGAGTTACTCGGCTTGCAGTTGTACGGGCGCAACTAAGATTATCCAAAATAAGGTGCTTGTTGATGTCAGTGGTCATAGCCACAGGCAGACCACTTGAATATCTGCTGCTAATTCTATAGTATTTGGGAGGGTCGAATCTAAAGTTCAGAGGGTATGTGGATCAATCGTTTTTCTCAGGACTAGTACCCAAAGTACCAAATACCTTAACCGCGCTATCAAACAAAAATATGGGTAGGCTTACAATTATTAGTGAAATAGGTTTTCCTCATGCCGCTTGTTTATTTGAGTATGAAGGAGTAAAAATTTGGTGCGGGTTTAAACCAAAATTTCCAAAATTTCCAGTATTTTGGGGCTATGTAGATCACTCCAATCGCGCAGTGTACATTAAAAAGTCAATCTGTTTTGAAATGCCTGATCACATATTACAGCAAGCAATAATCCTACTAGAAGAAAAATATACTAATCAGTGGTTCTCAATCATTGGCGGGATTAATTGTATTGACTTTGCCATTGAAGCGGCTCAACTGTGTGAATTACAAGTTCCTGTCAAAAAAAAGTTATTGCCTTGTGATCTAATTCAAGATTTGCAAGAACTAAATAGCTTAATTCGATAAAGCTACTAGAAACTCTTGCATTTGAGTAGATTCGAGTTTCATGCCTAATTGCTGATACCCTTGTTTTGCCTTAATTGCCCATTCCTTAGCTTTTTCGATATTTCCTTGGGCAAATTCTAAGCGGGCATAACAACGCTGAAAAAAAGTAATTCTCTGGCGATCATGATTCCGTTCCGCTGCAATAAAACCAGTCATTAATAACTTTTCTGCTTTGCCAAAATCACCTTCAATAATGGCAATGTCAGCTAACCATCCCCTTGTATAGTTAGTGTAACGCTGCCACTGAATCTCTAAAGCTAAATCTAGAGCGTTTTGGTAAAGTTCTTTCGCCTCTGTGTAATTCTGCTCTTGATAAGAAAGATCCGCTTTGGTGCATAATCCATAGATCCGAAAGCGGGTATGGTCTGGATCTTCTAATTCTCGTGTGAGATGATCACAGATTTCGCTCCATTGACGCGCAGTTGTATAGTTCTCTTTGCGAATATGCAGAATTGCTAGGTTATCTGCAATTTCACAGCGGGTGAACATTGTGCCATAGTCATTACTGAGTTGCCAGCCATAGGACAAATGATGTTCGGCATAGTCAAGTTGTCCCATCATGAGCATAATCCAGCCACTCATTGCCCTTAACTGAACGACGGTCAGCCAATCTTCGCGACGCTCTCCTGCTTCTACTACCCAGCCTAAAATCGCCATCCCACGATCCCAATGACCATACAAATAGAGATAATAAGCGAGGCTAACTCCAATATCGCGTCCCTCAGCATAGAGATCGCGAATAGCACACCAGTCTAGCACTGAAGCCAGATTTTCCCATTCTGCTTCGAGATAGTCATAGTGTGAATGCCAGTCTCCCCAATCTTTGCCGCCATATTTTTTCGAGAACTCCAAATGCCAATTAATCCAACGATCACGCATTTCTACTTCTTTATCGGTATATTTTGCTAACTCCTGTAAAGCATATTCACGGGTCAGCGAAGGTATGCCATAACGTTCTCCATCTTGAAAAATCAAAGACAGCCTTTGTAATTTCGTCAAACTTTCATTTGCAATTACATCATTAAGTTCTAATCCTGCAACTGCAATCAATGCTTCACGTCTTGGATTTTGATGAAATATAGCGACGGCTAGAAGCAATTGATAGGCGGGTTTGTGGGAAATACTATGTACCAATGATTCAAAGCAGAATTTACCAATATCTTGAAACGGTAAACTATTGATTTCGATTAGACTCTCTAGCGGAATTCCATTAGCAAGTTGACCAACTGCATAAATTAGAGCGACAGGAATACCACTAAAACGATGATATAGCTGTAATATTTCTTGATCATTGAGGTTAACATTTTTATCAGTTGCCTGTTGACGAATTAATTGCAGACTATCAATTTTTGCCAGAACGTCCAGACGTAGTGATGCGTAAATTACCTGCTGCTCACGACTAGTAATAATGGCTTTAGCTGTATTTGGTAAATCACTGAGAAAGCTAATAATTTCTTCTTTATCTTCAATGGTTTCCAGGTTATCAATAATCAAAAGCGTCGTCTGCGCTGCTAAGGTGTCTTTTACTTTCTGAAATTGTTCAATAGGGTCAATAGTTTGGGTAATGGCAGGAGCATTAAGGGTTGTAGCAATTGCTTGAAAAATGTCTAATAAGCTAACTTGACGCTTAATTTTCGCCGTAATTCCAGTGGGTAATAGATTACTCTCTTTAGCAGAAACAAAAATAACTGCCTCAAACTGTGGTGGTAAAACTTCTAAACCTGGTGTACTTAGTGACCTTAAATCACCCCGAGTTTCACGGAGATACCGATATTCTAAACACAAATAAGCTGCTTGTAGGACAAGGGCAGTTTTGCCCACGCCACCCATACCACTGACAGTAATAATCGGCGCTCGGTAATCCAAAGACATGAATTGTAATAACTTTTCTAGGTCACTTTTACGTCCTAGAAATTCATTAGTTTGCGGTGGTAATCGTTGTTTTGGTAAGCAAAGTAAGGCAGTACGATCTAAACGATTGACTGTAGTTTTTGATTTGTTTGATGCAGTTGAGCGTTTATGTTTACGCGAACTAACCTTAGAAAACTCAGTTGCTTCAGTACTTTCAGTAATAATTTCAGCAATTTCCTGCCAATTTTCAATGCCAATAGCGCGACAAATCCTAATAAATGAGTCATCACCAATGTCTTTACCTTCTAGAAAGCGCTTCAGGACACTCAAGGAAACAACAGCAGATTGATACCAGCGGACATCTTGTTTTTTCCATCGTCTTTGCAGTCTTGCTTCATTGATTTTTGCTAGTCCTTGAGTTGACGCTTTTAAAGGCATGGCGGAATTATTTATTAGTAGTTACTGTGCGGGGTGCTTGGTGTAGTGATTTTGTTTTATCGGGCTAGTTTTCAGATGCTTTGTGTAGGTTATTAGTGAGACTAGTGGGGGTTTATTTTAAAGATGCACGAGTATTTATATATCTGGCTTTTCTTAATTATTTCTTTGAGATCGATTAATGATAGTTAAAATAGCATCCATTTTTAGCCCAATTTAGCTCTATTTTATTTAAATGAGCTAAATTGGGCTATTTTTTCAAGACTTATCATTTAGGCTACATAAATCAAGACTGCTGCCTCTGTTTTATAAATTGTAAGTATCACAACCTCGTTACATCTCTGGAACAACCTTGGTTCCGAAACAACTTCTCTTAACCTCAAGAAATCTCATGGCAAAAGCTCTATTTTCTATCTGGCATAGTATGGGTGCAACTCAACTTGGCATAGTTCTCATTATTGCTGTTATCTGCGGAGCTATTTGTCATGCTATGGCGACAGGAAAGAGGCGCAGTCCTGAACTGTGGGCAGTTTTAGGATTTTTATTTGGACTTTTCGCTGTGATTCTTTTGGCTGTTTTGCCCTCTGTATGACAGGTAAGACTATCTGTTACCGCGCGATTTTTTGTTTGTTCACTTAGGTTTCCAACTGTCATTTGAGGTTGTAATGATTGGCAGAGTACTAGATGGGCGCTATAAGGTTATGCAAGTATTGGGCTTGGGCGGATTTGCTCAAACCTTCATTGCAGAGGATATTCGTCGTCCTAACCATCCCAGATGTGTTGTGAAGCAATTACAGCCAATTGTGGCTAATGATCCCAACCTGATGCAAACTGCTAGACGGTTATTTCAGTCAGAAGCAGATGCACTTGAAAGATTGGGAAATCATGATCGTGTACCACGTTTACTCGCGCATTTTGAAGAAAATAATGAGTTCTATATGGTACAAGATCTAGTTGATGGTCATGACCTTACTAAAGAGCTAACTGATGGCAAGAAATCCAGTGAAGCCTATGTAGTTGACCTATTACAGCAACTGCTACCGGTTTTGAGTTTCATTCACGGTCAGGGTGTAATTCACCGAGACATTAAGCCTTCTAACATCATGCGTCGCAATTCTGATGGGAAGTTGGTTTTGATTGACTTTGGTGCTGTGAAATATATCAATAGCCAAACAGCAATGGCGCATGGAATCAATGGGATAAGCGGTTCTGTAGCTATTGGTACTGACGGTTATACGCCTTCAGAGCAGTTACGGGGTAAGCCACGCCCCAACAGTGATATTTATTCCTTGGGGATGGTTTGCTTGCAGGCTTTGACAGGTGTATATCCCAAGGATTTACCTGAGAATGCTGATGAGGAGGTAAATTGGCAGCATTTGGCGGTGGTTATAGTAGAATCAAATAAGAAGTAGAGGTTAATGTAGGAGAGAGAAATGACATACAGTATGGAC
Source organism: Pseudanabaenaceae cyanobacterium (assembly GCA_044358815.1). GTDB lineage: Bacteria > Cyanobacteriota > Cyanobacteriia > Pseudanabaenales > Pseudanabaenaceae > JBAXSK01. The sequence goes on along the minus strand of JBIKNH010000166.1, from coordinate 62 downwards.
TTAAGAGAAAGAGTAGTGGAGTATGTCAGAGGAGGAGGAAGCAAAGCAGAAGCAGCAAGACG
>JBIKNH010000016.1:0-32484 GCA_044358815.1 Pseudanabaenaceae cyanobacterium | reverse complement strand
GTCATCACTGACGGCAGAGACACGCCGCAAAATTCGGGGCTGGGCTATGTCAAATTATTGGCTGCCTACATGCAACGCATTGGCGTGGGGCGAATCGTTACCATAATGGGGCGTTACTATGTAATGGATCGGGATCGTCGCTGGGATCGGGTGCAAAAAGCCTATGAAGTCCTCACTAATGACACCATCACTACCACCGCCAATTCCGCTGTAGCTTTCTTAGAAGATTCCTACAGCCAAGGCATTACCGATGAGTTTGTCTTGCCCAATCGGTTAGCTGCTGGAGCAATTCAATCTGGGGATGGCATTATTTGTTTTAATTTCCGTCCTGATCGGTCGCGGCAAATTTCCCAAGCCATTGCCCTCAAAGAATTTAATGGTTTCCCGCGAGAGTTTATTCCTGACCTGACCTATGGCACGTTTACTCAATATGATCCGACGCTGCCGGTTTTAGTGGCTTTCCCACCCCAAAATCTCACAAATCTTTTGGGTGAAGTGATCTCGGAACGGGGTTTATATCAACTGCGCACCGCTGAAACCGAAAAATATGCCCATGTAACATACTTTTTCGATGGTGGCAAAGAAGATGATCTACCAGGTTTAGATCGGCGCATGGTTAGCAGTCCAGCGGTGGCTACCTATGACGAAGCACCGGAAATGTCAGCGATGGCAGTGACCAATGTAGTTAAAGAAGGAATTAACAAAGGGATCTATTCCTTGATTGTGGTCAACTATGCCAATCCTGATATGGTGGGACATACGGGAAATTTTGACGCTACGGTTTCTGCCCTTGAACATGTCGATCGATGTTTGGGGCAAGTCCTAGATTGCACCCTCAAAGCTGGAGGTACACTGCTGATTACCGCTGATCATGGTAATGCTGAATATATGTGGGACGGTGAGAAAAATCCTTGGACAGCCCACACCAGTAATGAAGTACCTTTTATTTTGGTGGAAGGGGAAAAGCGCAAGATTAAAGGGCATGGAGCCGATGCTAGGTTGCGCCAAGGTGGACGGCTGGCGGATATTGCCCCAACAATTCTAGAAATCTTGGAATTGCCACAACCGGCGGAAATGACTGGTGTTTCACTATTGGAACATTCTGCCTATGAGGTGCAACCTGTGATGGCTCCGGTAACTATCGGTAAGCGCTAGGTGGCGACATCCTGGCACAATTCCTCTTCATCTAGTTGCAGCAGAGTAAAGACTTTGAGTGAAAACTTCCGGTAAATAGTTTGTTGTCTTGAACTATTCCGCTCTGCTCAAATCTACAATCTAAACTTACTATTACATTTACATTATCTGATCGAAGAGTTGGCATGAAATCCGTCCCCCAAGCTATCCCACACACTGATCCGCAAGCCTCGGCACAATCCGCAAATAAATTAGGCATCAAGTTTGGTATTTTGGTTTTTCCAGGATCAAACTGTGATCGCGATATGGCAACAGTGACAGCAGGAGTTTTGGGACAACCGACCCGCTTGGTTTGGCACACGGAAACTGACATCAGCGATTGTGATGTAATTGTGGTACCAGGTGGTTTTAGTTATGGTGACTACCTCCGCTGTGGTGCAATTTCGCGGTTCGCCCCCGTGATGCGTGCCGTGGTTGACCATGCCAATCAGGGTAAGTACGTTTTGGGGGTGTGTAATGGATTTCAGATTTTAACCGAGGCGGGATTATTACCTGGGGCACTGGTGCGGAATCGTGATTTACATTTTATTTGTGATCGCGTGCCGTTACGGGTAGAGCGCCAAGATTTGCCTTGGACTAAACAATATCAACCTCAACAGATTATTACTTTGCCCATTGCTCATGGTGAAGGTTGCTATTACGCCGACGCTGACACCCTCAAAGCCTTAGAAGATCATGGGCAGGTGGTGTTCCGATATTGCGATGCCTTGGGACAAGTCACACCGGAAAGTAATCCCAATGGCGCTTTAAATAATATTGCGGGAATTTGTAATCGTGAAGGGAATGTTTTGGGAATGATGCCTCACCCTGAACGAGCGGCTGAGTCAATTTTAGGGGGCACTGATGGCATGGCAGTGTTTTCCGGTTTGATTGCTGAGTTGTTAGGGGTTTAGTTAGGTTCTATCACAGTACATCTATCACAGTATAGATGATTCAAATAAAAATACAGCTTCGACTACGCTCAGCTAACCCACACCGGCGGCTGAGCGTAGTCGAAGCCCTCTCTACAAATCATTTAAAACAACTATACAATTTATACGAAAAAAATACAGGCAAGGGTTTCTACGCTCCTTGCCTGTATTTTTTAGGAATTTATCTTGATTAATTCTTGATTCCTATTCTCTATCTAGTTAGGCTAGTTAGGGAAATGAACAGGAATCAAATCCTAAGCAAATCCTAAGCAAATCGAATCTTGAGATAGTCGTCTTCCATTTTTGCCCCTGCTGGTTGCAACAAAGACAGAGCCTGAGGTAAGACCAAGTTCCGGCGGTGGTTGCCAATGCGAATGTTTAACTCATCCCCAGTCTTAGTTAACTCGATTTTCTCTTTGGGCACGCCGGGTAAATAGAGTTCAAGACGGTATTGACTGTTCTCTTCCACCACACGGATCGTATTCTCTTTGTAATAGACTTGAGAGGGATCTTCGTTATTAGGGAACATGGTGAGTTTCAACCGATCCAACGCCTCAAATCCACACATTTCCTCAGCATAGAGTGGGACTTTTTTAATTGGTAATGGATGAAAATCCCGATCAATTTGTTCACAATATTGCTTTTGGGAAGCTTTCCACGCTTGGAAGAAAGGATCTTGCACTTCTTCAGGAATCACTCGATTCGCAATTACCATGTCCGTCGCCACATTGTACAAACTCAGATAGGAGTGGGCGCGCAAAGACTCGTTAATGACCATCTTCTCAGGATTAGTCACGAGGCGCACGGTGGTGGTGGTGTTATCGGTCAAAACTTTTTCGAGATCTTCGAGTTCTTCGTAAAACTCATAGGGTGCGTCCATGACTTCTTTATTAGGCAAAGAGAACCCCGTAACCCGCTTAAAAATTGGTTCAAATACAGGACTGAGGACCTGCGCCATGCCTTGTAATGGTTTATAGAACTTCCGCATATACCATCCGGCAACTTCTGGTAAAGATAGCAATCGTAAAGCGGTTCCCGTTGGGGCGGAATCAATCACTAAGACATCAAAAAACTTTTCATCATAATGACGTTTGACTCGAACTAAGCCAAAGATTTCATCCATGCCGGGTAAAATGGCTAATTCTTCGGCTTGAACCCCTTCTAAGCCACGAGCCTGTAATACTTCGCTGATGTAGCGTTTCACTGCACCCCAGTTGCCTTCCAATTCTTTGAGGGCATCTAGTTCAGCCCCCCACAAATTAGGACGTACTTCCTTCGGCTCGTGACCTAGTTCCACCATAAAACTATCCGCCAAGGAATGGGCTGGATCTGTACTGAGAACTAAGGTTTTATAACCCAGTTCGGCACAGCGTAGTCCCGTTGCGGCAGCGACAGAGGTTTTGCCCACGCCACCTTTACCAGTCATTAAAATAATTCGCATGGTTTAACCAGTTCTGCTGTGAGGATGTTGAATGCTATTGTTGAATGCTATGTACTACTTGGCTTTATGGAGTCCCGAATTAGGCAAGTCCTGAATTAAGCAAGCCCTAAATTGAGCAAGACTATGGACAATAGAGTTTTAGGGTAACTAAAGCGTAATTAGACGGAAGTTAATAAAGCAGGCTTTACTCTACCGGAATTTGGTGCTGAAAACGTCCTGCTAGGGTCTGAAACATCAGCTAAGGCGCACGGCACGGATCAGGATGAGGTACGGTTTAACTGGGTTAGGGTTGATCTGTTGATCCTACCCACACGCCAACGATGCTAGATTTTTAGTTGCATACTTAGTTGCATATTTAGTTGCATATATTTTCTGACGGCTATCTGTGGTTTTGGTTGAGGTTAACCCATATCAAAGAAATCAATTGAGTTAATTAAACACTAAACCTCACAAATAGACCCACAAGGTCATAAACGCCTCACCTGCCCTTCAAATCAAGCCAGATGATCATGACTAATCATGAATTACTGTTATTGAATTGGGGATTAAGTCCGTAATTGCGCGATAATTAAACAAGTTAGTTTTAGTGAGGCAGTCCACTCAGATCCAGGGATATTTCGAGCCAAAATCTAATCATTATTTAATAATTTTACCCCTGTAAATCAGGCACAAATACCTCTAAGAAACGTCAAGAAAAATCGGTGGTAACCTGCTCCCAAAACAATCATCTGCTGGATCAGACCCTTGCCCCTTATTATGGATAGTTACTATCTAAAAGTCCCTCTGCCATCGTTGATTAACTCACCGATTAACTCATATCATCAACTTAGCTGATCCAATTAGCTAATCCAACTTAGCTGATCAAGTTAGGTAATCAAAAAAATCAGGTAATCAAATGAGTGAAATGCGAATTACTTTGCATCAATTTACATCATAGGCAAATATTGTTATGTCTGATGAAGTCCTAATTACCGAATCTAGTTTAGATTTAGTCCGACATGATCTTAGCGGGCTTAGTGGGGCAGTGACTATGAATAATAACTCTCATGATTCTACTTACTTTAATTTGTCATCCAAAAGCATTGAAGAATTACAGCAAATTACTTATCAGTTTTTCTTAGATAGCGTCAATAAACAAAAGCCAGATTTAATGTTGCATGAATTTAAGCAACTGTTTATTTACTATCGCGAAATCAGAGAGATTGAAGTTTATCATGCCTTAGGAGCGTTACTATTTTTTGGTAATGAAACAGAATTTCATTATACTTTATTACGCTGTTGTTACATCTTAGTAAATAACTGGATTTTAGCTAGTCAATTTAACGCAGTTCAATCGTTAGTTAGCACATTTAAATTACTGGATTTACCTCAAAATAGCCGTATTACCAAATTAAATACACTGCACCAGTGGCTCAGACATTTTATTAAAACTAAAGAATTTGCCAATCTGTTGATGTTAACCGGTAATTCAATAACTACAGTCGAACCGCATCCAATGATGGCGGAAAGATTTCGCGGCTATTTATTGACTGCCCATGCCCTAGAGGAAAACACTCACCAAGAACAAAAACAGTTAGCCCAAATTATCGCCCATCGCATCAGAAAACAATTTAAATTTGATTTGGCAATGTATACGGCTCATCTGTCTGCTCCTAATACTTTAAATCACGGTACAAACTACAGTCAGAGGGAACAACAAGGGCGTGCCATCAAAAATCCCACAGGTTTGGGTGAGCATATTTTACAATTACTCAAGGTGATGTTAACCCGTCAACAGGGCGCTAATTTAAAATTTGCAGCGCGGCAGATCCGGCATATTTTAGCCACCATAACTATTGGTGATAGCAAACAAGTATTGATTGATTATTTGATGCTAAATCATCTCCAAAGAGAATATTCATCAACGGTTAAATCCCATGAGGAAAACATCAATCTATTATTAGATATTTATTTTGTAGAGAGAATTAATCAGTTTCAAGTTGAGCGTGACCATCAGTTAATGAGTGCTGGGGCATTACATACTTTAACTAAGAAAATGATTCAGAATATTCTAGTGCATCAACATCATCAGCCTTCACCATTGTTGGTAGCATTATTAAATCATGGCTATGCTCTATCATTGGTAGGTTGGCTATTACGCATTGTTTTAGTGTGTCCAATTAGTCGCCAACACTTAGAAATTACCATTGCTCATTTAATTAATTACTATAGTCAATATCCTCCCGAAGCTTCTACTAATTTTGTGCAATTTGTCGATATTCTCAGTGTTGGCTTAGCGATTTTTGATGCAGATACTGATTATAATTTGGTACGTGTCAATCAGGAAGTCACAGAGACCATTAACACTAACTCTAATAGCCGAAATATACCAAAACCTAGTGATGATGACAGTGGTACTTATCGCATATTTTCCCAGTCAAAAAATAAGGAAACACCTAGCTAAACTGACTCAAATCAAATTCAATAATATTGAACTAATTAGATTGATTTGGTTGATTACCACTAGACTTAGGAATATAAAATAAATAAGGAAATTTAATCTTATGGGTAAATACTGTCAACAGTAATGGCAAATAGATTCCTAACATAGTTTCTAGGAAAATATGTACAGCTAAATCATTAATGCGTAAACCTTTTTGTAAAATTGTCCGCACTATGGCAATCACTGCTGTATGCATCACATAAATTTGTAAACTACAGTAACCCCATTCTTTAAGAGACGTTTTTAGGAATTTAAATCTTGGTAAATCATGGGCTATTCCCGCTAAGAATTTAGCTAGAAATAAACACCCCATAATACCAACTAAGCCCAATATTATATTAGGCTCTTTGGTAATCAAAATATTAAAATAAGTCGCCAGTGATATGACGCTAAATGCAGCAATAGCTCCTGATAATAAAACTATTTGAGGAGATTTTATTTTAGGAGCTTTTATCTTAGAGGGTTTTAGATTATTTAATAGGTCGTTGCATAGGTCATGGAATGAGTCATTTAAAATAAAATTGCTGAGTGACGCGCCCACTGCAAAATAGACAAAATAGATTAATAGCTTTTCGATAGGATTACCAGATAAAGGTGGCTGATAGAAAAAGTAAAAACCATGGATGATTACCCCTAATCCAGTAATGAATACTAGGGAAAATCTAATTTTCTGTAATGCTCTGCGACAGAAAAAATGAACTGTAGCTACTAAAAACAAGGCATAGAGAAACCAAAATATGTCATTGGGATAATAACTGAGTCGCCAAAGGTTACTAACAAAACTGATTAAAGTTTCCTTGTTACTTCCTGATAAAGTTCTCAGCAGACCAATAATCACACTCCAAACTAAATAGGGATAAATAATATTTCTAAATTTATCGCTAAAAAATGATTTAATACTTTTGCGCTGGGCAGAATAACTAAAAACACCTGATAGAAAGAAAAATAAGGGCATATGAAAGCTATAAATCCAGCTATTAATCCCTGCAAATTGTTCTGGGGTGGCTAAATTAGCTGAATCATATAACCCTCGGATCGTGTGTCCCAAAACTACTAAAAATATCCCGATCCCCTTTCCATAGTCTAACCATTCGATACGGGGCTTTGTTGTATTAATATCTGGATTAACATTACTAGGATTAACCTCTGCCGATGGCGAACTGGTCATAAGTTTAGCTTTTCCTAAATGATTTCACGGCTCAGGTTACAGACTCAAAACAGCTATACGAATCCCATTTACCAACCGTATTTACAAACCGTATTTACGAATATAATTCATGAATCTGATTCATGGATAACATTTATGATTGGGGTAGGTATTGATGCAACATTTCAATCAAATGCTTAAGGCGAATCGGTTTTGCAATATAGTCACTGGCTCCCACCGCCAAACAACGCTCCCGATCCCCCTGCATTGCTAGGGCAGTTATCGCAATAATCGGAATCTTTTCCGTCATAGGATTAGCCCTGAGATGTTTAATGGCTGTAAAACCATCCATTTGCGGCATTTGGATGTCCATTAAAATCAAACTAGGCTGCCTCCGTTGTGCTTCCACTAAACAGTCTTTACCATTTTGACTGACAATCACCTTGAAACCCTTGGCAACCAAATAAGGAACCAGTGTGTCAACGTTGTCTTGACTATCTTCAGCAATTAAAAGTAATGGCTGTTGCGGTGGCGGTGCATCACTCTGATTATGATCAGATGCCTGACTATCATTTTCATGATCAGGCTCATGGTTGATTGTAGGGAAGATCAGTTCAGCTTGTGTTGGTGTGATTGAATGAGACTCAATTTGTCCTAAATTACTGGGGAGTAAATAGGAACTCTTATTGAGAATATCCTCTACAATTTGAGTGATAGCCTGCGGTGATTCCTCGCAAGTATTGACTCCAGAAGTATTAGCTCCAGAGGTGTTGGTTCTAGAAGTAATCATCCCAGAATTACCCATTCCAGAATTATTAGTTGATCCATTAGTATTACTATTAGTATTACTATAGTTAGAGACAGGCTGCGGTGGAAGGTTATAAGATTTAGAACTGTTTTGATTTGTTTTTTGATTAGGGTCTTGTCCGTTAGATTTAGTTAAAACCTCTAAATCATTCTCTGTAATAAACTTCTCTTCCTTCATCAGTTGATTTGCATGGTGAGTTTGATTAGATTGAATCCGCTGGAAAGCATATAACAGAGTTTCCCTCGATAAAGGCTTAGGAAAATAGAGCGTTGCTCCATGCTCATAGGCTAAACTAGGATGAGTCAAATTCCCTACCACTGCCACCGGAATATCTTTAGTTTGGGGGAATTGGCGTAATCGGTCCATCACCCGCCATGCCACCGTCGGCGCACTAGTGACTTCCATTAAAATCAGTTCCGGACTGCCACGCAATGCCGATAAATAAATATCTTCCTGTAAGGAACACACTACACAGCGGATTCCTAAGTCCATCAGAATGCGAGTCAGATGATCATCTTCGTTATTATGCTCTTCTGTAATAATGAGCACCTTACTGTAAATCAAGTTGTTAGCATTACCACCATTGCCAGAGACTGGTTGCATTGGCAAAGTCATCGTAAAACAACTGCCTTGCCCCAAAGCACTAGTTAAATCCACCGTTCCATTATGCATTTCCACAATACGACGCACCAACGCCAAACCTAAACCAGTACCTGCATGATGGCGTGATAAACTACTATCAATTTGTACAAATGATTGGAACAGTCGCCCATGATCTTCTGGCGCAATACCAATTCCATTATCTTCTACTTCAAAAACTATGCATTCTTGATCCACATATAACAGTGGTTCAACTCGTCTGATCGAAAATACCCGAAGTTTAACCGAGCCACTTTCCGGCGTAAATTTGACCGCATTACTCAGCAAATTGATTAAAGCCTGTTGAATCCGCCGTTCATCCACGGTAATTAAACTTAAATTCGGCTCAATTTCCACAGACAGACTGATGCGTTTGCGTTGGGCTAACTGCTTCACAAACGCCACACTGGTATTACAAATTGTACTCACAGCGGCATTGGTAATATGTAGTTCCAATTTACCCGATTCAATTTTGGCTAAATCTAAAATATCGTTAATCAGATCCAGCAGATGATTGCCACTCTTTTCCACAATGCTAATCAGTTCTTTTTGATTGTCATTCAGTTCCCCATATACTTCATCTAGTAATCCTTCAGACATGCCCAAAATCGCATTTAAAGGCGTGCGTAGCTCATGGCTCATGTTAGCCAAAAACTCATCCTTAAGCCGCGTCGCCCTGGATAAATCCGCATTAGCAATCAGTAACAACTCATTCAACTCCTGTAAGCGAAGTTCTGTCTGAGCTTGTTCCGCTAGTTGCTTCTGTAATTGATGATATAGTCCTGACCGCTGAATCGCTAAACTCAATTGTCCCGCTAGTTGTTGTAGGAAATGAATTTCGGCATCTTGCCAATGACGTTTACTCACACATTGATGCACAATCAGGATCCCCCAGAGCCGATTTTCCTGCCGATCCATAATAGGCACAGATAATTTAGACCGCACCTGAAATCCGCTCAAAAAATTCCTCATGCAGGGGGGTAAATGGGCATCATCAATGTGTTTCACCACATAAGCATGACCACTCAAATACTTCCCATGACAGCTTTTGGGCATAGCTTCACTATCGAAATTCATTCCCAAAAGTTGCTTAAACCCTGGTTTGACAGTTTCGGCAATTACCACCCCGCCACCATCAGGAAATAGTTGATATAGCAACACCCGATCCAAGTCCAAAAATTCGCTAATCCCCCGCACACTAGCGAACAATACCGTTTCAATATCCAGAGATTCGCGAATCCGCTCCACAATGCCGTGAAAAATCCGCTCTTGGTCAATTTTGCGTTCCAGTTGTGCAGTCAACTGTTTATACTCCGTCACATCCTGTAGAGTACCAATGGCTTGGCGCACCCGCCCCTGATCATCCCGCTCAAACACCATGCCTCGGCTACGTAACCATTTAATTTTCCCTCTACCATCGTAAACTCGATACTCTGTAGTTAAAATCTGTCCATCAGCTAGGGTATTCAAAGCATGGATATGCTCTTGTAATAGAAATACATCTGCATGGTAAACAATGGGCTGATATATGCTAACTAAGGGGCGTTTGATAAAGTAATCTGCTGGATAACCTAAAACATGTTCGATTTGCTGATTAATATAAGCAAATCCCTGGGTTACTAAATCATAAATATACAAAATATCCGGTGAGGCATCTGCTAACCGCTGCCCAAACTGATAACTAGCCGCCAAAGCCGCCTCGCTCTCTTTGCGGGATGTAATATCCGTGATCACCCCCACATACCCCACAACACGCCCATATTCATCACGGTCTGGGGCAGCATGGGCATGAACCCAAATCACCTCAGTGTCAACTTGACTCTTATAAAATGATGTTTTGAATTCTTGGACAGGGCAAAGACGATATTCAATTTCAAAAGGAATTAATCTACGGGCGCAGTCATACCACACTGTTTCCACGAAATCCCGATCTTCAGGATGGATTGCCTTAGCCCACCCATAATCCCGCGCATTTTCCAACGGAATACTCGTCATTTTGACCCAAAAAGAATTGACATACAAATAGCGTCCGCGCAGGTCGGTATAAAACAACCCAACGGGGGCAATATCAGTTATTTGTGCATCTAACCTTTGCATATCGAAGTGGCTCAATGGGATAAACTTGGCTAGGCTAACTCTGTCGTTCTTGCATTGAATTTCTAAACTAGTTTATGGTGAAACTAGACGTTTGCCCCTAGTCTGATTGTAGTTGATATTAATAATTATTAGCAATTATCAGTAAAGTTCTTAGGTTTAGTTTATTCGTTGCAAAATTACGATAAAAATTTACAATGAAAAACCCATAACAAAAGCGATGACCTAACACTATGCCTCAAATAATAGCTTTCTATTCAATAACCTACTCAGCCAATATTTGCTAATAATCCTAACAATATTGGGTACTAATATTCTGGGCAAACTTCATAAGAAGACGAAGCTTCTATTTGTTACGTCAAGTGAGTGAAATGACTTATTTAGCTAACTACTGGAACGGATAACACAGCACATGCGCTTATCCACCTGTCATATTAATATCAATTTTTTTTAATTTACGTTGAATTCTTAACAAATTAAAAACTTTATTAATTTAACTATGAAAATCGGTGATATATGTTCAGGCAAACTGGAATTATTCTAGCTCAAATAATATGTAATTAGGGTGAGGACCCACCGGACGAAGCTACCCAAGCCTACCCTCAAATCAGCCACTAATTCTACCGACCGATGGGATTTGGCTGTTATGATGAATTTCTCTAAAATCGTTTGTATCCCTGACCAAAACCACATTCACAGCACGATTTGCTGCATAGATTTTAAATATCCTCAAAATACCCTCAAAATAAATACCCTCACAACCCCAGACCTTTAGCCAATGTTTAACCAATGCGATAACTTTGATTCCGCCCCAGTTCCTTAGCCCGATACAAAGCATAATCCGCCGCCGTAATCAACACCGAAGGAGCCGCATCCACCTTGGGAATCAAACTAGATATACCCATACTCAACGTGACATATTGGTTTACCTTAGATTCCTCATGGGGAATTTTTTCGTCTAGCACACCATTACGAATGGTTTCCGCTACATAAAACGCCCCTTCTGCATCTGTCCCCGACAATACCACTACAAATTCTTCTCCACCATAACGGGCTACTAAATCCGCTGGACGACGCACCGAACGCTGTAAAACTGCACCAACCCGCCGCAAACAGTCATCTCCAGCAAAATGTCCGTAATAGTCGTTGTAATTCTTAAAAAAATCGATATCAGACATAATGATCGATAGGGGGCGTTGCTCCCGTGCCAACCGCTGCCACTCCTGATGGAGATATTCGTCGAACCGCCTTCGATTAGCTAACTGAGTCAGACCGTCTAAATTAGCCAACCGCTGTAACTCAGCATTAGTTTGTTGCAACGCCCGCTCCACCGCAATCCGATGTTCAATTTCAATTTTGAGCAAGCGGTTCTGTTGTTGCAGTTGCTTCTGTAAGCGACAGAGTAAAAGCTGATTTTCGACCCGTGCCAGTACCTCCGCAATCCGAAAGGGTTTAGTAATGTAGTCACAGCCGCCAATCGAAAAAGCCTGTACCTTATCTAAAACTTCATCCCTAGCACTAATGAAAATCACCGGAATATCCTTAGTGCGCTCATCAGCCTTTAGCTTTTCACAAACCTCAAACCCATTCATATTGGGCATATTGATATCCAGCAAAATCAGGTCAGGCATCTCTACCTGTACCCCAATTAATGCTGTCTGACCATCTACTACGCCCCTAGCTTCATAACCTTTGCGTGTCAGCATAGTTAACAGCAAATGCAGATTAGGTGGGGTATCATCGACAACCAGAATATACTCTTTCTTGTTGTTGATTGGCGGGATGTCCATGTCTACGACGCTGTTGAATATTGCTAAGATCTAAATGGGGTCAATCTAAACGGGGTCAAAAAACACAGACAACACAAGGGCTTCAATAGCCTTTAGCCTACACTTCGTCATTTACTATGTGATGCATTATGGCAAAGTTTGTGATGGAAATTCACGAAACATCCATAAAAACATATCTTTAACTAATGTAGGTTACCTCATGAACCGATTTAAGTCAGCATCCCATGAGATATTGGTGTGGTAAGAGTATCCTACATAACCCCTAGGCAGTCATCAAGTTTCGGATCAGCGACGCAGAAACATTACAGAAACACTAAAAGCGTTGTTTTATGTCACAACATCACAAACAAGTATATTCCAAACGTCAAATACAACCTAAAAATCTCCGTCTTTAGTCCTGATTGTCACTAATGATCCATCCAATCTGTTTTGATTAACCCCAATTGTAAAATCTAATCAAAATCTCTAATCAAAATCTAGTGAAAATCCGATCAACGAGTCTTACCAGATAAACCTGTCAAGACAGTTTGTGACAGAGTATTTTCAGAGATTGACACATACGACACAAAACGACGAATGCCATAGATAATGCAATTATGAATCCAATTATAGTGTAATTACAGGCAATATGATTTACGAGTTATAAACCTTAAGTTTAGAGTGATTACATGCAGTTATGTACATTTTAGATTAGTCAAAACTAGCCCTATGTCATATCAGTGATGGGCAGTCGAAGCAGTGATCATTACCGAACAAACCCCTAATCCAAATTGCCAATCCTACAATATCTTAAACTGACATTGCCTCAAAAATGATTCATGGACAAATCTTGAAATTGTTTCGGAATCTTTATGTGAAAATCTTCATGTCAAAATCCCTATGTAAAACTTGCTGTAGGATCTTTGTTAGAAATTAGCTGCCCCAGACTCAGGTGATCAGTAATTCATTTGAACAATTTATCTCAATAATTTTTATTTAAATTGAATAGTTTATTTGAGTGTTTGAATGATTGATTTAAAATACTTTTCCATTATTTGACTTGGTATTTAGCTTGATTTGGTATTTGGCTTGATATAGATCTCGACTAAATTGCACCACAAATAGACCTAGACCTGGTATTAAGCAATTTTTGATCTACAATTTATTTCTTAATTTGATTTATTTAATCTATTTTGCAATGAATATTTTGGAATGAATATTTTGTAATAGATCCTTTAACTCACCCATTATCCTTACGGGTTTCAGGTACGAACTTTAGTTAAAGATTTCAGTCAAAGATTTTAGTTAAACATTTCACTCGAATATTTCACTCAAACATGCCACTGGGGGAGAATGGAGAAATTACTGTGCCCTCACCCCCCGCTGTGCCCTAAAATCTAGGTATCTCATGGAAGGAGAGCTATGACCGCTGATTCTGAGTTTCGTGACAGTGCCTTAGGCATGATTGCTACAATTAGTTTCCCCGCCATTGTGGGCACTGCGGACACGATGCTTAAATCCGCCTCAGTGCGTCTCGTCGGTTATGAAAAAACTGGTGGCGGCTACTGCACCGCTATGATTCGCGGTCGGATTACTGATGTACGTCTTGCCATCGAAGCCGGAGCCGAAACTGCCCAAGAATTTGGTCAACTCGTTTCCACCCTCGTGATTCCTCGCCCATATCCCAACCTCGATGTAGTATTGCCCATTTCACGGCGCATCACCCAGTATATGCAAGGGGGATACAGTCGTCTCAGTAACCAAGCCATTGGACTTCTAGAAACTAAAGGTTTTCCCGCCCTAGTCGGAGCCGCCGATGCCATGCTCAAAACCGCTGACGTACACTTATCCGGCTATGAAACCATTGGTGCGGGACTTTGTACTGCCATCATTCGGGGTAACGTCGCCGATGTAACTATGGCAATCGAAGCTGGCATGTATGAAGCCGAACGCATTGGGGAATTCCATACCTTGATGATCGTACCCCGTCCCCTCGACGATCTCGAAGATACCTTACCTACTGCCGCCTGCTGGATCGAAGAACCCCAGCCCGTCAGGATGCCCCTCTACATCAAAGACCCAATCAAAACCCTTACCGCCGAAGAAGCCACCGTCTTGGAGCCGGAACTCATCGAACTCCCCGAACTGCAAATTCCCCAGCGGGAAGTGTTACCCAACGACCGCGAGCTTTAATCACACCGCCCCATTACCACCCCCCGTCAGCCAGCCCCCATCAGCCAGCCATTTACCGCCAACAATAAGCCCTGATTATTTAGCTTATTTGAATTGATCATCACAACTTATATTGTCAAAAGTACCACCACTCATTATTGTGGATCTAAAAGTAACTTGAATAATCCGGTGTTTTATCACCAGTCCAGTTTCAAACTGCCTGTTTAATTGCCTATTTAATTTAAATTGCCTACTTAAATCGGTGAGAAATTGGTTAGACCTTGCCACCGACTGTCAAAACGGTGTGCAAATCGCGATAAAATACTCAGTGATGTTGTGGCACGATAATATTTTTGATGATATTTTTCGTCACCACAAGGATCTTTACTCAAGATTTAACTCCCTTGCTCACACTCTATGCCAATTGCAGTTGGAATGATTGAGACCAGAGGCTTTCCTGCTGTTGTAGAGGCAGCCGATGCCATGGTCAAAGCCGCTCGAGTTACCCTCGTAGGTTACGAGAAAATTGGTAGCGGGCGGGTCACGGTGATCATTAGAGGGGATGTCTCAGAGGTACAAGCCTCCATTGCGGCTGGCACTGCCTCCGCGATGCGAGTCAATGGCGGTGAAGTGGTTTCTACCCACATTATTGCCCGTCCTCAGGAGAACCTTGAATATGTTCTGCCGATCCGTTACACCCGAGATGTAGAACAGTTTGCCTACTAAACTAATGTGTGCCTACTGAGGGCTGAATCACAGTTTCCTTGGTTTAAATGCCTGAGTTTGGAAATGCCTGAGTTTAGGTTTGGCACTATCTTCATTTTCTCGGTAAGTCAGCCCTTAGTAATGGTTGAAGATAACTGAATTAATTGGTGATTAATCTGGTAACTTGACTAACAGTCGGTCATTGATTTTAGATTAACCCTCACCAGTTAAGCCTCAAATTATTTGACAGAATCAAGGGCATATTACTAGATTGACGCAGTTTCGACCTATATCACAAATCTTAAATTCACCATTTTGGTTCTGATAGACCTTGGTGGCTGAGGGTTTGGTTTTTGGTAGGTTCAATTCTCAAGAGGTAACTCAACCCAATCAGCTTTTGCTAGTTGCAGTTCGTTGGTTGTAGTTTGAGTCAATTACCTTAGATACACTTGCGGTTTTCCGTCTTCGATAGCAATATCAAGCAGATTTTACGAATTTTCAGATTTTCGGATTTTTTAAGGAGAAAGATTCATGGCGATTGCAGTTGGAATGATTGAAACCCTTGGTTTCCCCGCCGTTGTGGAAGCCGCTGATGCGATGGTTAAAGCCGCTCGGGTTACCTTGGTTGGTTATGAGAAGATCGGTAGTGGTCGCGTTACCGTAATTGTGCGTGGTGACGTTTCTGAAGTTCAAGCTTCCGTAGCCGCTGGTACTGACTCCGTAAAGCGCGTGAATGGTGGTCAAGTGCTTTCCACCCACATTATTGCTCGTCCCCATGAAAACTTGGAATATGTGTTGCCGATTCGCTACACCGAAGACGTGGAGCAATTCCGCGACAATGTAAACTCCATTCGTCCCGGCAACCGTCCCTAATTTCTAATCCCCTAATCCTCAGTTTTCAGGAGCACCTTCGGGAGAACATTAGGGGACACAGCCCATTTCTTTACGAGCATCTTTACGAGCAAAGTTCATGCAGATCGCCAGAGTTTGCGGTACAGTGGTCAGCACCTATAAGGAACCGAGTCTCTCGGGTACGAAGTTTCTCTTACTGCAATTTATTGATCAGTATGGGCAGTTGTTACCAGAATACGAAGTGGCAGCGGACGGAGTGGGTGCTGGGGTAGAGGAATGGGTTTTAGTCAGTCGGGGTAGTGGTGCGCGTCAAACTAGGGATTGTGAACGCCGTCCCATTGATGCGGCAGTGGTGGCGATTATTGACACGGTAACCGTGGGCAAGGAAACCATCTACAGTAAGCGAATCTCTGGTTAATCGGGATGGGTGATCGGCACTTTTAAGTGATTGAATCCCATATTGATTGCTATTAATTCCTTTACCTCCCATTTTCTGGCTGAAACTTCTGACTAAAACTTCTGACTGAAGATTATTTAGGATATTTGGGATTGTCGATTTCTCATTTTCCATTACTTTCCATTGCACAAATCTAGTCATGTTCTAGACCAATTAGAAACATGATTCGATTGCGTGGTTTTACGTTAATTCGTAATCCGTAATTATTTATAATTTTCCATAACTTTGCCTCACTGTTACGCCCAACTCGTTGGCTGAACCGTTGTTGGTAAGTGTTTCTGGTGATTCTTACTGGGGATTATTTTTATTAATTCTCAGATCTGAATTGTCTTCCGAATTGTCTATTATGTGCTCGGATCGCCAGTGGAATTGTTAACTCCAGAGAGGTTCGCCAGTTCTGTTTGTTCCAATTCTGTTTGTTATTGGATTCCTTTAGCCTTATAACCCTGCGCTCTGAAGCTGCGCTCTTAATTATTGATGGTTTGTTGGTAATTTTATGGTAGTTCGTAGTGCTGCGGCTCCGCCGACCCCTTGGTCAAAAAGCCTTGCTGAGCCGATTATAGACCAGTCAGCCTATGTGCATTCTTTCTCCAATATCATTGGGGATGTGCATGTAGGCGCTGGCGTGTTGATTGCGCCAGGAACATCAATTCGCGCTGACGAAGGGTCACCATTTCGGATTGGCACAAACACCAATATTCAAGATGGCGTAGTAGTTCATGGTTTAGAGCAGGGGCGGGTCCTAGGCGACGACGGCAAAGACTATTCGGTTTGGATTGGTGATCGCACGTCAATTACACACATGGCATTGATCCATGGTCCTGCCTACGTGGGTAATGACTGTTTTATCGGCTTTCGTTCTACGGTATTTAATGCGCGGATTGGGAATGATTGCATTGTCTCCATGCACGCTTTGGTGCAAGATGTAGAAGTGCCCTCCGGTCGTTACGTGCCTGCGGGAGCGGTGATTATTAGCCAAGAGCAAGCCGACGGTTTACCCAGTGCCCAAGAGCATCATCGGGAATTTGCCAGCCATGTCATTGGGGTCAATGATGCGTTGCGTCAGGGTTACCGCTGTGCCGCAGATGTGGCTTGTATTCGTCCGATCCAAGAGCAACTTCAGTCTAGTTCTACCAGAACGCCATCGGCAGTTAACGGTAAGGTGAGCGGTTTTGTCATTGATAACAATCAAAATTTAGTCCGTTCTGATTCCCCCAATCAAGAATCTGATCCAGCATCATTCCATCAAGCATCCAACCAAGCAGCTAAACTTATGCAAGTACAGAAAGCACCTACAGACGTAGCCCAGCAGGTACGTCAAATTCTGAGCCAAGGATTCCGCGTTGGCGCTGAATATGCCGATGAAAGACGGTTCCGCACTAGTTCTTGGCAGAGCTATAGCCTACCCGCTTCCACCTATGAATCTGAAGTTGTGGGTGCTCTAAATGCTTGCCTACAGGATAATGTCGGTAATTATGTGCGAATTGTGGGGATTGACCCCAAGGCAAAGCGTCGCGTCACTGAAGTAATTGTGCAGCGTCCTGGGGATGCCGCTGTGAGCATTAGCGCCTCTAGCAATGGTGGACGCAGTGCTGCTCCTAGTGCTGGCAATGGTTCTAGTAATGGTGCGGCTAAGGTAAGCGGTGATTTGGCAGCACAGGTGCGCGGTATTTTAGCCCAAGGTGGTCGGGTTACCACTGAATATGCTGATGCTCGTCGGTTCCGTTCTGCGGCTTGGCAAACTGGGGTGACCTTCAGTGGTACGAGTGAATCAGCAATTTTGGCTGAGTTAAATGGCTTCTTGGCAGAATATGCCGGTGAATATGTGCGCATTGTGGGGGTTGACCCCAAGGCAAAGCGTCGCATTGCAGAGATTATTGTGCAGCGCCCTGGTGAAGCTCCCGCAGTAGCCGCAGTACCTAGTAGTAATGGTTCACGGGCTGCGTCTAGCAATGGCAGCGCTAGTGGTGTCAATGGTGATATTGCAGCACAAGTTCGCAGCTTATTGGGTCAAGGTTATGGGATCAGCGTCGAACACGCCGATGAGCGCCGGTTCCGTACTAGCTCTTGGTATACTTGCCCTTCCATTGGTGCTAAGACTGAATCAGCGGTATTAGCTGCCTTGACTGGTTATTTGGCAGAATATCCTGACGAATATGTACGCTTGGTTGGGGTAGACACCAAGGCAAAGCGCCGTGTGGCAGAGATTCTGGTACAGCGCCCTGGTGGAGCCGCTGCCAATGGAAACAGTGTCCCCAGTAGTACCTCTAGTGCTGCTACCAAGACCGTTGCTGCTAGCAGTGTCCATTCCAAGTTGCCGACAGAAGTGATTACCCGCATTCGTCAGTTGTTGTCCCAAGGTTATCAAATTGGTACGGAACATGCCGATGAGCGTCGGTTCCGCACTAGCTCTTGGTATAGCTGCTCGCCCATTTCTTCCCGCAGTGAATCTGAAGTGTTAGCCGCTTTGGAAGCTTGTTTGAACGAGCATCAAGGGGAATATGTGCGGATGTTAGGCATTGACTCTAAGGCGAAGCGTCGGGTTTATGAAGGTTTGATTCAACGCCCTGCGCAGTAGTTTTCCTGCTGTTAGCCCCCCGCTTGGGGGGTTTTTTAGCAGGTTTTTATTAGTGATGTCAGTATGCCCCACAATTCTTATGCCTCAAATTCCACTGTCAATTATGCTGCCGTAGGTTATACGGAAGCGAATCGCAGTGTGTCCTATGTGCCGCCGCTTCAGCCTCCGGTTAATCTCCCTATGGCAAATGCTCAGGGAAATGTGTCTGGTAATTTGCCCCTAGAGGCGCAGGTTTATGGTGAGTTGATAATTGATCCGTCAGCGGTATTAGGCTTGGGGGTGATGATCCGTGCTGAAGTTGGAGCAAAGATTGTAATTGGGGCAGGGGTATGTGTGGGTATGGGAACGGTGCTACATGCCCAAGGTGGGGACATTTTGGTGGGTAATGGGGTTAGTATTGGGGCAGGGGGCTTGATTTTAGGTACAGCGAAGTTAGGGGACAATAGCTGTTTAGGTACATCAACTACGGTGATTAATAGCATCGTGCCTAGCGGCGCGGTGGTTAGTCCGGGTACAGTGGTAAATCAGGGCTTAGGTTCTGTCAATTCTGGGGAAGTGGAACCAACAAATGATGTTAACCCAGAAGTATTTGCTACTGAATCTGTTGCACCAGAAATTACCTCAAATCAGAACTTCGCTAATCAAGAGTTTATTCAGGAATCTATTGAAGAAAGAGTAGAGGAGACAGTTGCGGAGACTTTTTCAGAAACTTTTGTTTTAGAGAATTTCACAACGGAAAACTTTACAGCCGAAAACTTTACAGCCACTACCACTAGTTCTACATCGGAGCAAAGGTTAGAGTCAGCGGTTAGCCCTGATCTCGGTGCAGCTATGGTTACAGAGAATTTTACTCAAACGGAATTCATCCAAACCCAAACCACTCAGATCCAACCGAATCAAACTATAAGTGAATCTGTTGTGGGAAATAATAATTCTAGCAACAGTTTTAGTGGCGCACCAACGGCATCAGCAGTGACTGAGGCAAATCATCAAATCACTGCACCAGAACCGCCCCAGCCAGTCAATGCTTTTCCGATAGATGCTGAGAAAGCCAAAGCCCATGCTCAATCACAGCTTAATCGGTTTCGGAACAGGTTATTCCCTAATAGTTATAATCCTAGTAGTTTTTAGAATATGGTTGAACCTAGAGAATTACCGGATGACACTCCTGTAACATCATCTTGGGACTTGACAAATAGTTTATTAATTTGTGCGGAAAAATCAACTTTCTTACAGCAAAAAATTACTGAAGTTTTAGCCCTTGATGGTATCAGAGAATCTGGTCAGATAGGAGAGATTTTGATATTGCAAGGGGAATTAATTCAGCATTGTCAAAAGCAGATTTTAGGACAATTACCAGTGGCGGGATTTCGTCTAGAAGTTGAGTTAAATAAACAGATTAATTTGCTGTCAGTCGATGGGCAACAGTTGAAGATTGCTAGGCAATTCAACACTCAGCAACTGCGATTACAACAAATGGAAGCGCGGCTCCAACTGATAGGAGAATATGTGCGACAATTGCAGGGGATAGAGCCTTGAACTGATTTGAAGTAAAAGCAGTAAAAATTGATATTAGAATTGGGGCGAAGATGATTGAATGGATCAAAGAACCTCTTAAATCAGTTCTATGGCAGAATCCAAACACCAATGGCACTATGGACCGGCGCAACACTCCCTAAACTGCGATTGAGAATATTTCCCTGGGCATACAAACTAGTGGAACTACCACCATCTAAATTTAAGGCATCTACTGCCCCCAGTTGTTGCAACACCGCCGCTGTTTGGTGTAAATCCGGCGCAATGCCATCGGGCATGTCCTGCACCACCGCTAATAAGATCTGACCATCTTGCAATTTTGCAATGACACTGCGATCCGCTCCTTGGCGGTCAAACCCAGCCGTGAAACTTTCTGCTTTGGCATTCAAAACCACTGCACCATTCTTTAGGAGCAATGGTCCCGCACCAATAATATTGGGATATGCATTAAATTCTGTAGGGGTCAGACTCAGAGCCACAGATACCATAGTTTCTGGGGATAATGTAGCAATTAACTGCTTCTGTTGGATGCCATTAAAAGAACGAGCCACTAATAAATAACCATTTTGGGGAATGGGAATTGGACGTTCATTAACTTTTGTAGTTTTGGTGGATGACACAATCTGATCGTTTTGATGATTAGTACCATGCTCTTGTACGGTAAAAATCAATTCGTTTTCGGTAATGGAAAGATAATTTCCACCCCATGCTGGAGTATAACGAGCTATACCAGGCTGCACATAACCACTATTGGACGGCATTAACTGCCAAGTTTGCCCAGCACCCCGCAGGGTTTCTGTACTCTTCAGGCGGTCAAAGAAAAATTGCGGTGAGTTCCCTAATACCACTGATTGAGAATCCGTTTGTGGATTCCGCCACGCCACTGCACCCCGATGCAAGACCACGCCCCCCTGCCATTGCCCATCCCGACGAATCGCCCCCACAGGCATTTGTCGCTGTCGATTAAAGAATCCGGCATTAATTGCCGCCACTGCACCGGACTTTGCCGCCATTACATGGAGCGGTGCTGCCCCAGTAACTTGATTTTCGTTGGCTAGTAAAGGTTTAAGCTGAATTTGGGAATTTTGTGGATCTACTAGGATTCCCATAACCCGAAAGGTGAGGGGTTGTCCCCGCTGGTCAATGGTTACTGCCTGATGTAAAACCGTTAAACCAGGTTGCCATGCCATCCTGATGGTTGTTAAGACACTCCCGCCGCTGAATAATGATCGACTAGATTGATTTGATGTTGCTGGTGAACTGATTGGAGTTTCTTGGGCGGTGACCCCTGAGTTCAATAGTGTTGTAATACCTAAAGCATTACCCACCGTGCCCCCCAAAATAGTCAGTGGTAACCATAAACCAATGATCCTAAGCAAGGGATAGATGGTCTTACGGGATAGAGGATTCGTTTTTAGCCTGTGTACAATGCGGGGCATAAGATAACGCAATCGGTTAATAATGCGGCTAATGATACATGGAACTCCCCCCAACGTGGCTAACATTGGCTTAACTCTTCATCTCGGTGATCTAGGATTGGCTCAATTATCTGACCGTATGTTTGATCGTAGTAGATTTTGTGCCATCAATGTACCTGGCAAGCTCTAATCCCAGCAGATTAAAGACTGACTTTATAAACCTGTTTATAAAACCATCTTAAAAACTATTTGAAAACTATTTGAAAACTGTTTAATGGTCGGATTAATCATAACCAGCAGGCTTTAACCTTTCTTCGGTTTCCGTTTCTTCAAGCCTCTCTTTTTTCCGTTGAGCAGCTAGCCGTGAAGCTTGGTTTTGCCATTGATGCCAATGCCACCAATTTTCTTCTAGTTTCCGGTGATGCTTGATATATTGTCCGCCCGCTAACCCCAAGCTCAGAAAATTCCATAAAATCATCCCAGGGGACTCCAACATAGCGGCATAGGCGGCTAAAAGTAGAAATCCCCCTAGAGCCACGGCGCGACAAATCCCCACAAATGTGTCGCTGTAACTGGCGGGATCTTGGACTAAAAGACAAATCAATAAAATTAAACTGCCTAGGTATGGTAGGGATCCCACCCAACCCAACTGAAATAAGAACATTAAAAAAGCACTGTCATAGGCTTGTCCCCCGATGCCTGTGCCCATGATGCTTTCAAAAGCGGGATCAAATTTTCTGGTGTAAAGGGCTTTACGCTCTTTGGCACTGCCATCCTCTTGAAGATTGCTAAGGGTACTGACCCGCTTACCAATTACATTAGAAAATGGCTCGATGCTAGCCAAAGGGACTAATAACACCACTAAACCTAAAATAATGGCGAATAAACGCATCTGTTGTTTGGGACTCAGGGATGCACCGGTGACTACCACCCCCAAAAACCAGCTAATCCAACAGGAGCGTACCAGAGACAGTAAAAAAGATAAATAACCCGTCAGTGCCGCTGGTAAAACCAAATTACCGCGCATCGAAAATAATACTAACAAACCCGCCATCAAAGAGTTAGCGAAAGGACCAGGGGAATTCATGGTACTCCAGACCCGAATCCCAAATGGTTCAGGGGACCCGGCGCTACTAATCATACTTGGGGCACTAATCAGCCAGAATTTATCCCATTCTGGAGCGACGACATACTGAAAAATGCCATAGATTCCCATGATCAACGTCCCCACCGTAAAGGTAATTTGAAAAGATCTACGGTAGTTGGGATAGTTTCGCCAATCCAGAAACAAATGCATCCCAGACATAACAGGTACCGACCACTGCAACAGGTTAACCGTAGTAGTCACTGGGGAATTGTGCATCAACCCCAGTAGATATCCATAACCTATACTACTGAGGGCTAGTGCCCAAGGTAACGCACCTAATTTTTTAGATTTAGGAAAATATTTAATTACTGTGTGGATGCAGATAAAAGCCGCAAGATAAGGCGCTAAAAGAATCGGACTGGGTTCGCTAAATGCATTAGCTCGCCAATCCGCAAGACGACGAATTAGGGGCGTAAGAAAGAACAAAAACCACACAAAACCAAAGTATGTCGCAGGATAGTGAAAATAAAGCAGCCATCCCACCAAGAAGGCTCCCAAAGGATAGACAATAGCAAGAATCTTCGAGCCAATTGAACCGATACCAAATAAGAAAACTATGGCAAATACATAAATGCTAATTGCCAGCCACACCGGAGCAGGCTTAAACCATTGCAGTGGTGCTACGGTCATCTGGAGGTTAGGAATTTCGGTTGGGGGTTGAGGAATCTCTTCGATAATGGATTCTGACTGCATGACCACCTCTGTTTGTAGAATGACACGTCAACTAACTACAGTTATCAAACCTACAGTTTAAACTGACTAGAGTTGTTGTCGATGATGTGGCTGGTTCAATCTATGACACTCCTAGGGAGTAGCGTGACTGAGATTGCGGAGTAATTAAAGTTTAATTCTCTGAGTATGTTTGCAGTCCCATTACAGTTTGCATTGGTGTTGACAGATAGAAGTTGGGAGTAAAAAAAGGGGCAAAATATGGTAATTGACCCCTCATCAAACAAAAAATAATTGAACTTATGGTACTTTCATTTTCTAACATCGTCAAGTCAATTTCAAAGGAAATACTAGCAAATAACTACCTAGTATTAAATAGTCCTTTATTCTTTAGAATTTGGTTCAACTTTGTTTTGAATAGCAGCTTAATCAGCATAACAAATTTGTTTTATCGACTAGATCATACTGGTATTAAAGTTGACATTTCAACATTTTGAATAGCTTGTCAACGAGAAACAGAGCAGACTTTATTCGACTGTGATAAATATCATCTGGTCAAGCTTTATGAAACTCAAAATTGTGAATTCAGATTAGCAACCAACTTAACCGAATTTAGTGATAAAAAACTGGTAATAAATTACTAGAAAAGTTTTGATTTATACAAATTTTCTTGTACAGACAGTGCTGCTTAATCCACTGGATCTATGATCCACTCCAAAGAGATTATCATTTGGTCTTATGTTAAGTTTTATTTGCTCATTCAGCACTTCCAGAAAAAAGGTAAAATTAGAAAGTGAAAATTTTTGTTGGTTGAAGATATTCAGCTAATGGAAATAAAAATCTATATTTTTTCTTTATCCTTTTTAGTTTTTACTTGAATTTTGGGATTACGACGAGCCTAGGGACAGATAGATTGTTTTGTAATTGTCTTAGGGATTGGTATAGTTGCTAGAAAGTATTTTGTAACCCAGTAATTAGCAATTATGAGTAAATTTTTAGAAACCCTTGCCCAAGCCAATGCTATTTACGTTCGCCAAAAATTTGAAATTGCTGAACTGTTTGGCTTTGAAACTCGCAATCGTTATCAAATCCAAACCGAAGATGGTCACCAGTTTGGGTATTGTGCCGAACCGAAAGTAGGATTTGGCGACGCTATTATGCGGCAATTCTTCGGACATTGGCGAGTATTTGACATCGTAGGAACTGATCTAAATAATCAACAGGTATTTCGCGCCCATCATCCATTCCGTTGGTTCTTTCAGCGCCTTGATGTTTTTGGTGCAGGCGATCGCCCTGTAGGAAGCTTGCAACAAAGATTTGCATGGCTTAACAAGAAATTTGATTTTCTCGACACCAGAGGCAGAGTGATCATGACTATGACTTCGCCATTCTGGAAAATTTGGACATTTCCTATTAAAAAAGATGGCAGAGATGTATCCGTAATTGAGAAAAAATGGTCAGGGTTTTCCAAAGAAATATTTACCGATGCTGATAACTTTAGAGTCCGGTTCACCGATGGTAAATTGACTGCTGATGACAAGTTGTTATTGTTAGCAGGTGCAGTATTTACCGATCTTTTATACTTTGAAACCAAAGCTTCTTCATAGAAATTTGCAGTCATTCATCCCGAAGCAATTAATTTAACTTGTAATTTAACTTGTAATTTAACTTGCTTTTGTCTTTTTTACTTTTCTAAGCGGGGGATTTTGATATATTGGAGGGGTAAGTCAAACAATCCAAGGATAATAAGATGGCTTTTGGTAATTACAAGACAATTAGCGCAGTCATCAAAGAATTTCAGATTATTTATACCGAAGCCGACTTTGTAGAGGCTTTGCCCTTCGCTGTGTCAGAATATTTCAGAGAAGACCTCACATTAATGATGCGAGAAGGCGTAGTAGATAACTCTGAATTTGCCATTTGTGAGAACTTGATCTATCCCGTTCTAAAAGAAATTTGGAAACAATATCGCAGTAAATTTTTGCTGTGGAGTCATCAGTCCCTAATCTATGATGAACAGCTATCGGGATTCCCTGAATATATCTTGGCAAAGCGATCCCCGCTGGGCAAAGTCATATTTGATCGCCCGTATTTGATGTTAGTTGAAGCCAAACAAGATAACTTTGAAGCAGCGTGGGGGCAATGTATTGCTGAGATGATCGCAGCACAGCGTTTGAATGCAGAATTAGACCTAGTAATTTTTGGCATTGCCACCAACGGTGATCGCTGGCAACTAGGCAAACTAGAGCGCAATACCTTCACTCGCAATAGTACTTTTTACACCATTCAAGAACTTGATAAATTAGTAGGCGCAGTGAATTACATTTTTCATCAATGCGAAATCGCTATAGAAGATATTGATGGAGTTTAGATAGGTTAGGGGATTTAGGGATGGTTTAGATTGGGACAGTTCGGATCTGTAAGCCCTTCAAGAAAACCAAAAATCTGACTCAAAGTAAACTCAGTAGAATATAAGCCCAAATTAAAGCCATGAAATCAAAAGAACTACTAAACCGCATCTCGATCAACCCTAACATCTGTTTTGGCAAACCCTGTATTCGTGGACATCGGATTTGGGTATCCCTGATTCTTGACTTTCTTGCTAGTGGGACCAGCATCCCCGAACTGCTAGAAGAATATCCCCAACTCCAGCCCGAAGACATTTATGCTTGCATTGCCTATGGAGCAGCTATGTCCAGTGATCGTTATATTGACATTCCCATCGAGCAATCAGCATGAAATTTAAACTAGACGAAAACATTGGTCAAAGAGGCATCAATCAACTGAGACAGGCAGGTTATGATGTCTCCACTGTCCTTGAGCAAGGACTAACATCAGCATCAGATCCGACCCTCATCAGCGTGTGTCAGGCAGAAGATCGCTGCCTTGTCACTCTAGACCTTGACTTTAGCAATCCCCTGCAATATGTTCCATCTGAATATAAAGGGATTTCTGTATTAAGACTTCCTAATAGAGCCACAATAGACGACTTGACTGATGCTATAGAAACTCTAATTGGTGGCTTACAGTGCGAGAATATTACAGGCAATCTTTGGATAATTCAGCGGGGACGGATTCGTATTTATCAGCAAAATGATCAATAGATACAGTCAGATACAGCCCTCACATTCGTATAGCCTGAGGGCTTTTTGATGCCCCAACCTGTAACCCCAAACCTTACCCTAATGCCAAACACCCAATAGCCCTAAAAGTTAACGTTTGCTTAAGGCTGTGGCTGACGCACTTTAACAAAACAGCAAACAATGCTATCTTGCCAACGAGCCTGATATTTATGGTTAAACTCGATCCCTAATCTCGATCCTTCACCAGACCAAAACAAGACACAAAACTAATTGCTTTACCGCGATTAGTGGCGTGATTTGGCACAGTTTCGGCACAGTTGTTAAAATATCTCTACAATGACCAGCACAGCCAGTTCAGTTCAGGAATTCATCGCTAGTTTGCCCTACTGCCAAGCCCTTGAGCCTGAGGTGCGGAACCAATTTGTCCAACAGTTGCAGCCAATCCGCTATCGCATGGGACAGATTATTTTGCGTAAAGAAACCATGCCTGCTCAGGTTTTGATTTTGTGGCAAGGGCAAGCTCGGCTGCTGGGACAAGCCCAAAAAGCCCCAGCCCCAGAAACCATCCAACGCCTAAATTCGGGGGCAATAGTCGGTTGGATTGGTCTCTTGCGTCGTCATGCCTGCGAAACCGTCATCGCATCAACGGAAAGCATTTGCTTAGCCATCGACGGACCAGTATTTTTAGAATTTTTAGCCAAATATCCACGCTTTGCCGAGCATTTCTACAATAAACCTAATCCCATTGAGGTTTTTGAATTACTCGCCGCAGAACTGGATCGGGGGGCACAGTCCGTTACAGATTTACCCAAACTAGCCCGCACCGTCCTAGACGAAGCCGTAGCCTTACATCGGGGGGAAGGTTCTCTCGCCACCACCCAGCTTGACCCTAATTTTATTTGGTTTGTCAGCGGCGGCGCACCCTGTAACGTTGAGCCAATGGAAAAAATTCCACCAGACTTACCTAGGGTTGATGTTTTCGTTGAACCAATTCAAGCTAAACATGGCATTACCACGACACGGTTTGTGGGGTTTCGTCCAATCCCCGTCGATCTACCAGAAAAAGCCGAAACTGAACCAGAAGCCGAAACCTGGGAAGATGACATTCCCTTTGCGCCGGATCTGCCCCCTGCTGCCATTGAAATCAGTAGTAATGTGGACTATCCCCATGTGTTTGGGCGCGGTCCCGTAGATGCCAGTTTAGCCTGTTTGGAAATGCTGGCGAAATTATGGCGGATTCCATTCCGTCGTCATGTGTTGCGCCGTGCCCTCGTCAATCAGTTTGAACGCACCAATAAAGTATCTCTACAAGCTTGTGCGGCAATGGCGGAACTGATGGGAGTTACCAGTCAATTGGTTAAAGTGCCAGCGGTGGCAGTACAACAGTTGCCCACTCCGGCGATTTTGCCTTGGCAAGACACCTTTGCGGTGCTGTACAAAGCTAATAGCAAAGAAGTTGTCTTAGGGATTCCAGAGCAGGGGATTGTCACCAAAAGCGTCAGTTACCTAGCGGAAAATTGGCGTGGGGATCAGGAAGTAATTATCGTCGCCCCCAATAAAGAAACCCCGAAGCAAAAATTTGGTTTAGCTTGGTTTGGTCCCGCCATTTTGAAGTATCGCGGCACATTGATTACGGTGCTAGTAGCTTCATTCTTTGTGCAATTACTCGGTTTAGCCAATCCGTTAATCACCCAGGTCATTATTGACAAAGTTCTGATCCAAAATTCCCCAGCCACCTTGAATACCTTGGGCACATTGTTAATTGTCCTTGCGGTATTCGAGGCAGTCTTAACCGCTTTGCGAACTTACTTGTTTGTGAACACTAGTAACCGCATTGACATGATGCTAGGGGCAGAAACCATTGATCACCTATTACGGCTGCCCCTGCGGTATTTCGAGCGTCGTCCGGTAGGGGAACTGTCGAGCCGCATCGGAGAATTAGAGAATATCCGCAGTTTTCTCACGGGCACAGCCTTAACCGTTGTGCTAGATGCGATTTTCTCCGTGATCTACATTGTGGTGATGTGGATTTATAGCTGGGTTTTAACATTGGTGGCTCTGGCTACGGTGCCGCTTTTTGCGCTGTTGACGTTTATCGTTGCGCCGATCATTCGTGGACAATTAAGGAACAAAGCCGAACGTAACGCCGAAACCCAATCCTACCTAGTGGAAGTTCTGTCTGGTATTCAAACTGTTAAAGCCCAAAATATCGAATTACGTTCGCGATGGGAATGGCAAAAGCGCTATGCTCGATATATTTCCGATGGTTTCCGTACCGTAGTTACTTCTACTACCGCCGGTTCTACCAGTAGCTTCTTAAACCAATTTTCCGGTTTACTATTGCTATGGGTTGGGGCATATTTGGTACTCAAAGGAGAGTTAACCCTAGGGCAATTGATCGCGTTCCGTATTATCGCGGGATATACCACCAGCCCCCTATTGCGGCTAATTCAGTTATACCAAAACTTCCAAGAAACTGCTTTATCCCTGGAACGTCTCAGCGACATTATCAACCATCCCCAAGAACAAGAAGAAGCAGGGCGGCGGAATATTCCCATGCCATTGATCCAAGGTAGTGTCAAGTATGAGAATCTCACCTTCCGATTTGCTAGTAGTGCAGCACCACAGTTAGTCAACATCAATTTAGATTTACCTGTTGGGACTTTCGTCGGCGTAGTGGGACAGAGCGGTGCAGGTAAAAGTACCCTCACGAAACTATTACCGCGACTTTACGAACCAGAAGCGGGCAGAATTCTAATCGATGGTTACGATATTAGTAAAGTGGAATTGTATTCCCTGCGGCGACAGATCGGCATGGTTTTACAAGATACCCTGCTATTCGATGGCACAGTACAGGAAAATATTTCCCTCACTAATCCTGATGCCACCCCAGAGCAAATTATTGATGCGGCTCGGATTGCCTGCGCCCATGATTTTATTATGGGACTACCCCAAGGCTATGAAACCCGCGTCGGTGAAAGAGGTGCGGCATTATCTGGGGGACAGCGCCAACGGATTGCCATTGCCCGTACCATTCTCCAAAATCCTCGATTCCTGGTTTTGGATGAAGCCACCAGTGCCCTAGACTACAACACCGAGCGCCAAGTTTGCTTAAATCTAGCAGAAGCCTGTAAAGGTCGCACCGTCTTCTTTATTACCCATCGTTTGGCGACCATTCGCAGTGCTGATGTGATTGTGGTGATGGATGCAGGAACAGTTGCCGAGAAAGGCACCCACGATGAACTAATGGCATTAAAGGAACGATATTACTGCCTCTATCTGCAACAGGAAGCCTCCAGCGGTGGTTAGTCTATCTGCTCTAAACCTCATTCCTAGTTTTTACCTCCTATTCCACATCCCATTTTACTCTCTATTTTATTTCCTATTTTCAATTCCTAACTCGTAAATTCCTGATCTATAATTCGCATTCTAAATTGCAGCCTGAAAACCATGACTCAAGAACCAAAACCCAGCGCCATAGAAGTCAGCGCCAATGGCAAATCAAATCCTGCTCTACCATCTAAACAGAAATCTAGCTTTGATCAGCCTCTAACTTTGCGGCAGTCTCCCAAATGGGCAATTACCCTCCTCTGGCTAATTTTAGGCTTGGTTACTGTGGGAACAATCTGGGCTTGTGTCGCTAAAATTGATGAAGCTGTTCCCGCCCAAGGCAAACTAGAACCCCAAACAGCGGTCAAAGATGTGCAGGCTCCCATTGGTGGTGTAGTCAAAGAGGTTCTTGTCACTGAAGGGCAGCGGGTCAAAGCTGGAGAGGTCTTAATTAGATTTGATCCCACCAACATCGAATCACAACTCAAAGCATTTAAGAAAGTCCGCGATAATCTCTTACAGGAAAATAATTTCTATCGTGGAGTTCTGTCTGGCAAAACCACTGTGAACGATTTTATTGCTACTGGAGGGGTTGTACCTTCAGAATATCTCAGCCTTGCCCGCAACAGAGAATTATTAATTGCAGAAACCCAAATGTATCGTGCCCAACTTTCCGGTGGTGGCAATGTACGCGGCGAAGAACTAGAACGATTACAAGCTAATCGAGCAGAACTAGCCTCTCGGTCTTTAGCCGCAGAAGCTAGCATGGCGCAACAGGTGGAACAACTTAGCCAAATCGGCACCCGTCGCCGCAATCGCCAAGAAACCCTCGCAATTAACGAAAATATTTTACGGGAACTGGATATTGTGGCAAAGGAAGGCGCTGTATCCCGTAACCAGTATTTGAAGCAATTGGAAGATGTGCAAAATGCTCGGTCGGAATTGCGGCAATTGGAATTAGAAGAAATTCGTTTACGGGCTGCCATTACGGAAAGCCGCGCTAAGCTACAAAACACTTTCGACAGTACCCGTAAGGAGTCCACCACCCAACTTGCAGAGTCTAACCGTCGTATTTCCGAAATTGACACCCAATTTTCTAAGGCAATTGTGGAAAACACCAAACGCCTCGCCGAATTGGAAGGGCAAATTACTCAAGCGGAAAATAATCTCAAATATCAAGAACTCAGAGCGCCTGTTGCTGGGACAGTGTTTGAGCTAAAAGCGAAAGGAATTGGTTTCGTGGCTAATACTTCCGAACCAGTATTAAAAATTGTGCCTGATGATGAACTCTTAGCTAAGGTCTATATCACCAATCAGGATATTGGGTTTGTCCGAGAAGATATGGATGTGGATGTGAGAATTGATTCGTTCCCATTTAGTGAATATGGCGATATTAAAGGTAAATTAGTCTGGATTGGCTCCGATGCTTTACCGCCAGAGCAAAATATTCCTTACTTCCGTTTTCCCGCTAAGATCAAGATGAATCGCCAAACCATCAGTTTCAAAGACCGTAACAATAGCTCCAGGGAGATTCGCCTGCAATCCGGTATGTCACTCACAGCAAATATTAGAGTACGGGAGCGTACCGTCATGAGTATCTTCATTGATAGCTTTACTAGAGGTACTGAAAGTTTGAAATTCGTCCGTTAGAGGTAATTGGAGACAAGCAGCGCGGAACTGAACTGTAACTTTTTCTCAATGATTCCTTGGCGGTGTCATCGCAATTTATTTCTTTTCTGCAATGTTCTTTGGTCAAATATTTTGCGTTAAATACCTTAAATGCCTTTTAGTTGAGTAACGATCTAGTGATTTTATGAGCAAATGTCTACATTCTGAGGCTGTAATCTCCCTTTAGACAGACCGCAACACGGCAAACAATAGCTATGTTTAGAGGGCAATGTAGTTTTACTACATGCAGGATCGTATTTAGGCTTTGCTATATGACTCAGATTTTTGTACGATTTGGCATCACTGGCATTTTGCTTTTGACCTTGCCTCCAGCCACCGACGAACTGATCAAGTATTGGCAATTCCCCCACATTTTCGCAAGCA
>JBIKNH010000165.1:0-10098 GCA_044358815.1 Pseudanabaenaceae cyanobacterium | reverse complement strand
CGTCAATGGTGCAATCAGAATGACATCTGCCCACTCACCGAGGGTAATATGCAACGGTCTACCATGACTAAACTGCCAAAAATCATCATCGGTATAGGCAGCCTGTCGCGACAACGTAGCAAAAGTGAGGGGATTCACAAATTGAGTTGCACCCTTGGTGAGAACTACCCTTACTTCGTGCCCTTGTTGCACTAATTGAGAAACTACTTCGCAAACTTTATAAGCAGCAATACCACCAGTTATGCCCACAAGAACCCGCTGAGGATGGTGGGATTCAAAATTCAAACCAGAAGATTCGTGATGCATGGTTAAATCGGTTGTTTGAGGGGGATTAAAATAGGGTAGAGGCTGTAATTTAGAAGAATTGAGTTAAAAGAATTTAAAAAGAGTCTGATTTAAGAGGGATTGAAAAGAAATTTAATTGAAAACATTTAATTAAAGGATTTGATTAAAGGATTTGATTCAAATTGTGACGCATTTTTGACACTGGTTGGACTGATACCGCCCTAGGTTTGCCATGATGACCATAATTCACTCATTACACCTAACAGGTAACCGTGACCAAATGGGTAAGATGGTAAATAAGTCTGACATTGCTGTTTATCAAATCGGCTGAGTCATCATCCTGGTTGGTAGTCAGTGATTTGTCTTTGACTGATCTTCATAAAAAAATCCTGCTGTAATAGCCATGCTTGAGCCGCCACCCAATTCACCAACTGATTCACGATCATCATCCCAATCTGCTGAGGGGGCATCTCATGGGAAATCATCCATCTGGGATCAAATCACGGGAGCCTCTAGCAAACAAAGCCGCTCCAGCACCACAGGAAAAGCCACTGTTAAACCTAGTGCCTTTGCTGCGGACACTCCACCAGAATTTAATCAGCCGGAATTTAATCAGGCAGAAGATTCCCTACTATTTCGGGTCTTGGTGCAGGTTCTGGTATTTGTCAGTATCGGTACGGTGGATATTGTCGCCAGCACCAATAACAGCCTGTGGGCAATTCCTTTGAGCGCCGTGGGGGCGGGATGGGGTTGGTATGCTCGGCGGCGGCGCAATATTTTGGTCAAAGCGCTGATCGCCCTTGCCATGATCGCCATGTTGATGATCTTCCTGACGGATTTGGTCACCCAAAGCGAAGAAACCCGCTTGTTGTTGGCAAGATTACTGATTCAGTTGCAGGTATTACATAGCTTTGACTTACCCCGTCGGAAGGATTTGGGTTACTCCATTGTGATCGGCGTGATCCTGATGGGGATGTCAGCATCCTTAAGCCAAACGATGATCTTTGCGGTCTTACTGGTGTTGTTCCTTGCGCTGTCCTTGCCCGTGATGGTCTTGGATCATCGCTCACGGTTGCGACTGCCTACCCAAGGATTTCAGCTAGAACGGCTGGGGATTCGTCCTTTGCCACTGTTGGGTTTCTTAGGGGTAGTGTTGGCGTTGGGCTTGACGATCTTTGCCCTGTTGCCCCGACTCCCAGGTTATCAGTTGCGCAATTTTCCTGTGAGTACGGGAATGGCAGTGCGGCGCGAAATCCCTAGGGGTGGCATTGTTGCGCGGCAGCAAAATGGTCCAGGGACAGGGAATAATCAATCACCAGGGCAACAGATAGGGGAGATCGGCACAGGAGGTAATGGTCAGGGGGGCGGACAACAGATTGAGGAGGTTTTACCGCCATTGTTTGCCCCCGAAATTGACACTAGCCAAACTGCTCCCCGTCCTAGTAAACCGGAACTGGTGATGCGGGTCCGGTCCCAAGCGGAATTATTCTGGCGGGTTATGGCTTATGACGAATTTACGGGCAAAGGGTGGCGTGTCTCTCGGAATAATAAAGACCAAATTCGGACGATTCGCCGCAGTTTCTGGAATTATGAATTTTTCTTGCCCTATTTTGCCGAGCAGTTAATTGATCCCCGCCATACCCAAGAGGTGATTCAAACTTATACCCTCACTACCGAAAATTTCCCAAATTTAGTACCGGCGGCAGCGACCCCTTACCGCCTGTTTTTCCCGTCTGAAGAAGTGGACTACGATCTAGAGGGGACAATTCGCGGTCCGGGACCTTTACCTAATAACCTGACGTATACGGTAATTTCCGCAGTCACCCGACGGGATCGGGAGGGGTTAATTAAGACTTCTCAGAAATATCCCCGTTTATTACAGCGGTATTACCTGAGTGTGCCACCACAAACTGCGGCAAGATTAGCGGTTTTAGCCCGATCTTGGATTGACAATGCCAAAAATCCTGCCTCTGGGAAGCCGTTAAATTTAGATAATCCCTATGATATATCGCTGTTTTTAGCCCAAGAACTCAAACAGCGGTACACGATCCAAAACTGGTCTTTAGAATCGGGTCAAACTTCGGGGCAAACCAATGTCGTGGAAAGATTCCTAGATCAAAAAGGCGGACAGGAGGGGCAATTTGTTTCTACCCTGGTTTTGATGTTGCGATCTTTGGGGATTCCCACGCGGTATGTGGTGGGGTTTGCTTCCGGTAAATTCAATCCTTTCACGGGATTTTATGAGGTCTATAACACCGATGCCATGTCGTTAGCGGAAGTATTTTTCCCAGGCTATGGCTGGATGACATTTGACCCCGTGCCGACCCGTCCCCTGTTCCCCGTTTCTGTAGAGGAAGATCGCACCTTCAGCGTGTTACAGACTTTTTGGCAGTGGATTGCCAGTTTCCTGCCTGTGCCGTTGGTGGGATTTGTTGCAGCGATGTTTAGCAACTTAGGTAAAGCTTTAATGGCATTTTTTGTCTGGCTCAATGACCTAGGAGCAGCGGGAATTATTGTCGGTATTGCGGCTTTGTTTGGGATAGCTTTAGGGGGCTGGCTCCTATGGCAACTGTGGTCTAGTTGGCGGGAATATCGGCGATTACAGCGGATGCACCCAGTACAGCGGATTTACACCCAAATGTTACAGCGTCTGCGGGAAGAAGGTTTACCTAAAGCGCCCCACTATACCCCCTTTGAATATCTGCGATGGCTAGAGGAACAACTGGAACCCTCCACTGGTTTAGACAAAATCCGCCATATCACAGGGGTTTATCAGAGTTGGCGTTATGGGGCACAGGAGCAGTTTGATCTGACTGCCCTAGACGGGATGGTTAAATCAATTCGTCGCTTGCCAAAGTCTTCATCACAGCAGACGGCTGATACTCCCGCACCAACTCAAACCACACAAGTCACCGCAGAGCGCCACTAACTAATATTCTCTGAGAATATCTAGACTGGCATTTCTCCTTAAAAAACTAGTCTGAAACTTAGTCTTACTGAGTGCAGTACCAAACACCAGGGCAAAACTGCACTCAGTAGCTGACTCAGTAGCTAAAAGGGGAAATTCAAGGTAAACTGCTGTTGCTGTAATTTTTCTCAATTACCAATACCCCCTTCATCCTGCTAACCGCTATGGAATGGCACGTTACCGACGCACAAAGTCTGGCAATCATTGACCAAGAATTTGGTGATCATAATTTCTCCCCCGCAGAATATGAAATTATTCGTCAGGTAATTTATGCCACAGCGGACTTTGATTATCAGCACCTCTTAAGGTTTTCATCTCAGTCATTACAACTAGGTTCTGCTGCTTTAGCTGCCCGCACCACAGTAATTGTGGATGTTCCCCCAGTACAGGCGGCAATTTTGCCTAAAACCCGCAGCTTGTTTTCCAATCCAATTTACTGTGGCACTGAAGCCATTACTCGACCTCAAACTGGCAAATCTCAGGCAGCGTGGGGTATCGAGACTTTAGCGCGACGTTATCCTGGAGCAATTTTTGTGATTGGTCAAGCTCAGACTGCCTTAGGGGCGTTGGTGGATTTAGTAGAAATCGAAGAAGTACAGCCCGCTTTGATTATTGCGGCTCCGGCTTGTTTTGTAGATGGGGACAGCATTAAAGAGCGACTGGCTAAATCTGCGATCCCCCATATTTATCTAGAGGGGCGTAAGGGCAATAGCATGGCAGCAGCAGCAATTTTTACCGCTTTGTTGAGTTTGGCTTGGCAAGCCTATGGCAATCAGGATTAGTCAGGATTAGACAGAAGAGCAAATATTTCTGGGTTGATACCAGTTGATACCAAATTGATGGATAAGCTAACGGTGCAAAGATCTACCCAAACCCCAGTAGTTTTAATCATTTTCAACCGTCCTCACCCAACGCAACGGGTATTTAATGTAGTCCGTGAAGCCAAACCTCAGCAGCTTTTTGTCATCGCAGATGGTGCTAGGTTTGCTGAAGAACAAGATCAGTGTGAGCAGACTCGCAAAATTATTGAGCAGGTGGATTGGGATTGTGAGGTATTAACTGATTTTGCACCGATTAATCTAGGATGTAAACAGAGAATTATCAGCGGTTTAAACTGGGTATTCTCTTTAGTTGAATCCGCAATTATCCTTGAAGATGACTGTTTACCAACCCTATCTTTTTTCTCATTTTGTGAAGAGTTATTGGCATATTATCGCCATGACCAAAGAATATTCTCCATTAGCGGTAATAACTTTCAGAATAATATTTCAAGAACTACTGACAGTTATTACTTTTGCAAGTACAGCCATATTTGGGGGTGGGCTACATGGCGCAGGGCTTGGCAGTATTGGGATGATCGCGCTGAAACATGGCTAGCATTTCGCGATGCCGACATGATGCCTAATGTTTGGGCTGATTCCTACTCTCAAATTTATTGGGAAGCAGTTTTCAATGGGGTTTTCTTGAATGATTCCTCCACGAGTTGGGATCTGATTTGGCAGTTTAATTGCTGGAGTCAAAACGGCTTGTCTATTACTCCCAAGTATAATTTAGTCTCAAATATCGGCTTTGATATTGATGGCACTTACTGCAAAAATAGTAATAATCCTTTAGCTAATTTACCTACCACAGACATTTGGGAAATTGAGCATCCCAGGTTTGTTGTACCTAATTTAGCCGCAGATTTGTACACATTCGATTTTGTGCTTGAAGGTAATCGAATTGTTAGTGATTTGATTAACTCTAAAAATCAATCTCATAGTGATGGTAATTTAGCCATATTAAATCCTGAAACTACTAATATTTCTGAGCTAGCGGGATCTCATTCCCCAAAACAAATACTACTGGTTGCCCTAAACTGGGAGCAGTCAGAAGATGCCATATATCAAGAACTATCTGATATTATTTGGTGTATCCTGAACTATGCATCTGGTGATCAATTTTCCCTAATGATCTATGCCAATGAAAAATACTTTGAACAAGCTGATCAAATGTTATTAGCATTGATGATGAATTTAGCGGTTGATCCCAGTTTTACCAACTTAATTGAAAGTAGCGAACCAGATATTACAATTACTGGTGATCTCACGGTTACTGAATGGGAAGATTTACGACGTAAGGGGATCAAACAAATTAAACTCAAAAATCCATCGCTGCAAATTAATATTGATTTACCCTTTGATTTGGGAATATTTGAATGGCAAGCTCTAAATCCCAATCTAAACAACTAGATTTGCAACAACCAGACCTAAATAACTATAGATAATTCAAATACAAAATACAGCTTCGGCTACGTTTAGCTAACTTACACCGAGGGCTG
Organism: Pseudanabaenaceae cyanobacterium; assembly: GCA_044358815.1. Lineage (GTDB taxonomy): Bacteria > Cyanobacteriota > Cyanobacteriia > Pseudanabaenales > Pseudanabaenaceae > JBAXSK01. The sequence goes on along the minus strand of JBIKNH010000165.1, from coordinate 4,525 downwards.
AGCGCAGTCGAAGCCCCCTCTAAAAAGCATTTCAAACAGCTATAATCACAAATCCAGTAGTACCACCAGATTTTAACCATGACCACCAACGCACCAATCCCTGTTATCGTCGCCGGAGCCACCGGTAAAATGGGGCGAGAAATCGTCAAAACTATTGCCAACACCCCAGACATGAATCTGATCGGGGCAATCGGACGTAAACATATTGGCGAAGATATTGGTGAAGTGATCGGCATTGGTCCCCTAGAGATTCCTGTTACCGATAATTTAGAAGTAATGCTGGCTCAAGGGGCGCAAGAAAAGCAATTGGCAGTCTTGGTGGATGTGACTCACCCCAGTATCGTCTATGAAAATATCCGCTCGGCGATCGCCTATGGGGTACGTCCCGTAGTTGGAACCACCGGCTTAACGGAGCGACAGCTAGCAGAACTAGCCAGTTTTGCCGACAAAGCCAGCACGGGCTGTATTATTGCCCCTAATTTTTCCCTTGGGGTGCTTTTGATGCAACAGGCAGCCATTGCCGCCGCAAGGTTTTTTGAACATGTGGAGATCATTGAACTACACCACAACCAAAAAGCTGATGCTCCCAGTGGTACAGCGATCAAAACTGCCCAAATGTTGTCAGAGTTGGGACAAACCTTTAATCCGCCCCAGGTGGACGAAAAAGAACATTTGCCAGGTGCTAGGGGGGCAACCATAGGCGAAAACATCCGCATCCACAGCGTGCGGATCCCTGGGCTAGTAGCCAAACAAGAGGTGATTTTTGGCGCAATGGGCGAAACCTATACTATCACCCACAATGCATCGGATCGCACCTGTTATATGGGGGGCATGTTGCTCTGTGTGCGCAAAGTGATTGACCTGAAATGCTTGGTATATGGCATGGAAAAGCTAATTTAGACAATCTTGTAGCTATGCTAGAAAGTCGATCAAGTCAACACTACAACTGCTATAGATAATCCATAGATAATTCAAAGAGAAAACAGAGCTTCAGCTACCCTCAGCTAACTTGCGGCAAGGGCTAAGGGTAGTCGAAGCCCCGTCTATAAATTGGATTGATCTATTCAGGTCTGTTGATTCAAAGATATTGATTTAACGTTATTTGTCAAGGAATACAAATTACTACAATTCTTCCGCCAGATTAGTGTTTCAATTTTGTCTTGGCTCGGTTATTCTGATTCAGCCACCCCAAAACATGGAACCAACTCATAATAGAAGCAACTCATAACTGAATTTGCATCCCTGCAATGCGCAACTATCATCAGTAAAAATCTATGCAAACCATTTATTGCATCAGAGTAACGCATTGCGACATCAAGGAAGTGTCGAATATGATGTCCCATAGATTATCTTCTATAAATCAGATTTTATAGAAGAATTGATAAATTAGCGTTTATAATCAAGGTCATAAAATATAGGTTACTCCCCCTTACCACCCGATTATAGGGCTTGATTTGGTGGCATTAAGGCTTTGATGAGATCCTTGGTTGATTATCTAGATTGATTATTCTAGTCCAGTGGGCAACGCTCCTGAGGATGGGTTGCTGTTCCTTGGGGTGACTCAAAAGTTTTTACTCTGCGAAATGTCTTTCCTGCGAGAGATAAGGGTAAGTTAGGTTAAGTTATTTGCTGCTCTTTTTGACTCTTTAGCTAAATTTTGTGCATTGTACATGCTGCAACAGTCCCGCGCATTTCGGATCGATCGAGGTATTGGTCAGTATAACTTTACTGACTACTACGCTATCCTTGGGTTGCCAATTACCGCCGACTCGTTACAAATTCGCAAACGTTACTTAGCAGTAGCTAAAAAGCTCCATCCTGATTTATTTGAGGGAACTGACGAAGATAAACTATCAGCTATCCAATATTTTTCTAAACTAGTTAATCCAGCCTATAACTTACTGACCCAAGAACGGGAACGGACCGAATACAGTGCATTGTTACGCCTATTAGCCAAGCGCCTAATGCGCCGCAGTGAACGGATTCAGCCTAAGGGGGAAACGGCACTACAGTTATTACACAGCAGTAGCAGCAAAGCCTATGAGCATTTGATCAAGGATCTGGCGCGGGTCCAGTACGATAGTTTGCCCCAAGCCTTGGATCACATTGCCCATTTGAGTGAACTGAACTTGGTTTATATCCTGTTAGAGGAGGGCTATCGTCCCTTCGGCACCGAGGTTCATAAAATCAAATCTGTTGGTACTACCCCCACAGAAGGGGATATTACGGTTTTTCAGCGGGGACAGGCATCAGTGGCAGCTAGTGGTAATTCTGCGGCGATGGGTTATGCCAATCGATTTAACAGCAGCACAGAGTTTAATAGCAATAGTGGTGATACTACAGCAACTAATACTCCCCAGAATAGTGGAGCAAACAGCGGTGCTGACATTAGCGAGCAAATAGCCACAGCAGAGAAATATATTGCCCAAAAGCAATGGGCATCAGCTTTGAGGGAACTGCGGGAGGCGGTCAAACGGGATCAAAACCATAGCCGCGCCCATGCCTTACTTGGTTTGACTTATATGAATCAAAAGCTGATGGGTATGGCAAAGGTGAGTTTTCAGCAAGCCTTAAAAATTAATCCTAAAGAAGAGTTGGCACTTAAATATATTGCTGAAATAAATGGAGAAAATAAGTCACAAAATACCTCCAGTAAAAATGGCAACGGTAAAACCGGCGGTGGTCAAGAAGGTGGCGATAAAAATAAGAAGGGTGGGTTTTTTGGTTGGTTAGGAGGCGGATAGCCATTAAAATTGTTAGACCCCAAGGTTACGCTAAAAAGATACTGATCCGTAATGGCTATCAAGTGCCGATCATTTGATCGATGGGCTACTTGCGGTATCAATTATTTATTCACTTGTTTGTTAACTGGTTAATTGGCGGTTAACTAGTTGCTAATTCATTAAATTTCGTTAAATATTGACTCGTTAACATTAATTCATGGGTTTATCGTAATTTTTATGGTGAGCACTATAGAATGACTGCAAGCAGAGGTGCGCTATTGCTGATCTGATATGCCACTAATCGGTTCGGGTTGCATTTGGGCGAAGCGAAAATACACCAGTCATTGAATCTGTCACTGGAATGGCTATGGGTGAAACTCAGTTGCACCAATCCCTCTTTTTTCGGATTGAGCGAGGGATTGCACAGTTTAATAATGATTATTATGCGGTGCTGGGCGTGCCTATTGATGCCTCACCGGCTTTTGTGCGCCAAAACTATCTCCGGATTGCCCGGCGCTTACATCCTGATGTTTATGGGCTAAGTGCTTCAGAGAAAGAAGTTGCTACACAGTTTTTAGCCAAGTTGGTTAACCCTGCTTACAATGCCTTGATGCGTCCCCAAGAGCGGGAAGCTTATCAGGCAATTTTTAAGTTATTGGTGCGGCGGCTGATGATGAAAGAGCGGCAAGTGGAGATATTTGCCGAGCTAGCCCAAAAGTTATTGCAGTCCCCCAGTAACTGGTTGTATCAACAATATTTAGCGGAAATATCTGCCTGTCAATACAGCAATATCGAACATATTTTGGAATGTACTGCCCAACTTAGCGAATTAAATTTGGTTTACATTTTCCATAAATATGCCGAAGAAAGTGTTACGAAAAAACGCGATTCGTCTAGTTTTAGTGGCATAAATAGCGCTGCAAATCAAAGCATTGTTTTAGTCTGTGCTAATCAAACTATTAAACTGCCCAAAATCTTGCCTAGTTCCGCTGATAAAGCCTCTAAATCCTCAATGTCGTCCTCAGGGAGTAAAAGCTTTACTGTGGGAGACGGTGTAACAATGCAGCCACTGCCAAAACCTGCATTACCAAAGTTAGATTATGTGGCGCTACCTCCTTTGAATTTAGTCAAACCCGATCCCATAGACGAAAGTACGATTTTACGCAACCGTCGGGAAATGGTGAGCCTGCACCAAAGATTTGCCACCAGTTATATGAATCAGGGGCAATGGCTCTTAGCCCTTAGGGAACTGCGTAGTTTAGTACAACTTGATCCCAAAAACGTCCCAGCCTTGAGTTTAATGGGGGTTGCCCATCGTCAGCTTAGTCAGTGGCGTTTAGCTAAAGAAGCCTTTGAACAAGCGAAACTCATTGCTCCCGACGATGAGTTTATTAATCAGCAGTTGGAAATTCTGCGCAACATGATAAATAACACTGCTGGTGTGACAGGCTTTGGTGGCGACACCACAATTTTGCAAACAAATCAGACTAGTCAGACGGGGCAGCCCCCCCAAGGCACCAGAACCCCTTCCGCCGGTAATAAAGGTAATAACAAAGGCAGTAACACAAGTCATGATGCCAAGCTACCGGCAAAAAATCCTGCCCCGCCCCCTGAGGGATGGTGGCACAATTTTTGGAAGAATTTCAATGGTAAGTAATCAGAGTTAATCGTAATGTATAGAATCCATTTGATATCTTAAGAAAAAGACAAAGAGGTTACTCAATGGGATATACAAGTGATTTAAGCGATAAGGAGTGGGAGATGATTGAACCTCTATTACCAAAGAAAAAGAAGACAAGACC
>JBIKNH010000164.1:0-10187 GCA_044358815.1 Pseudanabaenaceae cyanobacterium | reverse complement strand
AGACTTGAAGCAGAACGCTTAGCCCTTGAGAAAGCTGAGCAAGACAGACTTGAAGCAGAACGCTTAGCTCTTGAAAAAGCTGAGCAAGAAAGAATTGAAGCGGAACGTTTAGCCTTTGAAAAAGCCGAACAAGACAGACTTGAAGCAGAACGCTTAGCTTTAGAGGAACAGGCTCGACTTGAAGCGGAACGTTTGGCTTTAGAAGAACAGGCTCGACTTGAAGCGGAACGTTTGGCTTTGGAAGAACAGGCTAGACTTGAAGCAGAGCAGTTAGCTTTAGAAGAACAGGCTAGGCTTGAAGCAGAGCAGTTAGCTTTAGAAGAACAGGCTAGGCTTGAAGCAGAACGCTTAGCTTTAGAGGAACAGGCTCGACTTGAAGCGGAACGTTTGGCTTTAGAAGAACAGGCTCGACTTGAAGCGGAACGTTTGGCTTTGGAAGAACAGGCTAGACTTGAAGCGGAACGTTTGGCTTTGGAGGAACAGGCTAGACTTGAAGCAGAGCAGTTAGCTTTAGAAGAACAGGCTAGGCTTGAAGCAGAACGCTTAGCTTTAGAGGAACAGGCTAGACTTGAAGCGGAACGTTTGGCTTTGGAGGAACAATCTAGACTTGAAGCAGAGCAGTTAGCTTTAGAGGAACAGGCTCGACTTGAAGCGGAAAGTTTAGCTTTAGAAGAACAAGCTCGAATCGAAGCTGAGCGGTTAGCCTTTGAAGAAGCCGAGCAAGACAGGCTTGAAGCGGAACGTTTAGCCCTTGAGAAAGCTGAGCAAGAAAGGCTTGAAGCTGAGCAGGAGCAAATCAAACCTGAACCGCCCGCTCCACCAGAAATTCCCAACCACAATGACCTGATGGGTTTAAACGGTGATATGTCCAGCACCGTATTCGCTGGTGATCCTGACCCTGATGATCCTGGTGCATTGCCTACCAATGAATTCAACGCTTTAATGGATGAAATTCTTGGCATTCGTAAACCTAACAATCAATAGTTAATCTTTTAATTGATCTTTGCCTTAAGGTTGCCAACACCCCATAATAGATCCCTGCTGCAAATATTGAAAAATGCCCATTAACCTGTAACTATCATGACTGTTCGTGTTCGTATTGCCCCTAGTCCTACCGGAAACCTCCATATCGGTACTGCCCGCACTGCCTTGTTTAATTGGCTGTTTGCGCGGCATCATGGCGGTAAATTTGTCCTCCGCATCGAAGACACCGACCGCGAACGTTCCAAAGACGAATTCACCAGTAATATCCTCGAAGGTTTGGCGTGGCTTGGTTTAGACTTCGATGAAGGTCCATTCTTTCAAACCCACCGCACCGAACGTTATCGCGCAGCCGTCGCAACTCTTTTGGAACAAGGTAAAGCCTATTATTGCTATTGTACCGAAACCGAACTAGAAGAAATGCGAGCCGCCCAAAAAGCCCAAAAACTCGCTCCCCGCTACGACAATCGCCACCGCAACCTTACTGAAGCGGAACGCCAAGCCTTTGCCGCTGCGGGTCGTCGTCCGGTGATTCGGTTCAAAATTGAAGAACCACTCACGGTGAGTTGGCAAGATTTGGTACGGGGTCAGGTTTCTTGGAACACCAGTGACCTCGGCGGTGATATGGTAATTGCTCGCATTGATGACCAAGGACAAATTGGTTTGCCCTTGTATAACTTCGCGGTGGTCGTTGATGACATCGATATGCAGATTTCCCATGTGATTCGCGGCGAGGATCATATTGCGAACACTGCGAAACAGTTACTCTTGTATGCTGCATTGGGAGCCACTGCGCCACAATTTGGGCATACTCCATTAATTCTCAATCAAGAAGGGGCGAAAATCTCCAAACGGGACGGTGCAACTTCCGTTTCAGAATTTCGGAACATGGGCTATACTCCCGAAGCATTCACTAACTACATGGTTCTATTGGGTTGGTCTCCCGCAGACGGAAAAGAATTGTTCACCCTTCAGGATGTAATTCCTAGCTTCGATTTTAATCGCGTCACTAAATCCGGCTCTCGATTTGATTGGGATAAACTGAACTGGATTAATAGTCAGTATCTGCATACTTTGCCCATTGCAGATGTGTGTGATCGTCTGATGCCATTTTTTGAGAAAGCCGGATTTGATTTGAGTGGCGTAGATCGCCCTTGGTTACTGGATTTGACCAAATTGATTGCCCCTAGTTTAACCCTCCTAACCGATGGAGCTAAAATCAGTGAATTTTTCTTCAATGAATTTGCTGAATACACCGCTGAAGCCCAAGCCACATTGCAAAGTGATGGGGTAACTGGAATTTTAACTGCATTGATTGATGGCTTAAAATCCTTACCTAGTCTTGATGCTGATAGCGCTGGGGAATTGATTAAGTCTGTAACTAAATCCCAAGGTGTCAAAAAAGGTCCCGTGATGAAAACCTTACGAGCAGCCCTCACCGGAGATTTACACGGACCGGAAATCATTCCTTCGTTTGTGTTACTCCATCGCAAAGGTGTGGCTTTACCGAGATTACAGCGAGCTTTAGGGGCTTAGAATAATCTCTTTCTAATTGATTATTGGGGTAGTGGTGTAATGTGATGTTTTCTAATATGCACCACTACCATAAAATCAACTAGAAAGAATCCTTCATGGAGGCACAACACAGCCATATCAGTTCCATCTATCCACCTAATATAAACAGAACTGATGGTCTATTTAGGAACCTGGGGACGGGACATGAAGGTACAGCATTTGATGAACAACTTTAATAACTTCCCCATTGCCCAAGGAGAGGGGATTTGTCGCCATAACCAATGGATTTGCAAGTTAGTTTGTAAGAAATTCCAGAAGAAAATCAAATTATACCGCGATGGAGTTTTATTATTTTTCGTGGATTCTTGCACATCCACCATAATTATCGTATGACCTAAAATCAAAGGGTCGGAAACTCTGCCACCATGCATTTTGAGAGCTAGACTCGACTCATAAAAAACCCGAGGACGATTGCTGAGGGTTTTATTAGTGGCATAAAATCTAGAGTGAGCCAACACCTCCGGCACATATACAAATACCGTTTTGGGCGATGTTTTTTTGGCACAACGCAACCAATATTCATAGTCCATTGAATATTGGAAAGATTCATCTAAAAGTCCTACTTTGGTAACCAGGGAACGCTTGAAAAAGACCGCTGGCTGACAAAGAAAGCAATCCTGAAATAACCGCTGATAATTCCAAGGTTCAACGGGATAATCATTTAAGAATTGATCATGTTCGTCAATATGGCAACCATTCCCATAAACTAATAGAGCTTCAGGATGATCAGTAAAAGCCTGTACTACTTTAGCGAAAGTATCCGGTAAATAAACATCATCGGAATTAATCCAAGCGATAATTTCCCCCGCCGTTGCCAGAATTCCTTTATTTACAGCGTGGGTTTGTCCCCGATCTGGTTCGGAAATATAGGATAGCTGCGGATATTTACGATGATAAGCTTCCAGAATCTCAACGGTGTGATCAGTGCTGCCCCCATCGCATATCAAGTAAGTGAAGTCTTGGTAAGATTGCTTTAATATGCTTTCTATGGTTCTTTCAATAAATTGAGCTTGGTTAAAAGAAGGGGTAATGACGCTGATTTTCATGGAGGCTGTCAAAGCTTTGGTAATTCTAATTTTTAAAAGTTTTGCTACAAATCCAAGTTATTGGAAATAAATCATTAGTAAATTGGGTTTATCGCAAGTCCCGATCTAAATCATATAAGGCTTTATCCGCACACCATTGGCGAGATTTTTTAGGATTGTTCAGAAAAACAGCCAGTATTAAACGTTCTGCGGTCTCTCGCCCTACTCTCTGTTCAAGAATTGCTTCGCTTCGAGAGTAATTACGCCAAGCTTCTTTCCGAATTCCATTGCTTTTACCCTTGTTAGTATAGTCAATTACTTCACCTAAGTTATTGGGCTGACTTTTACGATTTCTTGAATGCTTACTGTTTCGGCTAGTTGCGATGGCTAACCACACTGTATAAGCTAGCATTAGGATTAGTGCAATACCCACTATTACGAAGTAGATAATATTACTCGGCATTTCTCCAATCTCGAAATCAACAAATATAAGATGTGTCAGCGTAGCGGACAAATTTGGGACATTTGTTAAATATAGCTGTAATTAAAGTAATTAGGACATCACTAAAATTTATAGTCAAGGGTGGGCTGGAGTTTTTCATCCTAAAGGCTGTCCCTAGCTGTCACACCAACTCCACCCTTGCGTCCAGACAATATGTCACATCCTAGAATTCTTAATCTTTCTTCTCCTTAAACATTTTTTTGTATTCTTGATCTGCTAAATCCTCTTCAGTAGTATAGGCAAGATTTTTTTGATCAATTACCTCTTGCTTAGTTGCAAAAGTACGGGCAAAGGCAAGTTTCTTCCGCAGACTAGCTGAAGGATTCTTGAGTTTCTCCCCATGAGCGGCACGTTTTTTATTGCGTCCGTGAATACCAATATTGATGCACTGCAAAACAAAATAACGCACCAAAGGTATACTCAAAAATAACACCGCATAAGCTAAAAGGAACCCATAGGCAGCTTTGACAAAACCAAGAAAACCGACTAAAAGCTTAGCCAACCTGGGATCACCCAACAAACTGCCCAAATATAACGAAGCAACTAGATAAAATATCCCTAAACCAATGGCTAGGGCGATTTTACCGCCAGGAGCTTGGCTAAATTGCCAGGGTTTTTCTTGCAAATAGGATTGCTTGACAACCGCTTGACGTTTAGAAGCGACTTTTTGTAATTCTGGGAACTTATAAGCCAGAGTGCCTGATTCGCTGACCTCAGGAAAACCGTTGAATTTTGACAGAACCGGAATTACAAAATATTCATCCCCTTCCAAAGGACTCGTTTCATCTAGATAAGGGGCAATTTGTTCTGCAATCACCACACCATTATGGCTACGAATCATAGCGGCAATTTCGCGCCAACGCCGTTCTTCGAGATCAAAATTAGGATTGCCGTCACCAAATAAGAAAGAAAACACACTCTCCAAAAAGCCCATTTCATCGGGATCTCTTTCGCGAATGCGTTTTGGTTCGTAATAGTAAGGATCGAACATGACAGATGGGCTGCCAAAGGAATTCCGCCGATCGCCCATAAAAATAAAGCTACTACTACCACCACTACTACGACTATCACTACGGCGGTCATTACGATCACTGCTACTACTGCGTTGACTGTTTAAAGCTATCCATGCCGCAATAATCCCCAACACAACGATCAGAATCGAAATAATGAGCAAAATGCCAAAAGAAATTCGGATCCCGTAAAAGACCCATTGCCAAACACCCTTAAGCCATTCATTGGCTTGAAGCCAAAATGACCGATTGATCAAAATTTGCCGGAAATTTGGGGCGAATTTATAGGCGATTTCCCCTGACTCGGCAATTTGCATGTGACCACCGGTTTCTGAAGCTAAGGCTAATACTTCCCGCTGGGCGATGGTTAAACCCAGCCCAGATTGTGCCGCGACATCACCAATCGTGACGCGATAGTTAAGCTTTTCAACGGCTTCCATAACTGCGGTGCGAGGTGCCATAGGCTTTCACCAATCTAAGTGCTGGCACTATTATGATCGAAACTGCTATTCAAAGCGCAATTGTAGTAACACTTATGCATAAATGCTGCGGATTTTAAACTCAAGTTTTCATTTTTACAGTCATCTTCATTAGCATCTGTAATCCTTGCCAGAAAAAGGCTTTTAGGAGAGGTTTAACCTAGAAGATCAAGAGGCTTAAACCTTGATCTAGACTGGATTCCTAGTTGAAATGATGGCACGCCCTAGGATGCGTCAGCGTAATACACAGATCATAAACATTAAATTAAAACAAGGTGCATTAATTAAGATTTAACGCACCTCATGAAATCTAAATAAAAGAATTACCGAAGAGTACCAAACACCATAAAGCGCAACCTAAGCCGTGAGCAAATGGCGATGAATAGCCTTAGTCAGTTGCTCTGTCCAATGGTTAGCCAGATCCATCGTTTCTGCTTCCACCATGACCCGCATCAATGGTTCTGTACCAGAGGCTCTGACCAATACCCGACCGCGATCACCCAGATCAGATTCAGCGTGGTTAATGGCTTGGACTAAACCATCACAGGATTGCCAATTACGGCGCAATTCTCGATCTTCCACCCGTACATTTTTCAACAGTTGGGGATAGGGCGTAAAACTCTGACTCATCAGGTCCGCTAAGGGCGCACGTTGCTTCGCTAAAGCTGCCAAATGTAAGGCAGTAAGCAAACCATCACCACTGACGGCATAGTGACGACACAGCACATGTCCTGACTGTTCACCACCGAGCATTGCGCCCCGTTTCATCATTTCCGCGTGGACATACTGATCACCCACCGCAGTACGCACCAATTGCCCACCGATTTTTCGCCATGCCCGCTCAAACCCTAAATTTGCCATCACCGTCGTCACAATGGAAGCATTGGGCAATTGATTCTGCTGTAATAGCTCTTGTCCCCACAGATAGAGAATATAGTCCCCATCCACCACACGCCCTTGACTGTCAATAGCTAAGACGCGATCTGCATCCCCGTCAAAGGCAAACCCCATGTCTGCTTGATGATCATGGACAGCTTGCTGCAACGGGGCAAGGTGAGTCGAGCCACAGTCAACATTGATTTTATTCCCGTCAGGATCGGAGTGCAGACAAATTACCTCAGCCCCCAAATTCGTAAAGACAGCGGCGGAAACTTTCGTAGCAGATCCCCACGCCATGTCCAAAACAATTTTCAAACCCTCTAGGGAAGTGCCAATGGAGTTTTGCAATGAAGCTTGGTAATTTTCTAGGAGGTTGTGGCGATGATAGTTTTGTCCATAACCTTGCAGTGGCAAAGCGTTCCCACCAATATGATTTTGATGGTGATTTTGGTGATTGTTTTGATGGCTGGCTATGAGGTCTTCGATGGACTGCTGCACACTAGCAGGGAGTTTGCTACCATCAGCGCCAAAAAATTTGATGCCATTATCTTCCGGCGGGTTGTGGCTGGCAGAAATCATCACCCCAGCGGCAATTTCTGGCATCTCAGCGGTCAGATAAGCCACTGCGGGCGTAGGACATAATCCCAACTGCCATACATCCCAACCAGCGGCGGTTAAACCTGCGGCGATCGCTGCTGCCAACATATTGCCAGAGGTGCGGGAATCTTGTCCCATGAGGATGACTCTGGAGTCGGTGGGTTTGGTGGGGATCTGTCCCAAAACCTGCCCAGCACTCATACCCACTTCCAGGGCGAGATTGGGGGTCAGAAACGTACCTACTTTGCCACGAATCCCGTCAGTACCGAATAGTTTCATAGCTCACTCGCTGCACACGTCAAACTTAATTGACGAGTTAGATGCGCTCAAAGTCAAGAGTGTTCCGGCGTAATTGCCGATCATCCCCATCGAGTACCCCTAGTTTTAGACTGAATCAATACTGAATCAATTCTGAACTTAGGCTTGGGACGGTACAAGCCTAAAGTTACCAAGGAACTTGAAATTTCCTAAGATTTAGCGACCTATTGCGGATCGTTGAGGCTAGCACTACCGGAAAAACCTTGTTCTAGGGTCATGCGGGTTTCCATCTGCTTCAGGAAATAGCCTGTCATCATGGCTGATCCCAATAGACCTGCCAAGTTCTCGCGGTCGGTGGTGATACTGACATTGAAATGCTGGGGCGGCATCATACCCAAGAGGCTTTGGATATTTTGGGCGATAATTTGCCGGGCTTCGGGGCTAACGTTTTGGGCTACATGGGTCAGAGTTTCGGGGGACTGATTTTGCAAGTAGCTCAACAGCGGATTATTGCTAGCATTCAATTCGTGAAGGTCAAACATAATATCTATGGTTCCGTGGACTAACGGTGGAAATAGACAGTGGAAATAGACAGTCAAAGCAGAACTAGCAGGCAGTAACAGACAGATAACAGAAGAGTTATGACTAGGGGATTGATTCACCTAACATTAGCATTTTAGCCTCGTTTTTTAGGGAGCGACTAGCCCCCTGAGATGGGGTAAACCGAATTAGTTTTGGTACGGATTTTGAGAATATCCCCCACAGTCAAACCTTTCCCCATAGCCAAACTTAGCGGGGAAAGCTCTTGAAAATGGTTACTGAGGGAAATTATTGGATGAGTCACCCTGCAAAATCTGTAACCGGATGGGATAGTTACGCTCTTCCCCGCCGAGTTGCACTTCTAAGACCGAATGACTTAAGCCCCCCAAAGCATCGAGTAAATCCCGCAGATGGGGGGTACTTTCGCCAGTTTCGCCATAGAGTTGATCCGCTAAGGTATTGACCCGTCGCCATGTGCCATAGAGTTTAGCCACCATTTGTTCTAGCTGTGCCGCAGCGCTGACAAGTTCCGAAGTGGACTTGAGACAACCCAACCGTAAAGCTTCCTGTAGGGCGGTTTCTAGATCTACCGAATGCTGTTGCAGGGCTTGAATGTGCCCCGTATTTTGCAGATAGCGCCCTAAACGCTGGGCATCGGATGTAATTTGCTTGATGTTGTCAATATTGGCATCTTCGATGATGGCTTGTTTCAGGGCGGACTGATAGCTGTCGGGTAATTTCTCGATTTCGCGGACTAGGGGCGCGACGTACCGCGTTGGCAATGTGTGGGCGGCGACCCGTTCCTTGACGCTTTCAGGCAAAATGTCGGAACTCATGGCAGACCATTGATCCGCCAGTTGTCGCACTTCACGACGGGTAATGGGTTCGCCATCTTTGGCAGCTTCAGCAACGAGTTGTTGCACTTCGGGGGCAGCTTGGGCAGTTTCCACAAAGGCACGTTTACTAAACTGCTTGAGATCTTCGGGGAGCAGTTGCCCATTTTCAAGGAGGGTATCGGCGCTGTCGGCTAGTTCGATCCAGTTATAGGCTTGACTTTTAGTAATTTCCCGTTCTTGGAGCCATGCCAAAAAGCCAGAACCTCGGCTATTCCCCCGTTTTTTCTCACGATCACGCACGGTGCGCAAAATCCGTCCCCGCCAAATGTCAGTCTGCAAATCGAACCGATCACATACTTGCCATGCCTGTTCTACCATTGCCCCAAAGACTTCTTCGGCAATCTGATCATCATCGGGGTCTGGCAGTTGCACGCTAAAGGATTCCCCTTCGGCTAACAGGGGCATATTGCTGGTAAAAGCTTCTGCCCAAGCTGGTTTGGGGGATGGTTCCGGTGGATTTTCTGGCTCATTGCCTGTGGTGGGATTAGGATCTGCTGTCTCGGAATTTGCGGTGAGATCTGGAGAAATGGGATTAAATTCAGACATTTAATAAATCGCTTTATGACAAATTGAAAGTTATGTTTAGAAATTGTTATTTGATCTTAGTCAGATTAAATAAGGTGTTGGAACACAGGGAACACAGGTTTATAAGTTGCCTGCATTAGCCCATTTCGTAAATTCACTTAATGAAAATACGCCGATTAAATACTTTTGATCAACTTGATTTTTGAGCCATTTGATCCCACCTTTTCTTGCTCCGTCACCATCAATAACTATGATGGTTCGGGTGCTAAATCTTTCTTTAATATTAGCTACCATATAGGGAAATTTTTCATCTGTTGATCCCGACGAAGCTTGCCATTTACATTCAATCACTAATGTTTGAGGATGTTTTTCGGGATGATAAATAATAAAATCGCATTTACAGTCTGTTTGATATATGCCTTTACCAATATCAAACTGCTGTGAGAAGATAGGTTGTTTTAAGTGACAAGCCAATCTAAAAAAAGAATTAGGTTGTTCTTCATATTTGTAGGTATTAAGAATACCAAGAACTATCTCCTGTAATCTCAAACCTTCACGATTTGCTTTTGCACCGCCTTGCTCTTCTTTCATGATAAGTGATGTTCTTCAGTAGTTAGTAATTAAAACTTCACCAACGTTCCCGCGCTTGTTGGCTTTACAGTTTACAAATCTTGGCGCAGAAACTAAACTGATTTTAAATGGTTTTCTTTGATATAAACTTTTTATAAATCCAGTTTCAGAGTTGGAGATCATTACATACACACCTTTTTTACTAAGTTTAGCTGCAAAATCCCTCAGGTCTTCTTGATTTTTTTCTGTAAAGTCTAGCTTGGCATATCTAGTAAAAGATAACTCATCAGTGGGGTGATATGGGGGATCGAAGTAAATAAAATCACCAGATTTCGGTGAAGTCTTTTGAA
>JBIKNH010000163.1:0-10199 GCA_044358815.1 Pseudanabaenaceae cyanobacterium | reverse complement strand
CAAACAATATCGCGCGATTGCCACTCGATATGACAAACTGGCTGAAACTTTTCTTAGTGCTATTCACATGGTCGCTTCTATCATTTGGCTCATTTGATGACACTCCCTAGGATCGTTTTAGTGATTTTTCGGCTAATCCCCTGATCAAAGATATGAGGAATGTGCTATGGTGGCATACGTTGGACTCGGTTCTAACGGGAGCCAGCCGTTAGAGGAAACGGGGAAAGTTTGGTGCAAATCCAGCGCTGTCCCGCAACTGTGATGAGGTCACCCACTGAAGTAACCTCTTAGTCAGAATGCCCGCCGTCTCTTTAGATCCGCCTTGATAGTTCATGGCATCATATTTTCATCTGCGAGGTATAGATGATGGCTCATCCTAAAACTTTCTGTTTACCAAATTTAATACCGCTTTTTCACCACCAGAGTTTTAATCTCAGGTTTAATGTTCGGCACTGATATCAGGTGTTGATATTAGAGGGTTGTGGAGTTTTATTCTCAAACTATTATTCGCGAACCCTGTTGAGTTTAGTTGAACTTAGTTCGGTTGTGTAGGCGTTTCTCTGTATTGAACCATAACTAATCACGCTCTTTGGCAAACCTCTGCTTTGTTTGTCAGCCCTATTTATCGGATTTATTTGTCAGATTTATTTGTCAGATTTGCCTGTCAAAACCTAATCTGTAGCCAAATCTCTGACTAAATATTTTCCTGGTTTATGTCTACTTTTATATCCATTCTCATATCCATAACTTACAGAGGTCACTAATGCATATTGCCGACAACCTTTGGCAGGGAAATTCTGTCTATTGGCAAGATCTATTTGTTCATCATCACATTGTGCCCATTGGTCATACTGCCTGGCAAGGTTTCCTGAATCATGGCTTAGGAATGGTGACCTGTAGTGTTGACTTATCCCCAAATCAATCTATTAATTGGCATACTGATATTGTGCCCTATCATCTAGAATTTATTCCCCAACAGGAAATTCGGGAATACTTGTCCCGTCTAGAATTCAGCCTTGATACAATCAACTATTTGGAACAAAACATCACAAATTATAATCCTAGGCAGGAGGTCATCATTTTGATTAGTGGTAATGGACAGCTTAACCTGAATCAGCTACAAAACTTGAAGATTTCCCCTGTCCAGTGCTATCAACAATTAGAAATCCGTTGGTCTGAATTTCAAGTCTGTACAATTAATCAAGAGCGCCGTCGCTAGTTGAGATTTTCGCGATAAAGTTTCCCCGATGAAGTTTCAGCCATGAGATTTCAGCAATGAGGCTTTGCTAATGAGATTTTGGTAAATCATCCATTATGGTGCTAAACACTAAAATAGTTAAGAAATAGCTAAGGATTGAAATAATATTCACAATATTTATCCATCTCAAGCCAGTTGTTTAAATTGAAATTCAAGCCCACTATAGTTTTTATCGTGAGTATCTTATTGAATGAAAGATCCAGTTAAAAAATCCGATTTCATTTTAAATCCTTATATGAAAAGTAATGACTGGCGAGCCAGTTATCAAATTTTCAATACGGTTTTTCCTTATATAGGTTTATGGTTTTTGACCGCCTATGTCGCTAGTATTTCCTATTGGTTTTTGCCGCCTATCATCGTTTTAATGACACTTTTTTCCGCACGGTGTTTTTCACTGATGCATGATTGTGGGCATTATTCGCTATTTAGTTCTAAAAAAGTCAATCGGTGCGTGGGTTTCTTGCTAGGAGTGATCAACGGTATTCCCCAGTATCCTTGGTCTCGTGGTCATGCCTATCACCATAAAACTAATGGCGATTGGGAACGTTATCGCGGTATTGCCACGTTCATTTCCACTGATGAATTTGCCAAATTAACCCCAGCCCAACAAAAAAGTTATGAGATGCTGCGCCATCCTTTAATGTCTTTACCTGGTGGTTTTTTCTACCTAGCAATCAAGCCACGTATTGCCCTGCTTTTAGGGATTTATGGTTTCATCATCCATAGTTTTAAATACTTTCAAAAAACTCCCCATCCTAGTTTGAGAGAATGGATTTATTCCCACAAGTCTAAAAACTGGTATACCGCTGGTGAATTCTGGGATTTATTATTAAATAATATCTGTGTGATCACCTCTTGGCTGTTGATGAGTCGTGCCCTTGGTTTAGGTTTATTCTGTGGTGTCTATGGGATTGTTTTAACCCTTTCTGCCGCTATTTTTATCTGTGTTTTCTTTGTACAACATAATTTTGAAGGCTCCTATGCCCATACTACAGAAGGTTGGGATTACATGCAGGGAGCAATTGAAGGTAGTAGCTATTTGGAGTTACCTACTATTTTAAAATGGTTTTCTGCGGATATTGTTTATCACAATATTCATCATCTATCGGAGCGGATTCCTAACTATAACCTTGAGGCTTGTTACCATGCAAACAGTCATTTGCTACAGGAATCAAAGAAGCTAAAACTTCATGATATGCCCAAATGTGCTAAGTTCATTCTATGGGACCCTCAGTCTAGCAAACTGATGTCAATTGCTGATTTTCATGCCATGAGTCGCAACACATCCTTAGCAAAAGCGTTGTGTGACTAGTGGGTATCTATTCAACTCTATTCAAATTCATGCAACTTGATTAACTGCTCTAGATTAACTGCTCTAGATATTTTTCTAGTTGACTGGTTAATCAATTTTTCTGCTGTTTACCACATTGATCATAGTACATTCATAATTGCATTTCAAAATCGATGAATTTATTCACTTTAAGCTTAGAAATTCTGACTGCTTTCACTGTTTTAGGGGTAATAACTTATCTGGCGACAGCACGGCGTTATCAGTCCACAGATTCAGTGGCAAATTCCTACGATGCATGGACAGAAGATGGCATTTTGGAATTCTATTGGGGGGAACATATTCATTTAGGGCATTATGGAAACCCACCACATAGAAAAGACTTTCTTGGAGCTAAGGCTGATTTTGTCCATGAAATGGTGCGCTGGGGCGGATTAGACAAATTGCCTGCTGAGACTACGGTATTAGATGTAGGCTGTGGCATTGGTGGCAGTAGCCGGATTTTAGCGCGGGATTATAACTTCAAAGTCACAGGGGTGACCATTAGCCCGCAACAGGTGAAACGCGCTCAGGAACTGACTCCTCCAGAAGTCACTGCCACGTTTATGGTCAATGATGCGATGGCTCTTTCATTCCCTGACCATAGTTTTGATGTGGTGTGGTCCGTCGAAGCTGGTCCTCACATGGCAGATAAAGCTGCTTTTGCGAAGGAACTCCTGCGGGTGCTCAAGCCAGGTGGAATTTTAGTCGTAGCAGATTGGAACCAACGGGATGATCGCCAAGTACCACTGAATTTATGGGAAAAACCAGTAATGCGGCAGTTATTAGATCAATGGTCTCACCCTGCCTTTTCGAGTATTGAAGGATTTGCGGAAACTTTGGCAGCAACGGGTCTAGTCACTGGAGACGTGATCACCGCTGACTGGACGAGAGAAACTTTACCGTCTTGGTTAGATTCCATTTGGCAGGGGGTAGCGCGTCCGGCTGGATTGGTAAAGTTCGGTATCTCGGGGTTTATTAAATCAGTGCGAGAAGTTCCTACTATTTTGTTAATGCGTTTGGCTTTTGGTGCGGGTTTATGTCGTTTTGGGATGTTCCGTGCGGTTCGTGGAGTTGGGAATACAGATCCTACAGAAGCATCAATAATGCGGGAAGTTGCGACTTTAAGAAACTAGTTAGGGAAAATTAATTTAGATATAGTTGTTTAAAATAATTTGTGGAGTAGGCTTCGACTTCGCTCAGCCCTCGGTGGGAGTTAGCTGAGCGAAGTTGAAGCTGTATTTTTTACTTGAATTATTTATACTTAATTACTCAACTGTAGTTTCTGTTGCCAAAGTTTGTTCGCTTTCGAGGCTAACTCTCGCAATTTTACGGGCTTCGTCATGTAATCATCCGCTCCAGCAGCCAAACATTTTTCCCGATCACCCACCATAGCTAGGGCAGTCAGGGCAATGATCGGTGTATGGGTGGAATTAGGATTTGAGCGAATTTGTTTAATTGCTTCTAGTCCATCCATTTTTGGCATTTGAATATCCATTAAGATCAGATCCGGCTGACTGGATTGAGTCAAACTAACTGCTTCTTCTCCATTCCGAGCTATAATTATTTCATAACCCTTAGCTTTAAGATAACTGCAAATAGTTTTGATATTTACTTCGTTGTCTTCAACTAAAAGAATCAGAGGTAACTTTTTAGGAGCAGCACTTTCTAAATCTAGACTGAAAACAGTTTGGGTAGAATTTCCATGAGGTTGCTCCATCATTGGCGCAGAAGGTAACTGAATTGTGAAACAACTCCCTACTCCCACAGTACTGGTAACACTAATCTGCCCCCCATGAAGCTCTAGCATACCTCTAACTAAACTCAGCCCCAATCCCGTCCCTTCATATTTACGATTTAAAGCACTGTCTATTTGCATGAAAGGTTTAAACAATCTATCCATGTGTTCTGGTGCAATACCAATTCCAGTATCGCGCACATTGATGGTTAAATATGCTGATTCCTGATCCGGATTAATTTCAGGGGCAGTTTCAGGGGCAGTTTCAGGGGCGATTCTAGGGGCAGTTTTAGGGGCAATTACTTCTAGGGTAATCCGTCCTCCTTCTAGGGTGAATTTAACAGCATTATTTAACAGATTAATTAAAACTTGGAGAATCCGCCGTTGATCAACATTGATTTGGGGCAAATTAGAGGGAATCACTAAATCAAGTTGAATCCGCTTTTTCATGGCTTGCTGTTTCACAAACGCAAGACTAGCATTACATAGATAGGAAACAGAGGTAGGATTACACTCTAAAGTCAGTTGACCTGATTCAATTTTTGCTACATCGAGAATATCATTAATTAGATCTAATAAATGAGTACTACTATCTTCTACCGTGTTTAATGCCTTACGTTGCTGTGGAGTAATAGTTCCAAATATTTGATCCTGCAAACCTTCAGTCATGCCTAAAATCGCATTCAGCGGTGTGCGTAATTCATGACTCATACTAGCAAGAAACTCGTCTTTCAATTTAGTAGCACGACTTAACTCCTGGTTAGATAAAGCAAGTTGATGGTTTGCTTCAGTGAGTTTATTTTCTACTTCTAGCCGTTCTTTTAGCTCTAATTGTACCTGTTGGAATAGGCTAGCTTGTTGAATACCAAAACTTAATTGATGGGCGATTTGTTGCACTAAATCAATTTCCAGATCTTGCCATACCCGTGGAGAACTACACTGATGAATACATAACAAACCCCATAGTTTATCAGCTTTAAGTAAGGGTACAACTAAATTTGCTTTGATTTGAAACTGTGATAATACTTCAATATAATGTTCGTCTAAATTGGCATTATGAATATCATTTGTGACTTGAATCTCTCCTTTTTGATGATTTGCAGTATATTGATGGGCAAAGCAGTGATCATAGATTTTAATTATCATTGTTGAAGTAAATTCAGGACTAACAGATTCAGCGACAAATTCACCATCATCAAAGTTAGTATTAGGATAAAAGCGAAAAATCCCTACTCGATCCGCTTTCATAAAAGATTTAATCTCTGCCACCGCAGTATTAAAAATAGTTTCTAAATCCAAGCTTTCTCTAATACGTTGGGTGATTTCTCTGACTAAAGATTCGCGTTTGGCTTGTTGCTGAATCAGATTTTCGTTCTGTTTCCGCTCTTCAATATCTGTAATTGTGCCAATAATTCGCTCTACGTTTCCATCATGATTTACAATTCTTTGTCCTCTAGAGAGAAACCAGTGAGGTACTCCGTCAGCATTAATTAAACGGTGCTCACAACAAAACTCTTGAGTTTCTCCGTTTAAATGGGCTTTTAGTAAGTTATCAACTTCTGTCCGATCATCGACGTAAATTTGATCTAAAAATAGCAGTAAATCAGTGGGAGTGATACAAGAATGATAACCTAGCCATTCCTGAATTCCACATTCCAATATAAAAATATCATCCATTACATTCCAATCCCAAACCCAGACCTTAGCCGCTTGGGTTGCTAACTTATACCGTTTGGCAATTTCGGCATATTTCCGTTCCGCAATATCTAATTCCATTTTGCGGTAATCCTTTAGTTGCGTAACCATATTGGCAAAACTTTCCCCTAAAAAGCCAATTTCATTCTTAGGTAATTCTGGGAGCGCAAACTGATCCGGATTGGCTCTGATGGCGGCATCAATTTTACGCAGGGGAAACAAAACCAAACGACGGATCAGCAAAGCCATAAATGCCAAAATCACAACCGTGCTACAGGTTATAACTAACATCGCGATGAGAACATTACTCCATTCCTCCCGTTCCATTTGTCCTAAATCGAGGGATACAATTACTAAACCACGCTGTTGTGATGGAATAGATTGCCCCTTCTCTAATTTCTTAAACATTTGGCTCGTAAAGGGAAGAATCTGCACCAATGCTGCTTTTTGATACATTGTGATGCGGATATTCTTCTCACGACCGTCCTTAGATGCTTCTTTAGCTAGTTCAACTAGTTCAGGATGAAGAGAACTATAATGTAATTTAGGAGTATCTTGATCAGTTTCGCTAATTTGTCTGCTATGGGCTAAAACCATTCCTTCTGGATCAACAACTGATATTTCCATTACCGATGGTAAAGTGGCATAGTTTTGAACGATTCGCGTGACGATAAATGTTTCCCCATCTTCAATGAAGCCTTCGGAAGCAAATTCAATTCCTTGGGTAATTGTACGCGCCCTTTGTTCCATTTGCTTAGCTAAACTAGCTTGAAAATAGGTGTAAACAATGGACAGAGTACACACCACTACAATAAACATTGAGAGACCGAAACCGCTCAATAACTGGCGCGATAATTTGTATCTCGTGATGGAATCAAAGGCTTTTCTCGTCATAACTGCTAACCTAATCTTTTGAATGAGTCTTGATCTAAGTTTGATCTACACCTAGTTGAGATGTCGAGGGAATGGCACATAGGTTTAGATTGAGACATGACACAAATCTTTTTTACCTCATACCTTTGTCATTCCCCAGACTATTCTCCTGACTATGTTCCTGACCGTATTAATGGCATGATTACGCCCAAATAATCAGACCCAAACGCTCACGGTGAGATGATGTAAAACACCTCAAATTGACTAATAATTGACTGATTTAAACTTGTCTTTAATGCCTCTAAAGTCGCCTTTAAACGCCCTTAAACTCGCCAATTTTGAGTAGCTTTAGTGACTGGATTTGCATCAATTAAGACATCTTGACGAATGTTGCGCCCATGACGTGGATCTGACCGTAGTATTGCGTCAGTCTGTTTATAGACTTCCTGTAGTCGCCCACCTTCAAACATGCGGCGATTCATAGCCAGATCCCCCTTCTTCAGTCCTTTGTAGTCCTCAATGAATGTCTCCTTAGGCATTTTTAATTGATTAGCCACAGAGGCGAAAACTGGATCTGAATTGGTTTCTAGCTCCTTCATCACATCAAACCAAGCACTAATAAACTTCACTAGTTCATCATTTTTGTCCTTGACTGTATTCTCGCTTGTGGTTAGGGTATCTACAACTAAACTGTCAACGTCAGCAGTGGTATGGATCACTTTACCACCAACTTTCTTTGCCACACGACTCATGGCAGGTTCCCACAGGGCTGCGGCACTAATTTCATTCTTCTCTAAAAGTTTAATAGCCCGTTCATTAGTAACATCAGCGATTTCTACATCTTCGGGCTTCATCTGATTGGCTTGCAGTGCTTCTAGTAAGATCAAATGGGAAACCGTGCCTAATTTAGCACTGACTTTTTTGCCCTTTAAATCCTTCACTGATTTAATATCGGGACCGGCAGCAATGCCATCAGAACCAGCGGAAATATCCACCACCATAACGAGGACTGGTTTACTTTCTGTACCGTCAACTTGCATGACCTCGGACACTGGCACAAAGCTGGCATCCTGTGATCCACGCATGGTAGCGCGAATATTATCTAGCTGATTGATATAGCGGACAAACTCCACATCTAGACCCCGTTTCCGAAACAGACCGGCTTCTTTGGCATAGAGTGCCACTTGATAACCAGGCCAACTATTCATCCCCACTTTAAAAGTTTTGACTGCTTCAGGCTGGTTTAATACACATCCCTTTAGGGACAATGTAATCACTGCCATAAAAGCCAATAAAGACATGCCGCCAAATCTAGTTAAAAATTTACGCCGAGCCAAAAGCTTTAACCTGACTAGATCAAAAGCCAAACTGAAATATTTACTGACTATCATAAAATTGAACCTAATTAATTAAATGAAAGAACAAATCCCCAATTCACTCAAACATTTAGTAGTCAATCACCGAATAGCTGGTTAATTACGACTAATTACAACTGTTAATTACAACTGTAGCCAGTTACCATCTATGTGTTAACTAGATGAATTAACCCCAAAAACTGTTGCAAACCAAACCGTGTCTAATAACAGATTCAATCTAGCTCTTAGTTAGACTACTAATGTACTTGATTGATGGCAATTTTACTTTATATTGATACAAGTGATATTAGCCGCCTATTCTAGCATCAGTTTCGATCAAATAAAACCAATCATAATCATTACCTAGAACGGTTAGGTTCAGCCCGTTAAGTTTTGTAAGTGCCCCGTAGTTACCAAGACCTACATTAACATTTTCAAATTAACGTTTCTTGATTGGGATAAGCAAGGTTTAGTTACTGGACTTTGATTTCCAATCTAATAACCTGCAACCTAATTTTTCCAGATATTGTAGATGTCTCTAATAGGAACTTGGAACAGATTAAAGCTTTTATTAAGATTTTTGTCGAGATTTTGATCAGGGTCGTGATTAAAGATTTATTCGAGTTTTTAGTTTCAGTTTTTAAGCAAGGTCTAAATCAGATGCAGCCTAGAAATATCCCTAAGAATATCCCTAAGAATATTAATAAAAACTTACATATAGTCTCATACCCAGTATCCCCAACCCTATAAGACTGAGCTTTTGCTTATCCTCCTTTATTCAAGCTTTCTATTTCAACTCGATGTTAGATTTTGGAATTAAAGCTTTTGATTACCCCTCACCGCTTTTTCACCCCCAGAACAATTACTACCTCTTCCATTATACTACTCTAGAGAGATTTTTAGCATAGATCTTTTGCTGTATT
The DNA here is from genome assembly GCA_044358815.1 of Pseudanabaenaceae cyanobacterium. Lineage (GTDB taxonomy): Bacteria > Cyanobacteriota > Cyanobacteriia > Pseudanabaenales > Pseudanabaenaceae > JBAXSK01. Next base: position 1,030 of record JBIKNH010000163.1, on the reverse strand, counting down.
TCCTGAATATATCATTGGGGATCATTCCTAAAATAAATCATTTGCTTAGATTCTCTGCTATATTGCAGCAAACCTAACTAGTTTTAACCGAAATCTGAAACCAAAACCTGAATTAGAAATTATGGTCTCGTAGTGTTAGGAATAATTTAATTTGTATTAGTAACTCAATGATTAATCAATCAGTAATTAACGAGTAATTGATAGATGATTTATAACTGATTTAATTGGTCGCCGAGCTATTCAATTAATGGCTGAGTGATTGTGGGGCTTGAATCCTCTTACCCTGAAATTCGGAGCTATATGAAATTGAAGTTACTTGTAATCAAGGGGCTTATTGTAGTCTGCACTACAATTTCGATGCATACACCTTGCTAGTTTCAAACCATAAAGCCTGTAGTGGTGGATCATAGTAAAATTTTTCGACATGTACTTATGACCATCACCACAGGCGCAAACGTACTAAGGTGTGTAGGAATGAGTCAAACATCCCCCTCTAAAATTTTAGCTAAAAATCTTCCTCTGTGGATGATGGTCAGCTTGTCTTCAGGTTTTGCTGGAGTTGGTGCAGTTCATGCCCAAGCCGTTAGCAATGCCACCAGCAACGCCACTGTAGCTGATGCCCAAGCTGAAACCACCCTAATTCGCAGCGTCGCTAATGGTGATCCCTTAGCCGTTAACCAGTCTGTGGCAGACAATCGGACTGCTCAGGTGATCACTTCAGTACAGCAAATGACCGACGTTAAGCCAACGGACTGGGCTTACGGTGCATTGCAGAACCTGACTGACAAGTATCAGTGTATTAGCGGTTACCCTGACAATACCTTCCGGGGTCGCAATACCTTAACCCGTTTTGAATTTGCCGCTGCTTTGAACCAGTGTTTGGAAAAGTTCAGTGCCCAAATGATGGCTGGTGGTAGTGATCGCATCAGTAAAGCCGATCTAGCCACGATCCAAAAACTGCAAGACGACTTTGCCGCTGAACTGAAAACCCTCAGCGCTCGCGTAGACCGCATCGAAGGTAAGGTCAACA
>JBIKNH010000309.1:0-2863 GCA_044358815.1 Pseudanabaenaceae cyanobacterium | reverse complement strand
CCTATTTTGATTTCCATGAAAAATCCCCGCCACTTTAGGACAGGGACTCATGGATTTTTTGATAATGGTTGTGTCGCCTAAAACTAATCAGCCTAGCGAGGACCTTCCCGTAATGACTGCAATTCGGAACGCAATGCTGCCAACTGTTCCGTGAGTTCCTTCAACTCTATGGTCGCTTTGTTAGTAGAACCAGTGTTATTGTTAGGATTAGCAGAACCAGAAGAGCCATTACCGTCAATGGTCGTCGCAGTGGTAGTCACCGTAGTGTTGCCGTCTGCATCCTGTTCTACTTTAATTGACTGGCTAGGTTGGCTGGATTCCCCACGTAATTGAGTTGCAATAAACTCATCCACAAACCGCCGCGCTTCGGATTCTGTCGTCACCCCTTTTTCAGAGAGCTTCTGAGGTAGAGTGTCAATGGGGCCCGTAAATAAACGCAAATTTTCTTCCCGTTTTGCTTCATCCTGCAAGCCCTCAAGCAAAGCACTACTTACTCCCAAGGTGACATAATAGCCCTGTTGGATGAATTGTCCCAAATCAAGTTTGTCCATAGTCTTGTGTATTTACTCGTAATTGACTTGTCAGAGGGTATCAATGGTAAAAATCTTGGTTTCAGAAAGTTCAGCAATGATTTAGTCACAGGCTTTAACGCCAAGTCTTTGACACTGCTCTTTTAGTCAACCTTAGTTAACCTTAGTTAACCTTTTAGTTAAGTTTGATTAACTGTAATCCATTGTAGACGAATATTTTAGTTTTGGGCTGAATGGACGCTATGGGTATACCGAACCTGTATCACATAAGCACACAACAAAAAAACAGGACAAAGGGCATAGCAGCGGCAATATCCTAGACAAAAGCTGGTTTACGACATTCAATAATCAGACTCTCGAACCTGCGTGGACTATCCCCGCTCTCAAGGATCATCAAACTTGGTACCCGCTGACTAATCCCCCATTCCATAGATTGGATGATAGATTGGATGTCAGTAAACCCAATGTGTTCTAATCTTTTGGTTAGGGATTGAAAGTCATACGCCATTTTGTGCCCCCAGTTGAAAAGCATCCCACTGAATACCATTGCTGCCTCGTCATGGGTTTCCCAATAATCATCTAAATAATAAATAAGTAGTCGAACTGAGATAAGCCTCGCGATACCAGTTAAAGAACTCCATCTTTCCTGAAATATAGTTATTACACCACAGGGCAAAATCAGGCACAGCAAAGCGCATTGTGCCACCTTCCTTGAGGCAGTGATAGGAATCATAAAGGAAATCCATGCCTTCCTTCTTAGTCAGGTGTTCTAAGAAATGGGAATGATCAATAATTTCTAATTGCGAAGCTGCTGCGGGAATGCCATATCTTAGATCGTGTCCTAGTATATTAGGAGTCTTGGCTACCTTGCACTAAAACTGGTACACCGACCTCATCGGAAAAATCAGCAATTGAGCCGCCAATGTTCAGAAATTCACCAGCGATAATTGTGCCACATCCGAGGTGATAATTCCGGAATTTTGCCGACAGAGTTCTCTTAGTTGATGTTGTGGATAGATCTTTGGTAACAGGACTAATTTCTTGGACTTCTAAACCTATCCAGCCTAGAATTTTATTCAAAAATGCTTTAAGTGGTTTTGAAGGTTTAATCAGCCCTGAAAAAGAGCCAGAGTTCTGACCCATACTAAGATACCTCTAAATTGATAGATATTTGATGGAATTGATAGATATTCGATTAATACTGGAAAAACTGAATCATAAGCCTGAGGGAACTATTCACTCCCATATTGCAGATTACTTGCTTAATCCTTGAATGCACATTTCAGCAATGTAATCCATACAAGTAAACTTTAGGACAAATTCTCAGACAAAATCCCAGATGGTATTAATTCACTGAAATCATTGTAAGCTCCAGCAGACTGCTATGCAGCGTGACCGTCCAGATTGACCATGCCGATTTGCCCCCCAATCAAATTGCCAGTCAAATCTCCAATCAAATCAATGTGCGAGAATGCCCCAGCGGATACCCCAATCCAAAAGATATGACCCAAAACAATAAAAAAGTATCAATATAAAAAACACTATTAAAAATACTGTCAAAAACATCATTAAAAATATTTCCGGAAATAGCGCAAAAAAAATAGCGGGTGATGGCAACGTCAGTCAATCCATACCCGCTCTATTTATTGTTCAATGAAACAATTGAGACGCACCAACAATGTCACATTCACTCCCCCTATTTGCCATCAGCTAAATCGCTGATACTTAGGCTAAATCGAGCTATCTGAGCCTGACTGAGGCTATGGTTCGGCAAATAACACACATACACTCCTCACCCATTTGGATGAATCCTTATCATCTGTAAACTATAGGATCAATGGCAATCAATTTAATATTGGAGGCAGCTATTTACCAAATATTTATTGAGTATTTTAAATTAATTAGCTACTCAATTGATGGGACAAATATCGGACTTTTAGCGGGGCTTTTGGTGATTCCAATCCGTTTTTAGATGACTATTTTGCCATAGCTACCAACTTAAGTTGTATAAAACGTTGTAGAAAACTTGGATTGACACCCTTAGTTTTGTCAATTTAGCCTTGGTTGCCATGTGGTATACCCCACCGAGGCAACAAGAAAAGACATCAAAAGAAAAACTGCTAGAAAGTTTGCCAAAAAATCCCTAGTCTGTCATAATGGCATCTGCCCATAGTAAAACCGTCAAGTTCAGACTATAAGGCTTGGGTATGTAGCTCAGTTGGATAGAGCATCAGATTCCGGTTCTGAGGGTCGGGGGTTCGAGTCCCTCCATACTCGTTTTTTCACCTTGCTTTACTATCACTTTACCAAGCAGCCCCCTCCTATAAGGATTT
>JBIKNH010000308.1:0-2884 GCA_044358815.1 Pseudanabaenaceae cyanobacterium | reverse complement strand
CCGAATCCGTTCCTGAAAAGCAATGGCGTAGTTGTAGTCCCCAGCATCCATTGCCTTGGCAACGACGGAGTTCGCACCGTCAGCACCAATGATCATGTCTACTTCAAGGTTCCGCTGTACGCCTTCAACACCACCATTGGTGAAGTCAGTGTATTTAATTTGGTAAGGTTGCTGACCGTTGTTATTGATTTTGATGTCCAGCACGCGCCCATTGATGACTTTTGTGCCCAAGGTAGCCGCACGGTTCCGCAGATAGCCGTCGAGAACCTCACGGCGGGTCATGCCGATATACTCATCGGGGTTGTCCAGTTTGATGTCTACCTCAATGTTGCTGGGGGAGATCATCTTCATGTTGCGGACGCGACGGTCAATAATTTCTGGTGGCAAGTCAAATTCTTGCACCATACAAAGGGGAATAGCGCCCCCGCAAGGCTTGGCATTATCCAGCTTCCGCTCGAATAAGTACGTTTCAATACCGGCTTTGGCAAGGGTTTCCGCAGCACAGGAACCCGCAGGCCCGCCTCCTACAACAGCGACTCGAAGTGTCAAAGCGTGCTCCTAAACTTAACTATCTCAACAAGTTGGTCAACAAGTTTTTTTTATTCCCTTGCATCCTAACACTGACGACTAGCGGATTATAGGCAAAAGTGATGATTATTAACATTTGTATTTTTTGATGACATTCCTGCCCTCAGACTCTGTGAATGTTAATGATTGATTTAGCTCTATAAATTTATGTTGCCGATATGTTAGCAAATCTTGATGTTTGCGAGTTAAATCCGTGAAGGGCGGGCGACGGGCTAAAGTTGCAACCACAGCATGAACTGGGATTAGTCCATCCAGCCGATGTTACGGTTATTGATTCGTTGGTTTTCCTCGTTGGAACCAATGGGACGACCATAGATCCCTGGGCGGTCGAGGGGACGGCTTTGGGTGCGTTCAGGGGCGCGTGATGGATTGCGGCTGAGGCTACTACTGGAGTTATTACTGGAGCTACTATTGGAACTGCTGGCAGCGGAGGCGGACTGGCTTGATGCTTGGCTAGCAGACTGATTAGCGGAGGATGTGGCATTGGCGCGGCGTAGTTCCGGCTGTCGAGGGGCAATTTGATTGCTGTAGGCGGGGCGGCTTGATGTGGTAACTGGTATTACAGGGATCTGGGGTTGTGGGGGATTTTGTTGTAAAGCTTGCAGTTCTTCTTTGAGTTTGATATTGGCTTCAGCTAGGCGGAGGTTATCTTTGCGGGATTCTTCAAGTTCGGTTTTGAGGCGTTGTAGGCTTTGATTTTTATCTTCGATGGTGCTGTGGAGAATCTCAATATTCGTTTGATTGAGATGGAGGCTATGTTTTAGTTCGGTGATTTGTTGCCGTAGTTCAGCTTCGAGATCAGGGCTGATATGGTGGGATTTTTGGGTCTCAGAGGTTGGCTCTGGGGTAGGTTTTTTGGTGCTTTTTTCGGAACTCTTAGGAGTATTTTCGATAGGGGATACTTTTGGCGCGGCACTATCGGAACTAACGGTCACTTGAACTAGTGAATTAGAGTGATCAGAATTAGATTTATCAGATTTTTCTGAGGCAGGTTTTTCATCGGTGTCATTTACTTCGGTATTAGCTACTGGAGCAGCGACCACATCAACGGTTAAGGGGCTGGCAGTGGCAGGTTTTTGGGCTTCTTCGCGGAGTAGATCGGTCAGGCGCTTTCTGGTCATGGGGTTGGGGCGAAAGTTTTTTAAGTGATTTTTTAGAAATGCTGAACCAGTGAGTGACAGACAAAGATTCAGAATGGACTGGTTAGTGGCTCGGTTCAGACGGACGTGGGTAGAGTGCCGACAATACAGAAAATCAAAAGAAAATCAAAGGGAGTCAATCAGAGAACTTTGAACCAAAAAATTTTAGACTAGACGAATTTTGGTACATCCCCATACACCAATGGCTCGGATTGAGGGATGAAGCCAAGCAATCACTAAGTTAATCTTAAGTTAAATCAATCTTTAAGTTTGGTTATTTTTGGTGGGTTACCAATCCCGCTGCAACTCATCCACCACCCGACGATAATCAGCTTCGGCTTCCCGCGAGTTTTTTCCTTTAGACTGAGTGACCAATACACCATCTAAAGCAGAGCGTTCATGGGCTTTGTAAGCACGCACAAAAGCATGAAATGCCGGAATCCCCACATCCAGTAAGGTATTTTGTGCTTCGAGGGCTTCATTGATGCTGCGGGGATCAACCCTAGTTAAAAGGACGCGATGGGGCACATTGGCGGGTTTTACCTTGGTGCGAACGGTATCAATTAAAGCCGTCAAGTCCATTGGGGCTGGGGGCGTGGGCAAAAGCAAATAGTCAGCGGCGGAAATTACAGCGGCTAAGGCTTCAGACTGTAAAGCTGGGGGCGTATCCACTAGGACTAATTCGTATTGACTCAGTTGCGGTAGTTGCTTCAGCAGATGGGGATCAGACTCTTGCACCACATCAAAACCCAGACCTTTGGTGCTACGTCCTGACCACCATGCCAAACTCCCCTGAGGGTCGGCATCTATCGCCAAAACCTTATGATTTTCTGCCAAAATACCGGCTAGAGCCATTGTTGTGGTAGTTTTGCCTACGCCGCCCTTACCGTTACTGACAACTACGACCTTGGGGGAGCGCAAATTCTTGGCGAAATTTGGGGAGGGGGAAGGATCAACCATTCTTTAGTTGCTAATGGATTTCCGTGTGACGGGTAACTTGCTGTTAACTTTTTATTAACTTATTTTAGTGTGCCATAGTTTTGCCATTGCCAACCAGATTCCAGATGATTGAGGTTTTTTGGATCGCAGTAAAAAACTTAACCTTGACAGGCAGCAGCGATTTTCATGGGAATTTCTATTGCAATAAAATATGGGAA
>JBIKNH010000162.1:0-10334 GCA_044358815.1 Pseudanabaenaceae cyanobacterium | reverse complement strand
GGACCAAATCGCACCGCAAAGACTGGTCCAGTTCCTAGTTTTCCGATTACTTTTCCTGGGCTGCAATTCCCCTTAATTGAATTAGATATGCCACCTAAACCTCGGTTTGATTGGCATTGGTGGTTACTGTGGGTGATTTTGGGTGGTTATGTTGGTTATCGATGGTTTTTGCTGATGCAGTTAACAATGTATCTCCAAAGCCCACCGGAAATGAGCCGTGCTGAACCTACTGTAGTAGCGGATGGTTTGTTAATGGAACCTTATCAAATCTATGGCATTGAATCTAAAACCTTCAGTGATCATTCCATTCCCTATGAATTACCTCTGCCAATCTCATTAGGTGATTTTGATTTTGAATTTAGCTTCACTTCTGATTTAAGCGCACCAACTGATCATAATTAGTGTGACTTAGGATTCTTGCATTACCTCTGATTGCCTCTGTAACCGTTCATTCTTAACCAGCTTAGTTCTGAGACCATCATGGATAACATCAATCTACCGATGACCGAGACAACCATTGTAGACGAAGAGAATTTACCCCAACCAATCCCAGGGAATCCTACAATTGCCGAATTTTTTGAATCAGAAATCAATAATCTGACTAATCAGGAGACATTGGAAGATATCAGACAGAAATTGGAAGATGAAGACAAATCAGTACGGGTCTTGTCTGGAGTTTTTAATCAGAAATTTTATGAGAAAGTCTTTCAGTTCGTCTTCCAAAAACTGCAACAAATGATTACTATTGACATTCCTAGGGATGTTCTAGCCCAGTCTTGGAGCAAGTATACGGCATTACAAGACTATCTTGACGAAGTAAAATATCCACCGGATCAGTTGTTCAAAGCGGTTCTGATGATGGAACAAACCATTCATGCCAAATACAATATTTCCTTTAAACCAGCGGTGAAGATCATGGGGAAAAATTTTGTGCTCAATCAGTTTTCGTTTCCCATTGCTTTGGAACTATTGGTTAAAGCTGGGGAATTGGGAATCCAAGGGGGCAAAATCGTTAGTTTGTCAGTGGGTTCCTGTCATGTCAAGGGAGAGATGAAATGCAAATATGGTAATGGAATGGAACGCTTGCTAGTTAAACAAGATAAAAATCTTGATTTGTCCCGTCAGTACCAGTTTAAGGAAGGCGTACCGATTAAACTCCTGAACAAAGATGAATTGTTGGCTAAAGCGGCAGAGAAAACTGATCTCATGGTGCAAAATTTGGCTCAGGATTTGACTGAAAATGCTGTGGTTGCTGAAGCTTTGACCAAAGGGCGCACGATTGTCAAAGCCATAGACCAAGCTGGTGCAGTGGTTTCAGCCCTCGAAAAAGACGTAGCAAAAGGCATAGAAAAAGGTAGTGATTTAGTTCAAGCCATTGAGAGCGGTGATGTCTTGGCTAAGGTAATTGAAAACCGAGAAGCCATTGCCGCAGCCTTGGGTCAGGAAGAGTTAATCAATCAGGCTCTGACCCAAGGACAGAAAATTAAGGAAGTAGCAGATCAGGTAACTGATAAAGCTGATGTAGTGGTCTCAGCCCTCGAGAAAGGTATAGAAAAAGGCGTAGAAAAAAGTAGTGATTTAGTTCAAGCCATTGAGAGCAATGAGGTCTTGACTAAGGTGATGGAAGACTGAGCAGCCATTGCCCCAGCCGATATGGATAAAATTCAAACCGAACATATAGCCTCGACTCCGCTTAGGCAAAATTAGGTAATACCCTGTAATGCTTGAATTGCCTGCTGGGTGCGCTGAATCCATTCTGTATCTTTATCAGCTTCGTAATACTTCAGGGCATCTTGATAGGAACGGATCGCGTTATTGATTTCCCCTCGCAAGGTATACAGCGAACCCATGCCAAAATAGGCGCGGGCAAATCGCGAATTTAAGGCAATGGCTTTGAGATAAGCTGCCTCAGCCTCGTCATAACGTCCTTGTTCTACGAGGACAAATCCTAAACTGCTATAGTCAGCCCAAATATCTTCTCTACCGATGGCAATGGCTTTTTGGAAGGCATCCACTGCCCCCGCCATGTCTCCCCTGGTGCGGAGGAGATTACCCAAATTGCTGTAGGCGATGCTATTGCGTGGATCGAACCGCACCGCTTGACGAAAAGCATTAATTGCTTCTGGAATACGATCTTGATCCGCTAGGGCGCGTCCCAAATTGTTATAGGCGGGGGCATAGCGTCCATCAATGGCTAAGGCTTGCTCATAGGCACGGATCGCAGCGGGTAGATTGCCCTGACGACGCAACGACAAACCCAAACCATTGAAGCTAATGGCACTACGGGGATTAATCTGGGTACTGCGTTCAAAGGCGGCGACGGCTTCCGGTAATTGATTTTGTTTCAGTAAAGCGCTACCTAAAGCGGCATATAAATCCGCATTTTGACCGTCTTGGCGAGCGGCTTGGCGATAGGAATTAATTGCGGCACTGAGATTACCCTGGGCGGTTTGGGCTAAGCCGAGGTTGTAGTACACACTGGGAAAATTTGGTTCCAGCTTGATTACTCTCTCATAGGCGCTAATGGCTCCGGCATAGTCTTTGGTTTCATAGAGCGACACCCCTAAAGCAAAATGAGAAGTTGCATAATTGGGGGCAAGGCGGATCGCTTGACGGTAGGCATTGATGGAACCAGGTAAATCCCCTTGGCGGCGCAAAATACTGGCTACACCATTTTGGGCGAGGGCATAGTTGGGATCAATGATCACCGCTTGCTGAAATGCAGTCAGGGCAGCGGGTAAATTATTGCGCTGTTCTTCCGCTAGTCCTAGATTGTAGTAAGCCGGTGATAAATTAACAGTTTTCGGGTCACTTTGGCGAATGAACGTGTTGTAAGCATCTACGGCTCCAGCTAAATCCCCTTGTTTAAAAAGCGCAATTCCTAAACCGTAGTAGGCAGGCGTAAAATTCTTATCAATTTCAATGGCGCGACGGTGGGATGCTGCCGCTGCCACTAATTCCCCTTTTTGACGCAGGGCAACCCCTAAGCCATAATGGGCTGCCACAAAATCTGGACGTAAGGCAAGGGACTGGCGATACAGTTTGATTGCTTCATCGAGTTGTCCCTGCTCTCTAAGGGAGTTGGCGCGTTCCACTAACCGAATCGGTGTTGCGCCAAAGTCTGAAGGGGGTGTGGCTTGGGCAAGATATAAAGGATATAAAGTACTTGCCAATGGCTCTTCGGAAGCGACTTCCAAAGTTTGGTCTAAAGTTGGGTCTGAAGTTTTGGCTAGAGGTTTCGTTAATGCAGCCGGTTCAGGCAATTCACTATTTGCTGTTGCGTTTGCTGCTGCCCCTATTCCCAAAACTGGCACAGCGATCATTCCCGCCATTCCTGCCGCAAATAGTCCCGTAATTAACCGTGATGGGGCAAGGTGTGTATAACGGACTAATTGGTGAGCCAGTTGATTTAAGGTGTCCTGGGGCATAGGTTTTGTGGGCAATGGATTAAATAATCACTATGATTAGGGTTGGAAGAAGCCGAGGGAAGATCCGGTCAATATGGCGCTAGTTAATACTTTAGTTAATACTTTACTGGTCAGTACTTCAGTAAGGGTTAGTTTCAACAAGAGCTAGGGATCGGCAAAGGCATCAACAGGGTCATCAACAGGGTTTCGGTTGGCTTCAGGGATAGAGCAATTGGTTAAGTAATTAGTTAACACGGGGTTAATACTGGGACAAACCTACTCAAAGCAGTTTACCCTGATCAACCACCGTAATAGATCATCATGTTGGTTGCCTAGGGGATTGATTTTAGTTGATCCATGATGCAAAAGCTGACCCAGCAATGATCCCCATCATGCTCAAATCTCGATCAGACTGATCCCTAAGATATTTAAGCAGTTTCTGAGAAGTCGCAGCATCTTTGTTAGCTTGAGGGTATGTCTTGGGTGATGGATGCCCCAAGGTGATGGTTATCGGAAAATTGGGTTTAAAACCCCGTCCTTCTAAGACAGCTTTATATTATCGTAATATTTTGTGCTAGAATATACAGCATAAGAAACTTGAAATCATGCTACTCCTCGAAGCAAAACTAAAAGGCAAAATAGAGCAATACAACCTCATAGATGAGGCGATTCGTACTGCTCTGTTTGTGCGTAATAAGGCTTTGAGGCTCTGGATCGATGTTAAGGATAGCGATAAATATGACCTTAATCAGCATTGTGCTGTCTTAGCCAAAGAGTTTGAATTTGCCAAAAAGCTCAATTCACAAGCTAGACAAGCCAGTGCCGAAAGAGCATGGTCAGCAATTAATCGGTTCTTTGACAACTGCAAAAAGAAAGTATCGGGCAAGAAAGGGTTTCCAAGGTTTAAAAAGCGTGGACATTCGGTTGAATATAAACAATCAGGATGGAAACTATCTGAAGATCGGAAATACTTAACTTTGACCGATGGCTTTAAGATTGGCAGACTCAAGCTAATCGGTTCCCGTGACCTAAATTTCTATCAGATAGAGCGGATTAAGCGTATCAGACTCGTAAAACGGGCTGATGGTTACTACGCTCAATTCTGTGTCGATGTGGATCGACGTGAAGAAGTAGCACCATCAAAAACCACCATTGGTTTAGATGTGGGGCTGAATCATTTCTATACCAATAGTAATGGTCAAGTCGTTGAGAATCCTATCAATTACCGTTGAACTACCGTTAAATTACACCGTTAAATCACTATGGCAACCCTCAAAATTGGTATTAATGGCTTTGGTCGCATTGGTCGTTTGGTGGCACGGGCAGCCATGAGCAACCCTAACCTGGAAATTGTCGGGGTGAACGATCTTGTACCACCGGATAATCTGGCTTATTTGTTCAAATATGATTCTACCCACGGGATCTATGGCGGCACAGTCACCGCAACACCAGAAGGTATTGAAGTAGACGGTAAATTTATTCCCTGTACGGCACTGCGGAATCCGGCGGAATTACCTTGGGGCAAATTAGGGGCGGATTATGTGGTGGAATCAACGGGTTTGTTTAGTGGCTATGATGGCGCGATGAATCACATTAATGCTGGAGCCAAGCGGGTGGTGATTTCTTCCCCAACTAAAGATCCGGATAAGGTGAGAACTTTGGTGGTGGGTGTGAACCATGACCAGTTTGATCCTGCAACGGATTTGATTGTCTCGAATGCCAGTTGTACCACTAATTGTTTGGCTCCCATTGCGAAAGTATTACATGATAATTTTGGCATTACGGAAGGTTTAATGACCACAGTTCATGCCATGACTGCCACTCAGCCGACAGTGGACGGACCCAGCAAAAAAGATTGGCGCGGGGGACGTGGTGCGGCACAGAATATTATTCCTTCTTCCACTGGGGCGGCGAAGGCGGTGGCGTTGGTTTTGCCGGATCTCAAAGGTAAACTAACTGGGATGGCTTTCCGTGTGCCAACCCCTGATGTGTCGGTGGTGGATTTAACATTCAAAACCGCTAAAACCACCAGTTACAAAGAAATTTGTGCTGCGATGAAAGCTGCCTCTGAAGGAGCTTTGCAAGGCATTCTCGGTTATACGGAAGCTGAAGTAGTTTCGATGGACTTTAAAGGTGATGGGCGGTCTAGTATTTTCGATGCTGGAGCAGGTATTGAACTGAATGGGAATTTCTTTAAGGTGGTGTCTTGGTATGACAACGAATGGGGTTATTCTAAGCGGGTGCTTGATTTGATGGTAACAATGGCACAGAAAGACGGTATTCTTTAATTCATGATCTGTCTGTAATTTCTGATTAGTTCTAATTGATTGTAACTAGTTAATTACTAGCTACATTGCCAACTGGTATTATGTGGAAAGTTCTAAGACCCTCACCCCTAGCCCCTCTCCCAAAAGGTGAGAGGGGAACAAGAAGTTAGTCTTACTCCCTCTCGCCCTTAATGGGAGAGCGGGGTTGGGGGTGAGGGTGATATTCATTCCACCTAAGAGCACTTACTAATTCTTAACCCCCTAGAGTCTAAGAGATTTTAGGGGGTTAATTAGCGATTCAGTTATGGCATTCCCAGTTGATTCATCGTTGATTCATCAAGTCAAAAAACATCAGCCTATGGTTACAAAACGTTCATCTGTCAAAATCCGCGCTAATGAAATTTTATTGCGGCTCCATCGGCTCTATCCCGATGCTACCTGTTCCTTAGACTATGAAACGCCATTACAGTTACTGGTGGCAGTCATTTTATCCGCTCAATGTACTGATGCGCGGGTCAATCAGGTAACCCCTGCTCTATTTGCGAGATTTCCCGATGCTGCTGCTTTTGCTGCCGCCGACTTAACGGAAATTATGGAACTAGTGCATTCCACTGGCTTTTATCGGAATAAAGCGAAGCACATTCAGCAAGCTTCCATGATGATTATGGAAGAGTTTGGCGGTGTAGTGCCCCAAAGTATGACGGAACTATTGCGGCTACCCGGCGTAGCTCGCAAAACCGCTAATGTAGTTCTTGCCCATGCTTTTGGAATTAATGCGGGTGTGACCGTTGATACCCATGTCAAGCGGGTTACCAAAAGATTAGGGCTAACGAAACACGATGATCCTCTAAAAGTGGAACGGGATTTAATGGTTCTGTTACCCCAACTAGAATGGGAAAACTGGTCAATTCGGATTATTTATCACGGTAGAGCCGTCTGTGATGCCCGCAAACCCTTGTGTAGTCAATGCGAATTAGCGGATCTGTGCCACACTGCCCAGCAGTCCACTAATAAGAAATCTCCTAAGATCTCCTAAACCAAAATTCAGAATTACGATTAGGAATAAGACTATGCTTCTGGTTTAGTTTCGCAAGGCTGATTCCCTAAATAAATCAATTGCCCCAACTGCTTCTCCAAATTGGCAAAAGACTCAGGGGATAAGCGCTGCCGCAATGTTGCCATATCTATCACCAAAGTTTCTTTTTCAGCCAGTTCAGCCAAGGGATCAAATCCTAGGGCAGCTTGATTGATCTTGCCTTCCGCTGGTAGCCGTGCATCGCCAAATAGATTTTCTAATCGCAAGGATAAAGCAGCATCAGATTTGGATTTAGCTGCTCCTGGGGCAGAACATTTCACTCGGAAATCTTGTTCAAACTTGAGGGTAAATGAAACCCGATTACTTTCGCGATAGGCTTTGCCTTGGAAGTAAATGCCATAGCCTTGGCTCGGTCCACTCGTTGCTTTGATAATCCGTCCTGATAGTTGACCAGATTTAGCCTTAGCAGCATCCCCTTCCTGATTGCCTTTAGCTTCATTGCCCTGCCACTGAGACAAAATCGTCCCTAAAGGCTCATCACCATCACTGAGATCAATAGTGCGCCCCTTGCCGTCAAACGTAATATATAAATGCTCAAACCGAATTTGCCAAAAGTCTTTGGAAGTAAAACCCTGTTGTAGCAGTTCGTCCAAATATAGGTTTTCTGCTAGGGTGACATCATCACTGGGGCTAGGATTTGGGCTAGGGCTAGAGCCAGTAGCAGAATTAGGACTCGGTACAGAATTACTAACTGGAGGTAAATTATTCCCAGCGTTACTGACATTGCTACAGCCACTAATTGGCATTACCAAAGCCATCAACCCTAGTGCTGTTGGTGCAATTGCTTTCCAGCCTCCTTCTCTAAACCATGCACCAAATCCAGAGCTATGGGTTAAATCACCATGACCCTTGGGGCGTTGTTTAGCGCGGAGTAAGCGAGACAAGTGGTGTGTATGGAATGACTTACCCATATACTTTTTAGCTGATTTGGGGCTGACTTTTGGCTGATTTTGACACTAGGTCGTTTGATTGGACTGGAGTTAGTGGCAGAAAGTTCGACTAATCACTACTAATAAACTAGTGACTACTAATCAGCATTTTGCCGATACCAAGCAATGGTATTTTGCAGTCCTTCACGGAATGAGACCTCAGCCTCAAAACCAAAGTATTCCTTGGCTAAAGTTGTGTCAAGGCAACGGCGCGGCTGCCCATTAGGTTGTTCGGTCTGCCAAACAATAGTGCCATCGTAACCCATTAGCTCACAAATTAGATGAATCAAATCCTTAATTGATATTTCATAACCTGTGCCCAAGTTCACCGGATCAGGGCTGTCGTATGCTTGGGTCCCCATCACGATCCCCCGCGCTGCGTCAGTGGAATATAAAAACTCGCGGGTGGGCGTACCATCACCCCACACAGAGATCTCTTTACTGCCACTGATTTGGGCTTCATGGACTTTGCGAATCAATGCCGGAATTACGTGGGAACTGTTGGGATTGAAATTATCTTCTGGTCCGTAGAGATTCACCGGCAGCAGGTAAATACCCGAAAAATTATATTGCTGGCGATAGGCTTGCAGTTGCACTAGGAGGGCTTTTTTGGCGATACCGTAGGGGGCGTTAGTTTCTTCGGGGTAGCCATCCCAGATATCTGCTTCACGGAAAGGTACAGGGGTAAATTTGGGATAGGCGCAAATCGTCCCCACACAGACAAATTTTTGAACCTGGGCTTCATAGGCGGCATGAATCAATTGAGCGCCCATCATCAGATTGTCATAAAACAATTCGGCGGGTTTAACGCGATTCAAGCCAATGCCCCCCACATGGGCAGCCAAGTGAATCACAATATCTTGTCCCTTGACTAAGGTTTGGCAGTTTTCCATGAGTCGTAGATCGCAACTAGCGGAACGTGGCACGGTGATCAACGCTGGATCAGCACCCCCTTGGATTAATTGGGCAATGACTTGTTTACCTAAGAAACCAGCCCCACCGGTGACGACGATTCTTTGATTTGCCAAGCTTAGCATACAGGATTCTGATTAGTGAATTTAGAGTGAATTGAGAGTGTATCCAACAAAGACATGTCAGAAATCCCGCCCCAAGAATTTTGATATAGAAGTGACGGGATCTTCCAACAGGCTAGCTTAAATAGACTTAATGGCAGATAGGAAATGACAGATGAGAACAGATATTGACAACCAAAATAACAATCTCTAGTTCAATCTCTAGTTAAATCAAGCTGAACAGACATAACAGGCAAGATGTAACTAGAAACTAAACCGACCAAGTGGCTCAGTCTACCAAGTGGTGACCGAGTTACGCACAGGGGTATGGTCCACCGCAGGCTTACCGTCGGGCGTGGGCAACCCTAAGGCTTCTAAATCTGCATCTACCATGATTTTCACCAGTTGGCGGAAATCTACCCTAGGAGTCCAGCCTAGTTTTTCTTTGGCTTTGGTCGCATCCCCCAACAGTAGTTCTACTTCAGCGGGACGGAAATAGCGGGGGTCAATTTCCACATAGTCTTGCCAATTTAGCCCCACATATTCAAAAGCCACTTCTAGAAATTCTCGCACTGATTGGGTTTGTCCCGTAGCAATCACATAATCATCGGGCTGCTCCTGTTGCAACATCAACCACATGGCTTCTACATAGTCCTTGGCATAGCCCCAGTCACGTTTGGCATCGAGATTACCCAAGTACAGCTTGTCTTGTTTTTTATTCACAATCTGCGCGATCGCCCTGGTAATTTTGCGGGTTACGAAAGTTTCACCCCGTCGCGGGCTTTCATGGTTGAACAAAATGCCATTACAGGCAAACAGGTTATAGGATTCGCGGTAGTTGACGGTTTGCCAGTGGGCGTAAACCTTGGCGCAGGCGTAGGGACTGCGGGGATAAAATGGTGTGGTTTCGCTTTGAGGCACAGCTTGCACCAAACCGAACATTTCCGATGAGCCAGCTTGGTAGAACCGTACTTCTTGTTTAGTGCGTTGTTGATAGTCCCGCAAGGCTTCAAGAAGTCGCAAGGTTCCCATACCTACAGTATCGACGGTATATTCCGGTGCATCAAAGCTGACTCGCACATGGGACTGTGCCCCCAAGTTATAAACCTCATGGGGACATACTGCTTCTAGTAACCGCCGTAACGCCGTACCATCGGTGAGATCGCCATAATGTAAAAATAAATTGGTGTTAGGTAAATGGGGATCTTGGTACAAGTGATCAATGCGGTCAGTGTTGAGGGTGGAAGCGCGACGGATGACACCGTGAACCTGATACCCCTTGGATAGCAATAGTTCTGAAAGGTAAGAGCCATCTTGTCCCGTGATACCAGTGATTAGAGCGCGTTTTTGTGATTCCATGCTAACTGTGAAATGACCTAAATGAGTGACATGAGCAAGAGTGAGGCGAGCGCCTTTGATCAAGTGCTTTTGATCTAGCACTTTTGATCTGGCGGTTTTGATCTAGCGACTTTGATCAATAGTAATTGATACCCGTAATACTTCGCTTAAGCTAAATGAATGGAGTGTTTGATCATTGGCTTGATGCCTGAGGTTTATGTCTGAGATCTATGCCTAAGATTTTGTGCTCAATCATGGAAATCCCTTGAGCAGTCAGACTTGAG
>JBIKNH010000197.1:0-8215 GCA_044358815.1 Pseudanabaenaceae cyanobacterium | reverse complement strand
TTCCCAGTCTATCTTCCGTCTGCGACGGGTCACTACTGTTGGTTGCAAAGTTTCACGCTTGAGCCATGCATACACTGTTGCTTCACTAACTGCGTATCGTCTTGCTGCTTCTGCTTTGCTTCCTCCTCCTCTGACATACTCCACTACTCTTTCTCTTAAGTCCATACTCTATGTCATTTCTCTCTCCTACATTAACCTCTACTTCTTATTTGATTCTACTATAGCGATCAATTGAAGCTGATTATTGATGAACCTATCGCTGAGCAGATAATCACATGGATAAACTAGAAAACCACCGTATGGTTATTCCAAGAGTTAGCGCCAGATTCGGCACTCATTATGGATCATGTGGCTTTTCATCCCAAAAATGTGACTCAAGATTTGGTCACGGCTGCTGGATACACAGTGCCAACACCTAGCATAATTTAAAACTATACCAATTCAGAACTTCCCTAAACCTTCTGAATCGGCGCAAGACGGGGATCTAAAATCTTCTTACCCATACCAGGAAATGCCACCGCAATATAGGTTTTAGCCCCTTCTCCTAATAAATTAGTCACAATGCCCTCACCAAAAACGTCATGGTGCAAACTATCGCCAATCTGCCATGATACCACTGCCTTAGGCGTACCAGAGGAATGCTCTTGTGAGGCATTAGTTTTTGATGACATAGACAAACTAGTTCTCTTATTTTTAGAAGTACTAGGCTTATCATTACTATAGCTGGTGGTTGACGCAGACCTACCGCGTTTCGTTTGGACAGCACCAGTGAGATATTCCGGCGGTAGTTCGTCCAAAAATTGCGAAGGAACCGCATATTCCCGATTCCCATAGAGGCGGCGGCTTTTGGCATGGGACATCATTAACTGTTCCTGAGCGCGAGTGATTCCCACATACATCAACCGCCGTTCTTCTTCTAAACTATTGCGATCATTGAGAGACCGAAAACTCGGAAATAAACCCTGCTCTAAACCCACCAAAAAGACCACCGGAAACTCCAGACCTTTCGCTGCATGGAGCGTCATCAACGTCACCTTCGGCTGATCTTCTTTCCCCTCATCCAAACTAGAAGCCAGCGCCGCATTAGCCAAAAATGCCTCAAGGGAAGCGTCTTCGTTCTCTTCTGCAAATTGCAGCGATGCGTTAAATAATTCCTGCAAATTACTCAATCGATCCGCCGCTTCATCATTAGCCTGATCCCTCAGTTCTTGCACATAACCAGATTCATGAATGATCCCCTGAATGATTTGACTGGCGGGAGTTGTGGGCACTCGTTCCTGCCAATGCTGAATCAATTCCACAAATTCAATAATTGGTTTTGCAGATCGTCCCGCTAAGGTTTTGACAGTAGTTTCATCGGTGATCAATTCCCATAACGGAAGGTTCAATTGTTGGGCAGCTTGCTGTAATTTATCGAGAGTAGTTTTACCGATGCTCCGTTTTGGCACATTGATAATGCGAGTCAAACTCAGTCCATCAAAGGGATTTACCAACAATCGCAAATAAGCCAAAGCGTCTTTAATTTCTTTGCGATCATAGAAACGCATTCCCCCCACAACTTTATAGGGAATGTTCCATCGCACCAGCATTTCTTCAAAGGGACGGGATTGGGCATTGGTGCGGTAGAGAATCGCAAAATGATTATATTGAGCAGTGGGATTATCAATCCGAATTTCCCGAATCCTTTCCACTACATATTGCGATTCTTCAACTTCATCACTAGCGACAAAACACTGCACCAGCGCACCTTCCGGACGAGTTGCCCGTAAAATCTTATCGATCCGTTGGGTATTATGATCAATCAGATGATTCGCCACCGCCAGAATATTACCCACAGAGCGATAATTCTCTTCCAATTTGATCATGGTTTTCGTTTCCGTATCTGGCAAACGATCTCCAAATGCTTCCTGAAACTCCATCAAAATCGTAAAGTCAGCGGCACGAAATGAATAAATCGACTGATCCGCATCACCAACCACAAAAATAGAGCGGTTCCGCCAAGGGAATTTGCGGGCATCGGTTCCATTAGTAGCTAATAGGCGAATTAATTCGTATTGGGTGCGATTGGTGTCTTGATATTCATCCACTAAAATATGTTTAAATCGCTGATGCCAATAGTCTAAAACTTCAGGACATTGCTGAAACAAACGCACCGGTAAAAAGATTAAATCATCAAAATCAAGGGCATTATTTTCTAATAATTGATTTTGATACCGCTGGTAAACTTGGGCAATGGTACGCTTGCGTAGGGGGTGATCATCACTGAATTTCTCGTATTCTTCAGGAGTCCAGCCATTATTTTTAGCGCCACCAATGGCAAAACGCACAGATTTCGGCTCGAATTTCTTTTCATCCAAATTAAGTTGGCGCGTGACGATTTCTTTAACTAAACTTTGGGCATCGCTATCATCAAAAATCGAGAAATTCTTTTGCCAAAACCGATCCCTTTCATCGCGATATTTCTCAATATCATGGCGCAAAATTCGGCAACACATACTATGGAATGTGCCCACCCATAGCCCATCAACAGCATAACTATTAATATACCTCTTATAAACTTTGCGGGATAACTTCTCCTTCTGAGTTTCCGTTAAAGTACTTAGGGGCTTACCATGTTCTAATTCCGCTACTTCCTGCACCAAAAGAGTTTGAATTCTTTCATTCATTTCTTTTGCCGCTTTATTTGTGAAGGTTACGGCTAAAATCTCCTCTGAAGGAACTTTATGATTTAGTAATAAGTTCGCAATGCGATAGGTCAAGGTGCGGGTTTTTCCTGAACCAGCCCCCGCTACCACCAGTAATGTACCTTCCGTATGGCTGGCGGCTTTGCGCTGGGCTGGATTGAGGTGATTAAGGAAGTTACTGATCATAGTTCCGGAACTGGTTTAAGGAATTTACAGAAGATGAGAAAATATCAGAGAAGTTATCAGAAATTACTACACAATTAACGCAACAAAAGGGGAATATTCGGCATTCCCCTTTGACTCATTATAAGTGATGTTACGTGGAACAAGTATCACCCTCACCCCCCAACCCCGCTCTCCCATTAAGGGCGAGGGGGAGTAACACTAATTTCTTATTCCCCTCTCACCTTTTGGGAGATGGGCTAGGGGGGAGGAGCTTGCAACCTTCCACGTAACACTAGATCATAACTTAGTGTCTATAGCTAGTGACAATCGAGCAATCCTATTGCTTTGGTGTAGGACTAGCACTAGGGTTATTGCCAGGATTAGCATTGGGACTAGCGGTGGAATTGGGTTCCGTTCCTGAACTGGCAGGCTTACCACTAGAGGGAGTCGTAAACGGTGTATTAGCAATACTCTTGACCCGATCCCGATAGTCAGCGGGGGCTAACTCAATGGCTTGATCAAATAATTTACGGGCTTCTTCGGTTTTTTGTTGGGCACGGAACACCTGCGCTTTACCGATGTATGGACGGAAATTCTTGCTATTTTCCTTGATCATCTGGTCGTAAACGGTGATTGCCTCTTCATTGCGGTTTTGCTGACGGTATAGCTCCCCTAAAATCCATTGGATAATCGGGCGATCCACGCTATTGGGTTGTACCTTATTGGCAGTTTCGGCAGTTTTGAGGGTTTCTTGTAGTAAACCGATGGCAGCTTCAGGGCGGTTGTCTTGTAACTCAAGGGAGACAATGGCTTCAATGGCTTGGATGTAACCAGGCTTAGTAGCGAGAATTTTCCGATATTCTGCCAAGGCAGCGGGACGATCCGACAGAGCCAAGTGGGTCCGCGCCAAAGCCATCCGATATTCCATCTGGGTGGGATTAGCTTCGACGAGGGTTTGCAATGGCTCCAGGGTTCCTTTAATATCGCCGATTTGGTTGCGCAGATTGACCAAACCCACCAGAGCCGTTTGGTTTTTGGGTTCCCGTTTCAAAACCGCTTCAAAGCCCTCAATCTGAATTTTGAGCCGTTCCTGTTCTGAGGAGCTTTGGGGCGAATTGGTGGCTTGGGGTTGATTGGGTGTATTAAAGATACTGCCAATTACTGGCGCAAGGGACAAACCCAAAAACGACAGCGTGATTACGATTAACACGCCATTGATAATCCATTGTCTTGCTGTACGTTGTGTCACAGTATGTTTATACCTAGCTAAAATTCTACCTAGTTGAGTTCTTTGGTCGGTTCTGATTTGGAGTCGAGAATTGAGGGGCGAGAATTGGGAGTTGAGAATTTGGGATCTGAAATTTTGGTCTCAAATTTTCGCTCTGAAGTTTCGATCTAAAAGATCTAAAATTTGGACTCACCTGCAACACCTAAAATTATGGCAAACCACTATGGCAAACCATGCACCGCAATATAAAGCAATAACTGGTAGCAGTAACCAGTGATTTTAGCTGATTTTTGTCCTGTGCTGGATCAATCATTACCTGATCAATCATTGCTGGGAGAAACGTAATCAGTCAAACCTCATCAGCAAAACTTAAATCGGCACAATTACTCCCAAGAATTGCTCCTAAATCTATAGCACCTCAAGACAGTTACGCACTATGGCTTGGCTAACCATAACCACAAAACCGGATCGTGCAAACTAAAGTAAACTAATTCTCAGCTATGTCACCGATGAATAGTTGAATGCCCCTGCTTGAAAATTTAACCTTAAAGTCTGGGGTAACAGATTAAACCTATGCAGTTCATTAAATCAATCTTTCGTTTGCCGCTGTTGTCCATTGCCCTAGTTTTGACCAGTTATGGGGTATTTGGTTGGTTGTTGGCGCTACACTCAGCCGACTGGCGGATCTGGATTCCCACTGGGGCGATCGCCTTCTCTACGGGTTGGGTGCTGTCGGTAACTTGGGCGATCGCGGCGGTAGTATTTATTTTTGCCCGAGGACAGTTGCTGCTGTCTATGGGCTTGGTAGTAATCTGGGCTTTGATGAGTATCGTGGCACGGGGTGAACTACAGGGCTTTATTAGCAACAAGGGATGGGCTATGATTTTCTTGGCTTTTTTAGCTGCCATTGGTTTAGGAATCGGCTGGTTCACGGATAATCTGCCTGTGGTGCGCAGTTTTGGTGAAGCCTTGCTGAAGATGCGCTAGAGGGGAGCACTTAACCCTAACCTCAGCCCCACCATAGACCCACTGCTGTATATATCATCAAAACATCAAAACCTGAGAAATTTATCTATGTCTTGGCTGCCCCGACTTTCCGTAATGGATCAATATCTCAGTTTGCAGATGGCAATGCCGTTTCTGTTCGGGGTGGGGGCTTTTTCGTCGGTAATTTTAGCCATTGGCTCACTGTTTGAACTGGTGCGCCTAGTTACTGACTCCGGTTTGAGTATGTGGATCGCAGTACAGATTTTTGCGCTGCAAATCCCTGGGTTCATGGTGTATTCATTCCCGATGTCGGTACTGCTGGCAACGTTGCTGTCCTATAGCCGCATGTCCGCCGACGGTGAAATGACTGCCTTACGCAGTTGTGGGGTGAGTGTATATCGCCTTGTATTACCAGCGCTGATTCTGAGCTTGATGGTTTCGGGACTAACATTTGTTTTTAATGAAGCCATTGTGCCAGCAGCTAACTGGCAAGCGCGGAGCACCCTGCGCACTGCCTTAAATCAAGAAAATGTCCAATTTAAAGATCGCGATATTTTCTATCAGCAATATGGGGAAGTGCCCATCGAAGGCAGCGACAAAATGGATCAGGGTTTGGTGCGGAGTTTCTATGCGCGGCGGTTTAATGGTCAGGAAATGCGCGACTTAACCGTAATGGATTTGTCCCAAGGCAAACTGCGGCAAATTGTATCGGCAGAGTCGGCGGTGTGGCTACCGGCTCAAAACGTCTGGCAATTCCGTAAAGGTACGAGTTACATCATTGGCAGCGACGGTAACTATCGCAGTATTTTACGATTTGAGGAACAGAATCTGCAACTGCCTCGCGCTCCGTTAGATTTAGCCCAAGAGAATCGCAGTGCCGAAGAAATGAATATCGCTGATCTCAAACGGAATATTGAACTAATTCGACAATCCGGCAATGATAAGGAAGTCCGTAAATTGGAAGTGCGGCTCTATCAAAAATATGCGATTCCCTTTGTGTGTGTGGTATTTGCCCTAGTTGGTTCGCCTTTGGGAATGCGTCCTCAGCGGACCAGTGCCGCTGTAGGATTTGGTTTGAGCGTCTTGATTATTTTCGGTTATTACTTGCTGCTGTTTATTTGTGGTGCATTGGGACAGGTGGAAATTCTCAGCCCCAGTTTAGCGGCATGGATGCCTAATATTGTGGGTTTGAGTGCAGCGGTATTTTTAGTGGCGCGGGTTCTGTAAGGGGGGTTTTGTAATGCAGGTTTTGTAATTTTGTAATATAGCGAGGTAACATCCAGACAAATGGAACCCAAATATATGGAATTTCGTATGAGATTCCGTTAACTCCCTGATGCCTGTTGCCAACTCGTCCGAAATGCCTTAGCCACTCGATCCATCCCCACTGACCGCGAAGCTTTGAATAGAATGCAGTCCCCTGGTTGCACCTGGTCTAACAGGGTCTGCACCATAGCCTCAGGAGTCGTACAAGAAAAACAGAGGGTTTTATCCTTGCTATTACCATGTTGCGCTCCGATAATAATCCCATCGGATTCACCATCGGACCACACCACTAACCCATCTAAATCTAGATTCGCCCAAGTCTGTCCCACTCGCTGATGTAACTCCGCCGACATTTCCCCTAATTCTTTCATAGTGCCTAATACTGCCCAGCGGCGTTTGGCGGGGGTTTTGGCTAGGAGATGCAGTGAGGCAATCATCCCCTCCGGCGAGGCGTTATAGGTTTCGTCCAGGACTAAAAGCTGACGGTCTAATTCATAGGACTCCGCTCGCCCTGCGGGTAAGTCAACGGTCATCGGTTGGTCCAGGGTGCGGCTCCAATCTAAATCTAAAGCCTTTAAAACCGCCAATCCCGCCAAAAAATTCAACGCATTATGATCTCCGGCGAGGGGTAAATGCCATTGATATGCCCCCACCTGCAAAATGGAGCCGCTGTCATGGTAGTTTGCGCCGTGGGGTTCCGTGGGATCACAGGTCGCGGACTGATGCAAAACGCCGCATACATCACCGATCCCCAAACCATAAGTGATCACCCGTCCCTGCCACACTTGGGGCACAACCTTTTGTAACCATTCATCATGGGCATTGAGGACCGCCACGCCAGTAATGGGCATTTCTGCCAAGAGTTCACATTTGGCTTGGGCGATCATCCCTTGGGAACCCAGTCGCCCCACATGGGCAGTGCCAATATTGGTAATTACCCCCACCGTCGGCTGGGCAATCCGACATAGGCGGGCAATTTCTCCTAAACCACGCATTCCCATCTCGGTCACCGTGAAATCATGGCGGCTCGGATCGATATGCAATAGGGTTTGAGTTACGCCAATGTCATTGTTATGGTTTGCGAGATTTTTGTGTACGCTATGCTCTGGTGCGGTGTAGAAACCCAGCAAAGTAGCGATCATTTCTTTGGTGGTGGTTTTGCCCACAGAACCAGTCACCGCCACCACCGGACGGTTATATTGCCGCCGCCACCAATTCCCTAGTTGCTGATATGCCGTGAGGGTGTCCGGTACGATCAACAAAGGCAATAACGGTAAATCATCCCGCTGTCCGGAAAATGTCACATTGGGATTCCCTGGCAAGGGGCAGTCAGGAAAATTTGCCGTAAACCATGCTTCAGAAACCACCGCTGCTTTCGCGCCAATGGCAATGGCTTGGGGCACAAAACTATGACCATCAAACCGTTCCCCCACCAATGCCACAAATAAATCCCCTGATGCCACCTGCCGACTATCAGAGCTAATCCCTGAAACCACATTTTCCATGTCTGCGGGGGTGATGTTAAATGGGGTAGCAGCAATAGCAATAGCGGCTTGGTGGATCGAGCCAGAGAATGTCATGAGTGTTATTAACCGTATGTGAACCAGGGGAGTCAGTTGAATTAATCAGGTTAAAGGAACCTAGGCAGTGCCATTGGCAACAAGTCTAAGCAACCAAACGAAGCCAGAACCAATTGCTCCGGCTCATCATCACTGTCTAAACTATGATTGGCTATCTTTTCGGCAACCCAAACTAACCAATCAATCAATTATTTCAATCAATTATTAAATTATTATCAGGCTTCAGGGAACACATCAGTATTGAACATTTCCCATAGGGCACGTAAATAGGGGCGAAATTTACGACTAACTTCAGGTGCCAGACT
>JBIKNH010000307.1:0-2936 GCA_044358815.1 Pseudanabaenaceae cyanobacterium | reverse complement strand
CAGGCAAACTAATATCAAAGCCGTAGTTAGCAGCCATGATTTTAAGTTCTGTTAATGCTCGAATTTGCTCAACAAGTTCCTCATGTAGTCTAATTGTAGACTCTAGCATATCATTTGATTCTAATGAAGCCAACTGTTCTTTTTTATCCAGAATTAACCGATCAACTCCATACAATGCTACCCGACGATAATCACCAATAATTCTTCCTCTTCCATAAGCATCTGGCAATCCAGTAATAATCCCAGAATGTCTAGCCAATTTCATTTCTTGGGTATAACCGTCAAAAACACCATCATTATGGGTTTTACGATATTTTGTGAATGTTTCTTCCGTTTGAGCTTCCAGTTGATAACCATAGGATTGTAAGGAGTTTTTTACTACCCGAATACCACCAAAAGGCATAATTGCTCGTTTTAGGGGTTTTTCGGTTTGTAACCCCACAATCTGCTCTAGATCGGAATCAATATAACCGGGAGCATGGGAAACAATATTTGATGGCACTTTAGTATCAGCATCTAAAATTCCTTTTTCCCGCTCTAATTTCATCAAATCACAGACCATAGTCCATAATTTCTGAGTGCGTTCAGTTGGACCAGCTAAAAAGCTATCATCTCCTGTATAGGGTTGATAATTGCCTTGAATAAAATCCCGGACATTAATTTGTTCATTCCATTTACCACCACAAAAACCTTGCCACTGTGGATGTAAATTACTATCAGATATACCAGATATATTTTGGGTTGAATGTTCTACATTTGCTATCATAATTATCTCCAATGTCATCTAATTCAATTCTCACATATTCCCCATTTCCCTTCCTTCTTTATTGACCTAAATTTCCCCAATAGGCTTTGATATACAAATCTTGTAAATCACTAATCAGTGGATAACGGGGATTAGCACCTGTACATTGATCATCAAATGCTTGCTCAGCCATTGTTTCTAATTTCTCGTGGAAAGTTTTTTCATCGGTTTTAATGACATCCTTAATAGTTCCTGGAATCTCCACATCCTGTTTCAGTTTTTCCACAGCAGCAATTAACAGATCTACTTTCTCATCTTCCGTACCACCCCCCAAATGTAAGTGATCTGCAATTTTGGCATAGCGCCACTTGGCATTTGGATATTCATATTGGGGAAAAATAGCCTGCTTAAAAGGTGCATCGGTTGCGTTGTAACGAATCACATGGGAAATCATCAAAGCATTAGCTAACCCATGGGGAACATGGAAAGTAGCTCCTAATTGATGAGCCAGGGAATGACATATACCCAAGAAAGCATTTGCAAATGCCATGCCCGCGATCGTAGCTGCATAATGAACCTTTTCTCTAGCTTTAGTATCTTTACCTCCATTCTTATAAGCAGATGGTAAGTATTTAAACAGTAGTCGAATTGATTCTAAAGCTAATCCCTTAGTATATTCAGAAGCGCAGATAGAAACGTAAGATTCAAGGGCATGAGTTAGCGCGTCAATTCCACCATAAGCTGTTAGCGATTTAGGCATATTTAGCACTAATTCAGGATCTACAATTGCCATATTAGGAGTTAGTGCATAATCAGCTAAAGGATATTTGATCCCCGTCCGATCATCTGTCACCACTGCAAACGGTGTCACTTCTGAACCGGTTCCTGATGTGGTGGGAATAGCGACAAATATAGCTTTTTGTCCCAAGCTGGGTAGTTCGTATACTCGTTTGCGAATATCCATAAACCGCATCGCTAACCCATCAAATTCTGTTTCTGGATGTTCATACATTAACCAGATCACCTTAGCTGCATCCATTGGGGAACCACCACCAATTGCAATAATTACATCTGGTTGAAAACCATTAGTTTGAGCTAGTCCTTTATGAATTGTAGTTAAAGATGGATCAGGTTCCACATCATAAAACACCTGGGTTTTAACGCCAATTTCTTCTAGTACACTGGTGACTTTAGTTGTGATTCCCAATTCGAATAATGGTTGATCTGTAATAATCAAAGCCCGACTTTTACCTATTAAGTCCCCTAATGCAACTGGTAAACAGCCATATTTGAAATATACTTTTGGGGGAACCCGAAACCATAACATATTCTCCCGTCTTTCCGTTACGGTTTTGATGTTGATCAGGTGACGAGGACCCACATTATCACTGACAGAATTGTTTCCCCAACTACCACAACCTAAGGTAAGGGACGGGTCAAGACGAAAGTTATATAAATCACCAATTGCACCCTGAGATGAAGGTGTATTAACTAATACTCGACTAGTGCGCAGGGTATTTTCAAATTGTGTAATTCTATCTCGTCTTTCTGGTGCTGTATAAAGGACAGAGGTGTGTCCCAGTCCAGCAAACTCAATTAATTTTTCAGCTATGGTTACAGCTTCCAGAAAATTTTTGGCTCGGTACATAGCTAAAATGGGAGAAAGTTTCTCATAAGATAATGGTTCTTGGGTGCCCACTTGATCTACTTCTGCAATTAGAACCTTAGCTTCTTTAGCTGTATCTAATCCAGACATTTGAGCCAATTTAGCTACAGATTGACCAACTATTTCTGGATTTAAGCGACCATTAATCAAAATTAAATCTCTAATCTTTTGCTTTTCTAGGTCATTTAAGAAGTAAGCACCACGGCTGAAAAATTCTTGTCGCACATCTTCGTAAACATCATCTAAAACTATTACGGATTGCTCACTAGCACAAATCATGCCATTGTCAAAAGTTTTGCTAATCAAAATTGAAGATACTGCCATTTTAATATGGGCAGTTTCATCAATTACCGCTGGGGTATTGCCCGAACCCACACCCAAGGAAGCATGACCTGAAGAATAAGCTGCGCGCACCATTGCAGGTCCACCAGTGGCCAGAATTAAATTTATCTGGGGATGCTGCATTAACTGCTGTGATAATGCTACTGTTGGTTCATCAATCCACCCAATAATTCCTGCAGGAGC
>JBIKNH010000306.1:0-2955 GCA_044358815.1 Pseudanabaenaceae cyanobacterium | reverse complement strand
ATTGTCCGTTGGGAGTTTGCACCGTTTCATAGGCGATGCAGGTGGCTCCTGATTCTAATAAAGCAACGGTTAAATCACGATCAGCGGCAAGGTGCAAATAGGTAAACAGCAGCAGATCGGGATGGAGCAAGCCATATTCTGCTGGTAATGGTTCTTTGACTTTCACTACCATGTCACGGCTGTATACCTCCGCTGCGGTGGATACGATGACTGCCCCCACTGCGGTATACATTTCATCGCTGAAACCAGAACCCACGCCAGCGGATTGTTCCACATAAACCCGATGCCCCCGTTGCACCAGTTGTCCCACGGCTGCCGGAGTGAGACCGACCCGAAACTCTTGATTTTTAATCTCACGGGGAATACCAATATCCATGCTTGATCCTGATTTGAAGAACTGTTTAAGAACGATTTGCAGAACTAATAATCACGTTACAGCAACTGTGAAGTTTTGCAGGATACAGGTAACACTTTATTTGTGAAATTTATTTCTATGGTTACGATGATCAGGTATGGGGTGAATAACCTTAATTTTGCTGTCCATAGAACGGATTGGAAATCTTAGGAAGATATAGCAAGGCGCTTAAGGATAACCCCGATCAAGTCAAGCTTGAGCCTAGCACTAGCGTTGAATAAAGTTCTGTCAAAATCTTTTATCAGAACCAGATATTCCTTGAGATTGTTTTTCCTGCTTAGACATTTTCGGAGCAACCTTAAACCGAATTTTAGTCATAATCTGAGAATAAATTCGCTCTGATAATGCTTTGACGGACTCACCCCAATACCTCAATAAGCACCTTTACTAAACAAAACAATCCGAATTGTTTCCAATAAAACCGTCAAGTCAAGATTCAAAGACCAGTTGTCAATATAGAACAAATCCAATCGTGCCATATCATCAATGGAATCTAAATTAGAACGCCCTGAAATTTGCCACAAACCTGTTAAGCCAGGCATTACCACATGGCGGCTGTGATGCCAAGGTGCAAATAGATTTACATCACGAATCGGTAAGGGGCGCGGACCCACTAAGGTCATTTGTCCCAACAGAACATTAAACAACTGCGGCAGTTCGTCCAAACTAGTACGCCGTAAAAAATGCCCAATGGGAATAATCCGAGGATCGCGTTTGATTTTGAAAAGTACTCCGTCAGCGCTCTGATTGAGTTTTTCTAATTCTCCTTGTTGTTGTTCTGCATTCATGTGCATTGTGCGAAACTTCCACATTCTGAAAACCTGACCATGTAAACCAACCCGTTCTTGGGTATAGAAAACACTGCCTTTAGAAGTGGTTTTAATACCAATGGCAATTAGTGCAAATAATGGCGCAAGGAGCAACACTCCCACCAATGCACCAATCCAGTCAAGCATTCGCTTAATCAGATATTCCCACGAGTCAAATAGTGAAGGAGTAATCCGAATCATCGGCATTCCGGCAAAAATTTCCGGTGTGCCCCGACGATGTAAAAGCATTAAACTAGAAGGAATGAGCCGCAACCCAATTCCTGCATTTTTGAGTTGCCAATACAGTTGTGAAGCTAGTTCCGACTCTGGCAGTCCCGCTGCAATTACTTCTTTCACGCCAGCCTGTCGTAATTCCGTAATAATTGCCGCTGGTTCTATTTGCTGTACATCAATGGTTTTAAGAATGCGGTACGTGGTGCGATGACTAATCACGTCCACTAATTTAGCCATATCCCCAGGGGGCGCAACCAGAAAAACCGGAGTATCCAAACAGAAGCCCACCTGTAACCAACCCCAAAAACCTCGCCGCCTCTGAGCTAAACGCACCGCCAACTGACTAAATAATAATCCCAATCCCAACCGAACCACTATAATCGCCACCATGCTCGCGAACCACGCCGGAAAAAATAACGACCGAGGCGGATCTACCTGTGGGTCATAGCAGTAACTCACCACCAGTGAACCTAAATATAAGCCACTGATTACCTGCCCTTGTTTGGCATAGTTTTGGGCTGACGGTGCTTCCTGTTCATAGAAATGATAATGGGCAAAAGTCAAAATCATTGTGATGGCAAAAGCCCAGAAAATCCCTGGCATGGTCAGCCATTCCCCCCACTGCAAACCATTGGGCAACGGAGAAAAGCCGCGATTGATGGCTATAGACAATCGCCACGCCACAGCCAACGCCACTACATCCCCTAAAATCAACAGCAACACGGGCACAAGTTTAGCTAATGTTTGAGATAGAGGTGTAGCCAACCACGACCATAGATCCTGATGAGCACGAATATCGCCCCGCAGCACCGTTGAGTTTTCATAGACTACGGCACGGCGGCGCGGTTGGTTAGAGGATTTATAGTGTGATGGATGTTCGGAAAAATGATGATGTGAATGATGGCGTAAATGATTAAAGGGATTGGGGTTACGAGGTTTGGTCACAGCCAACTCCTTTGTAGCAGGTCATGGTTTAGGGCAGGGCTAAACTTAGAATGCCCTCAGGTGGGGGTTAACCTTGCAAGGATATCTAAGCAATCCGATCAGTGCAATCCGATTAGTTAGCCCCTGAAAAGTTTCTCTTACCTATCCCATTGACAGCGCTAAAATGCCCTATGCTAATCCTGCTTGACTGGTAGAATTTGCGAGTTTAACCAATCATATAAATCTCGGTGAAATCGCTCCGGCTGTTCCCAAGGCAATAAATGAGCCGCATCGTCATAACAATGGAGTTCATGGTTCGGCAATAGCGCAGCGGTTTCTTGACTAGCTTTGCTGCTGATGTGGCGATCATGGATTCCCGTAATTACCAGACAAGGTAAATCAATCTGTTTTAAATCCTGATTGCGATTGTAACCCGCGCTAATGGCTTGACTGAGGGCATTGGTGGCATGGCGCGAAGTTTGAATCACGGCTTTAGCGCCAAGGGTGGCAAGTTTCTGATAGACCGCTGGATCATGACGATGGATTAAATATCGCAAAAGAGAACGTTTGCCG
>JBIKNH010000305.1:0-2965 GCA_044358815.1 Pseudanabaenaceae cyanobacterium | reverse complement strand
CTTTTTCCTTGAACTTATGACAGATGCCGAACTACGAGCCATCATTGCCCAAGCCGAGCGCGAGGGCTGGACAGAACTGAATCTGGCTGGGAAAGGTATTAAAAAAATTCCACCAGAGATTGGTAACTTAACTGAATAGCATATGGCATATTAAATAGTATTCTACCCACGCACAATTCCCCAAATGTCCAAGCGACGTAACCCTCGGCACTTTTCTCGTTCTAAATCAGACTTCTCTGGCTATAGAGCATTGCTATGGCTGTTGATTTGCTTCACTGGAGCACTTACCCTATCTGGCAAATTCCCTAATTCGACTCTAATCAAATCTATTGATTCGTTAGGCTTTGGTCCCTTACCTTCCCTAACGGAGCGTCCTAAAACTACTCTTGAGCAAACCCTCAGCGAAAATCTAGAACAATATCAAACCCAGAGACAATACCAAAATCGTGAGATCGGTAACGCTGCCCAACTCCAAAAACAAAACTTTGCCGTTATTGACCGCATTGGTTTGGGAACTGTCTATGAAGGGAATTCCGTTACAGAACTCGCCAACCTCCTCAAGCAGTACGCTAAAACCGATGCCGAAAAAGCACGAATCATTTATGCCTGGATTGCTCAAAATATTGCCTACGATGCGCAGGCATTCCAGAAGCGTCAAAATAGTTACTACTCACCCAAAGAAGTCCTACAGCATCGACGAGCGGTCTGTGCCGGCTATGCAAATTTGTATCAGGCACTTGGCAAAGCAATGGGATTAGAAGTGGTGATAGTAGAGGGATTTGCGAAGGGGGTGGATGTAGATGAAAGCCCTAGTGATCGCCCAAATCATGCTTGGAACGCGGTGAAAATTGATGGCAGTTGGTATTTAGTCGATGTGACCTGGGGTGCAGGTAGTGTGCGCAATGGTCAATTTCAGCGTCAGTTTAAGCCTTTCTACTTTGCGGCACAACCTAGCCAACTGATTTACACTCACCGCCCCACGGCTGATCTGTGGCAAATGCTGCCTCAAGTCTATGATCGTGATCGATTTTTGTCTTTACCACGTCTCACACCAGAGTTTTTCCGCTTAGGGCTGGGGTTGCTTGATGCCAATCAATACCGCTTACAGGCGAATACAGGTAGAGCCACAATTGCCTTCAAAGCACCTGCTAATATCATCTTCCAAGCTACTCTCAAGCGGCAAAACCAGCCCCTTGCACAAACCCAGACCTTTGTGCAACGCAATGGTAGCCGCGCTGAAATTAATCTGGCGTTTCCGGCTCCTGGTACTTATCAATTAGAGATCTACGCTAAGCCCAAAGGAAATCCTAAAGATGTCAATTCATCCACTCGGCAAATGCTACCCCTCGTTGCCACCTACGAAATTACCACTACCAAAGCAGGTGTATCTTTCCCAAAAACTTATATCACCCATGTTGAACAAAACGCCTATCTCTATACGCCATTCGTTCCATCTCTGCCTAGAAATCAAACATCACTTATAGAAGTTGGAATTCCTAATGCCCTAGAAGTGGTGTTGATCGATCAAACAACTAAGGAATGGAAAAAGTTGACTAAAAAAGGTGATCGCTTTGTTGGCTTGGTAAAAGCAAATGGTTCGGTGAGCATCAGTGCGAAGTTTGCTGGTAGTGATCAGTATTGGTCTTTGATAAAATACGAATAATTCATCATGAAACAAGATAAACGGAATCTTTCCCAGAAGCAAAAAAGCCAGATACCCAAATTGAGGATCTGACTTTTACTAATCAATTTAGCCCTTTACCAACTAATACCAATTTCCTTACCAAAATCCCCACCCAGTAGCTCTTCCCACTCCCTGTAAGTTCTTACTTTTTCAGTCCCAGCCATAACTTCTTCAGGTTTTAGATATGCAACCAGTACCCTCAACCTTTTGAAAATTTTTTTATTCCTTCTCAAGGATGGGTTGACCGTATTGCACAATGAGACTTTGTATATATTCTTTCGCCCTTTGTCTGGAATCAGTAAACGCATATACTTCACCTTGTTCTAAATGTGTTGAATTTAGCGATGATAAAGCAGTTTAAACTTACTCCACCAAATCCCTAAGAGTCGATCAACTCCTCAAACTACATTTCACCCCAAACCAGTGACATAAATCACACGATCTGTAATTACAAATCACCAATTTTTGCACAGGATTTCTTGACTGATTGCCCGATGATTTTAAAACGCCATAACCACAACCTCAAAACCCCATATCCCTTTACTCGTCACATAACAGGGCGCAGCCATAATGTTAATTTAATTTAACTTAATTTGATTTGATTGGTTAAAAAGCAATTAAAGTAATCTAGGATCTATTCAAAATCATTCCCATGATGCTACTCTAAAGCCATTAGGTATCTTAGCTAATACAGTTCTAATATAATTTATCTCTTAATTTATCTCTGTTCTGATTCGACTAGCCTCAGGCACAGTGTTAGGTGCAATCTCAGACAAAATAACTTATAAAGTCAATATTAAAAGTAATTTATTAAAACCAATCTATTAAAACCAGTTTATTAAAAGCAACTTAGAAAATTAGGCTTTAACTACCACTGTTACTGTAATTCAGCTATTACTAGTGAGTCATGCTGTCAAATAGATTCCTGGACATATGCATTTCACATAAAAGCATTAGTATTCCCATCTGCTTTGGGCTATGTGCTAGCTTTTATTGCCCTGTAAACTCCCACCCCGATGCTTGGGGACAGACTTCGCCTTCTCCTACTAATGGATCAGCGGATTATATAGCTCATCCCCCTGATGCAACTCCGGTGACACCAGCAGATTATGTAGCCCATCCCCCCGATAGAACGCCACCAGTAACACCGCCCCCTCCAGTTGATATACCGCCTTATGTACCGCCCTGGGAACCATCCTTGCTTTTTGAGCCACCCATTGCCCCTCCAGCCCCCCCACGGTTGACCAATCCGCCACCCCCGCCGGCCACCAAAACCAATCC
>JBIKNH010000304.1:0-2984 GCA_044358815.1 Pseudanabaenaceae cyanobacterium | reverse complement strand
ATCCATACCACTGAACCGCTGTAATCCCGAATCCTGAGCCGGAGGAATAATCTGCCAATCCCCATGAGTTGCCAAAAATTCCTGAACCACTAACTCATTCTCCGCCGGATGCAAGGTGCAAGTGCTATAAACCAATGTGCCCCCATCTTTAACCAAAGTAGCGCCGTGGTTCAATATTTCTAACTGTAACTGTGCCAACTTTGGGCTATCCGCCGGAGTTTGTCGCCACCGTGCATCAGCGTGACGATGTAACGTTCCTAAACCCGAACAAGGCACATCCAATAAAATGCGATCCCAAGGCTTGCCATCAGTTTGCTTCAGGGTAAATTCCCGAAAATCTGCTGCGTGGGTTTCAATGCAAGTAATCCCCAGCCGCCGACTATTATCATGGACTTTCTTCAAACGCTTCTGATGCAGGTCTAACGCCCACACATAGCCTTTATTACCCATGCGCTCTGCGATGTGGGTTGTTTTTCCCCCTGGAGCCGCACAAGCATCTAAAATCCGCTCCTTAGGCTGGGGATCAAGCAACTCTACAGCTAACTGAGCGCTAGCATCCTGTACTGACCACCAACCCTCATTATATTTGGGTAATTCTGTCAAGGTCCCCACATGGTGCGTCAAGCGTAAACCATCCCGCACCCCAGGGATCAGATCCGTTTCAATTCCCTCATTAGCGAAAATCTCCTGTAGTTGTGCCCCTGTGGTATACAGTCGATTTGCCCGTAAATCAATCCTTGGCACTTGGTTAAACCAGCCACACAAAGCCGCTGTTTCACTCACACCAAATTGCTCTACCCATAGATTTACCAACCAGTCGGGAAAGCTTTCTTTATCAGCAATGTCAGTGATCCCTGACAATAATAACTTTTGCTCCATTTTGCGTAGAGCTTGCCGCAGAATGGCATTGACTAAGCCGCTTAAGCCTTGCATAGCATTGGTTTTAGCCAATTCTACGGTTGTATGTACAATTGCCGATGGTAAGACACGATCTAAAAAGGCAAGCTGATAGAGACCAAGGTGTAAAATCAGTCGTAAATCGGGTGGTAACTTGGCAATGGGTTCACGGGCAAAGTTTTGCAACAAAGCATCTAGAGTGCGCCGCCGCCGTGTGCAGCCATAAACTAACTCAGTCAGGAAATGCCGATCCTTGGCGTGGAGTTGACTATTTTGGCTCAGGCATTGGTTTAGGGCAACATCAGCATAGGCTCCCCGTCGGTCCACTTGGCGCAAGACATCAAGGGCTAACTGGCGGGCATTCAAACGGTCACTTTGTTTCATTTTAGATCGCTGGTTTATAGACAAGAGTAGCGTTTATTTGCTATCTAAGAGTCGTCACAATTAAACGTCAGCGACCAAAATGCTGATCATGGCACAGCGTAAATTGCTAAAAACAGTCTAAACTACTGCCATGACTACTCAAATACTTGATTATTTTTTGACTATTTGAGTAACTGATGGGAACTAGGGCTATCAATGGTAATTCATCATTAATAAGTAAAGTCTAAAATATTTAGGCGTTTACATAAGTTTGACGGGCAGTGATTTTGGTTATGCCAAGTTATTGATACTAGACATTGACTAAATAGATATTAACTAAACGTTAACTAAATAGTTGATCTGACACAGTTGAGCTAAATAGTTCATCAGTCACCAAATCAATGACTCAATTAATGACTAAATAAACTATGTGACCAGTCTGGCGTGGTGAAGTTGATTTGTACTTGTCAGCTACTACCAGCTATTACCAGATATTTATTATCAGATATCTAATTTTGGTTGTTACTGATGACGTAATTTGTCAACTAGCCCTACTGGTGGTAAAACGTTAACGCATATTGTCATAGACGAATTGACCGCAAAGCTTTACGTGAATAACTCGCGAATAACCCCCTTAAATAGATTGGCTTTAGACTTTATGGCTTCAGACTTGCAGTGTGTGGGCAGTGGTATGAGGAAAGACTTATGGTAGACACTGGCGTAAGAGTAAGAAAGACAAGGATTCCCGCCGGCACAGGGGTTTCCATCGGTGTGATCTGTGCGGCGATTGGTTTGCTCCTTGGTGCGGATCGGCTGTTGTTGCCTCAATCATTCGCCAATTTAGGGTTACCGTTACTCGAAGGTATACTTGCCGTTGGTATTTTAGGTTTTGTGGTAGTACCGATTTTACGTCAGCTTAAAGCCGGTCAAATCATCCGCCAAGAGGGTCCCCAAGCGCACCTAAAAAAACAGGGCACTCCTACTATGGGGGGGATTTTCATTGTACCCACTGGGCTATTTTTGGG
This sequence comes from Pseudanabaenaceae cyanobacterium, assembly GCA_044358815.1. Taxonomy (GTDB): domain Bacteria; phylum Cyanobacteriota; class Cyanobacteriia; order Pseudanabaenales; family Pseudanabaenaceae; genus JBAXSK01. Next base: position 699 of record JBIKNH010000304.1, on the reverse strand, counting down.
GGTACTTTTAACTAACTTCGATGCCAAGGTCATAGCTTGCAGTTTGGTCACCTTGGCTTTTGCGTTTGTGGGCTGGGTAGACGACTGGAAAAGTCTGACCCGCCACTCTAATACTGGTTTATCCCCCAGGGGCAAACTAATCCTGCAAACTGGGTTTACGGTATTGTTTAGCGGCTGGTTTTTGATGACCCAGGACTGGCAAACCGCCACAACCTTACAATTACCTTTCAACCTGAGCTTGCCTCTAGGGGTTTTGTTCTTGCCCCTGGTGCTGTTTGTATTTTTGGGTAGCAGTAACGCCACTAACCTCACCGATGGTCTGGATGGCTTGGCAGGGGGGACAGGGGGCATTGCTCTACTAGGCTTAGCCCTTTTGGTTTTCCCTGTGAGTCGGGAATTAGCCATTTTTTGCGCTGTTTTGGGGGGTAGTTATCTAGGGTTTTTGGTCCATAATCGCTACCGTGCCAGTGTTTTCATGGGGGATACCGGATCTTTAGCTTTGGGGGCAGCTTTGGCATCGGTGGCAGTACTCGGCAATGTGCTGTGGGGCTTGTTGATTATCGGTTTGATTTTTGTCTGGGAATCTTTGTCGGTAATTCTCCAAGTGCTTTATTACAAAGCAACCAAAGATGGTAACGGAGTAGGTAAGCGCTTGTTTAAGATGGCTCCTTTCCACCATCACCTGGAGTTAGTGGGTTG
>JBIKNH010000015.1:0-34653 GCA_044358815.1 Pseudanabaenaceae cyanobacterium | reverse complement strand
TACAGGTTTCCAGATTTTAGAGTCACAAATATTAGATGATCAAGTATTAAATTCTGAAGCATTAGATTCTTCAAACAAGAATTACTTAGCCCCAAGCAGTCGGAGAATCTTTCAGAAAGAAGTTGCCTCAGGCAGAGCGAACTTAGGCAATCTAATTTTGCCCGATTTGGCTACCTGTAAGGATTGTGTGGCGGAATTATTCGATCCAAATAATCATCGTTATCGGTATCCATTTCTCAATTGTACCTGTTGCGGACCCCGTTATAGTATTTTGCAGCGATTGCCCTATGACCGCGCCCATACGACAATGGCGGATTTTGCCATGTGTCCGGTGTGTCAACGGGAATATGATGATCCTTTAGATCGTAGATTCCATGCTCAGCCCACAGCTTGTCCTAACTGCGGTCCACAGATTCAATTTGTTGATCATAGTACTTTTATTGATCATAGTACTAATGATAATAATAGAAATGATTACGGTGCACCGGCATTAGCGAAGGGAATTGAACTGCTGCGGTCGGGTGGAATTTTGGCAGTGAAAGGGTTAGGCGGATTCCATTTAGTTACTATCGCTGCAAATCAAACCGCAATTATGGAATTACGTCGCCGTAAACGTCGTCCAGCAAAACCTCTAGCGGTGATGGTTCCTAGTGTGGCTTGGCTTCAGAAATATGTGAACTTAGAACCTTTAGAAGTTAATTTACTGGAATCCCCAGCGGCTCCCATTGTTCTAATTCCTTGGTGTGAAAGGGAACGTCAGCGTGTGATTGCGCCGGAAGTAGCTCCTGATAATCCTTATTTAGGCGTAATGTTGCCTTATACTCCGTTGCATCATCTTTTGTTAGCGGATTTAGGACAGCCGATTGTCGCCACCAGTGGGAATTTATCCAGCGAAACAATTTGCATTGACGAAACGGAAGCCATGATGCGACTGCGAGACATTGCCGATGGATTTCTCATTCATAATCGCCGTATTGTTCGACCAGTGGATGATTCTGTGGTGCGAGTGGTGGCTGGGGAACCGATGATTTTACGCCGAGCGCGGGGTTATGCACCGTTGCCGATTCAGTTATCGATACCATTCCCTAAATCTTTGGGAAATAAATCTTTGGAAAAATCGTTAAGTCATTTACCTACAGCAGTTTTAGGCTTAGGGGGACACCTCAAAAATACTGTTGCTTTAGGATATGCAATCCCTAACGAATTAGATTTAGAATCACAGCAATGGCAGATTTTAGTAAGTCAACATTTAGGTGATTTGGGAAATTCCACTACTTGGGAACACTTCCAAAAAACAGTTCACACAATCACAGAAATTCATGGAGTCTATCCGCAGATTTTGGGCTGTGACAGTCATCCTGATTATGGTTCCACGCAATTTGCGCATCAGTTATCTCACCAGTTAGCAGAGAATTTGGTAGATAATTTAGAGAATGATTTAGACAATAATTTAGCCAGCAAATTAGATGATTCAAGTTCCGAGCAGGTGGATTTACCTGTTGTTTCCGTACAACATCATTATGCCCATGTGTTGGCGGTGATGGCAGAGCATCAATTAGAATTGCGTATTAATGAGAATTTTGATCAGAATGCTTCTCCTGATGTGACGGATGATCATTTATCAAAAACAGCTAGAGTGCCACCAAGTATCTTAGGGGTTGCTTGGGATGGCACTGGTTACGGCTCTGACGGCACAATTTGGGGTGGTGAATTTTTGCTTGTGCCACCAACAGCTAAGCTATGGCAACCAGAAGCAGAACTAAAAATGGAATCCTATGATGTATCATCGCAGTTATTAGAGAATCCTGCTAAGCATTTCCTACTCGGTTACCAAAGAATTGGGCATTGGCGGCAGTTTCCCTTAGTGGGAGGTGATTTGGCAGTTCAGGAACCCCGTCGTGCTTTACTGGGGCTACTCTATGGCTGTTTTGGCGATAACTTGCCCTGGGATGATTTCCCAGCATTACAGAGTTTTAGTTCTCAGCAAAGATCAATTTTACTCAAAGCTTTGGCTCGGATTACCGCGTCTTATGGTACATCGGAAATAACTGATCAAGAAGAAAGCATAAATCATCATCCGAAATATAGTTCAGGATTAGGAATGATGACGAGCAGTGTGGGACGCTTGTTTGATGGCGTGGCGGCATTATTGAATCTCTGTCCTCAGGCACAACCACGCATTGACTTTGAAGGTCAGGCAGCAATGCAGTTAGAATTTGCTATTCAATCTATGACTGAAAAAGACTTAGAAGCGATCTATCCTTTTCGAGTGATTTCAGAATATAACTCAGGCTCTTTAATTATTGACTGGAAACCAATGATTAAAGCAATTTTGATTGAGTTATATCGTGGTGTCTCACCATCACAAATAGCCATCGCTTTTCATAATACTTTAGCGGCAACTATTGTCATGATGGCGCAACGGTATCCAAATTCTCCAGTAGTGCTGACGGGCGGGTGTTTTCAAAATTTGTATTTGTTATCACGCACAATTAAGCAGCTAAAGCAACACAATATTCCTGTGTATTGGTCACAAAAGATTCCATGTCATGATGGCGGTTTATCCGTAGGACAAATTTATGGTGTACTCCGTCATTATGTCCACCTTGTTTAAGCGGTAAATAATATAACAGGTAATAATACAGCAAATAACTCAATAGTTATGTCAGTTACTTTTACTATTTGCCATTGATCTTAAACAGTTTATCTGAAATGTTTATCCTAAATAATTTGCATTTTAGAGATTAAGCTTTGATTAAATTTGATTTGAATTGGAATCATCGAATCGCACCTCTAAACTTAAGAAAAAAATTAAATCAAATTGTCAGTTAATCTTGACTTTAATTATAGAGAAATTCAGTTATAATCATAGTCAAAGAATAATCCAAGGTTATGATCAAATGTGATCAAATTACTGTCAAAGGATTAAGAAATGTGTCTTGCTGTTCCAGGTCAAATTGTGGAAATCAATCAAGGTATTGATGTCCTATGGCGCACCGGCAAAGTTAGTTTTGGTGGTGTTTTCAAGGAGATAAGTCTTGCCTATGTCCCTGAGGCTCAGGTAGGTGATTATGTAGTTGTGCATGTGGGGTTTGCATTAAGTATTGTGGATCAAGAAGAAGCTAAAGAAACCTTAAGTTATTTGCAACAAATGGCGATATAACACGGATCGAATGAGATAATAAAACTAGCGTTAGGTAATGACATATTAAACTCAATATTAGTTCAAATTAATATTACTAGGAAATACCGTCGTTAAGTATTACTAGGGAATATCACCAGACACTAGAGCAAATTCCATTCAGCATCTAGTTAGCATGTTTCACCTAATCTCTAGAGCTTTTCCGTGCAACTCTTGTGTGATTCTTGGATAAGATTTTTGTGCAAGAGATTGAAGAGAGTAAACCATGAGGGTCAAATATGATGGTTCTAATTTGTGAATTTAATTCATTCTAGAGGCTTTGTCTAACTAAACTTTCCAACTAAACTTTTGCATTTTCGTATCAAGTGATTTAGCACTTGTGATTTAGTCCTTGTTATGCAAGCTAAAGATTCCCATCAAATTATTTATATTAAATTACTGTCTAATTTGCAAGTCATCACCACCCTAATTTGTCCTCCTTGATTTGACTACATTAGACTGCAACTAGTATTTCTGATTAGTACTTATTAGTTGGGAATCTCTAACTGATACCATCTAGCTACCATTATCTAAGAGGAATTGATTATGACTCAGAATCAAGTTACCACATTTGCCACCCTTGACGGTAACGAAGCTGTGGCGCGGGTTGCTTACCGTCTTAGTGAAGTAATTGCGATTTATCCAATTACCCCAGCTTCACCAATGGCAGAATGGTCCGACGCTTGGGCAGCCGCCAAACAAGGGAACCTCTGGGGAACCGTTCCTTCGGTAATTGAAATGCAAAGCGAAGCCGGAGCAGCGGGTACAGTTCACGGTGCTTTACAGGCAGGGGCTTTAACCACTACATTTACCGCCTCCCAGGGATTGTTATTAATGATTCCTAATATGTATAAAATCGCGGGAGAATTAACAGCTTCCGTATTACATGTAGCAGCCCGTTCTTTAGCGGCACAGGGATTATCAATTTTCGGTGATCATAGTGATGTGATGTCAGTGCGTGGTACGGGTTATGCTCTATTAAGTGCAGCTTCGGTACAGGAAGCCCAAGATTTCGCCGCCATAGCCACTAAAGCAACTCTTAAATCTCGTATTCCCTTTTTACATTTTTTTGACGGTTTCCGGACTTCCCATGAAGTGCAGAAGATCGCTTTAATAGAAGATAATCAATTAGCAGCGTTCATTCCTGAATCGTTGATTTTAGAACATCGGAGCCGAGCGTTGACTCCTGATCGTCCTGTGATTCGTGGCACAGCCCAAAATCCTGATGTTTATTTCCAAGGTAGAGAAACTGTTAATCGGTTTTATGATCAATGTGCCTCAGTTGTACAAACCGCAATGGATGAACTGGCGGCACTGACGGGTAGACAATATCAACTTTATGAATATCACGGCGCTCCTGATGCAGAACGAGTGATAATTCTGATGGGTTCTGCCTGTGAAACTGTTCACGAAACCGTTGATGCACTTCTTGCCCGAGGGGAACGGGTGGGAGTTCTCAAAGTGCGGTTGTATCGTCCACTGGATGGGGAGAAATTGATTGCGGCATTACCCAAAACAGTCCGTAAAATCGCAGTGTTAGACCGCTGTAAAGAACCAGGTAGCGGTGGCGAACCGTTGTATTTGGATTTTGTGAATTGCTATCATGAAGCCGCTGATGCATTTCCGCAACCCGTGCAAATCATTGGTGGACGGTATGGTTTGTCTTCTAAAGAGTTTACTCCTGCAATGGTCAAAGGGATTTTCGATCATCTGACTGAAGCAAAATTAAGGAATCACTTCACCATTGGGATCAATGATGATGTAACTTTCACTTCCTTAACCTTTGATGACACCTTTACGACGGAATCCCCCCAAGTAGTGCGGTCGATCTTCTACGGTTTGGGTTCCGATGGTACAGTGGGCGCAAATAAGAACGCTATTAAGATTATTGGTGAGGAAACTGATAATTATGCTCAAGGTTACTTCGTCTATGACTCGAAAAAATCTGGCTCTGTGACGGTTTCCCATTTGAGATTTGGACCAGAACCGATTCGTTCGACATATCTAATCAGTCGCGCTAATTTCGTGGCTTGTCATCAATGGGAATTTGTAGAAAAGTTTGATCTACTCAAAGAAGCTCAGTCAGAGGGAGTTTTCCTGCTCAATAGCCCCTATGATCCAGCGACAACTTGGCAGAAACTACCCGCTCATTTACGGACTGAAATCACTGCTAAACATCTTAAGTTCTATGTAATTAATGGTTCCCAAGTGGCGCGGGACAATGGCATGGGGCGACACATTAATACGGTGATGCAGGTTTGTTTCTTTGCACTATCGGGAGTTTTACCGAAGGAACAGGCGATTGAAAAGATTAAATATGCCATTCGCAAAACCTATGGTAAAAAAGGTGATGTGATTGTTCAGATGAACCTGAGAGCCGTAGATGATACATTGGATCATCTGTATGAAGTTCCCTATCAAACCTTTGAAGCGAATGCAACACAGATCGCTAGTCTAGAAGCGAGTTTAAATCAGACTAGTCCTGTGGCAGACCATGCTCCAGACTTCGTAAAGAACGTTTTAGGAGCGATGATGGCACGGAAAGGGGATGATCTGCCCGTGAGCGCGATGCCGATAGATGGCACTTATCCCTGTGGAACTTCCCAATGGGAAAAACGGAATATTGCCGCTGAGATTCCCGTTTGGGACCCCGATGTGTGCGTACAGTGTGGTAAGTGCGTCATGGTTTGCCCCCACAGTGTGATTCGCGCCAAGGTCTATGATGCGGAACAGCTTAGCCATGCCCCCGCTACATTCAAACATACCCATGTTAGAGATCACGAATTGGAACATAATTTAGGAGGTTCGGGTGCTGGCACAGAAACTAGTACGGCAACTTCTGAATTAGTCTTTACTTTACAAGTGGCGGCGGAAGACTGTACAGGGTGCGGCGTTTGTGTTGATATTTGTCCTGTCAAAAATAAACAGGAACCACGCAAAAAAGCAATCAATATGGCTCCGCAACTGCCACTGCGGGAAACAGAACGGGAAAACTGGAACTTCTTTAGTCAATTGCCGAATCCAGATCGGGAACATCTAAAATTGACTAAAATTGGTCAGCAGCAACTGCAACAACCATTATTTGAATTTTCGGGAGCCTGTGGTGGTTGTGGTGAAACTCCTTATATCAAGCTAGCGACACAGCTTTTTGGAGATCGGATGATGGTCGCCAACGCCACTGGTTGTTCTTCGATTTACGGCGGTAATTTGCCCACCACTCCTTGGACATTCAACGACGCAGGGCGAGGTCCGGCATGGGCTAATTCTCTTTTTGAAGATAATGCCGAATTCGGTTTAGGCTTCCGTGTTGCCATCGATAAACATGCTCAATATGCCCAAGAGTTATTACAGATTCTTGCCGCAGTGTCAAATTCACCGCTGCCTGCTGCTTTGGTGGCTGAGATTGTGGATGCGACCTACGCTCAGCATGACGAATCTGATATTACTAGCCAAAGGGAACGGATTACCGCACTGAAAGGTTATCTGCATACTTGGTCTAATCAGTCGGATTTAGATGCAAGTCTCAGTTCGCAAATTCAGCATTTACAGTCTGTGGCGGACTATTTGGTGAAGAAGAGCGTCTGGATGATTGGTGGTGATGGCTGGGCGTATGATATTGGCTTTGGTGGCTTGGATCATGTGTTCGCCAGTGGCAAGAATGTCAATATTTTGGTTTTAGATACGGAAGTCTATTCCAATACCGGCGGGCAAATGTCTAAAGCTACACCACGGGCGGCAGTGGCGAAATTTGCGGCGGGTGGGAAACCTGCACCGAAAAAGGATTTAGGACTAATCGCGATGACCTATGGCAATGTCTATGTCGGCAGCGTGGCGATGGGGGCACGGGATGAACACACGCTTAAAGTCTTTTTAGAAGCGGAATCTTTCCCTGGACCTTCGCTAATTATTGCCTATTCTCACTGTATTGCTCATGGTATCGACATGACTACCGGCTTCCAATATCAAAAGGCAGCGGTAGACTGTGGTAGATGGTTACTCTATCGGTACGATCCACGTCGCACTGATCATGGTGAGAATCCTCTGTTATTAGATTCTCGTTCGCCTCGGTTGCCAGTGGAACAGTCGATGTATCAAGAGAATCGCTTCAAAATGTTGACTTTGAGTAATCCAGCAGCGGCTAAGGAATTGGTGCAACAAGCCCAAAATGATGTGAATACCCGTTGGCAGATGTACCAATATTTGGCAGCGCGTTCCTTAGGAGCCAATGGTCACGGTGCGAAAGATCCCTTAGTCCAGGCAGTAACCCAGGCTATGAGCTAATTACCGAGAGCTAATTACCGAATATCTGTGGAGTGTCGATGAGAACTGAATCTAGAGGCATAATAACGTTGATTCTTAATCGTTAATTCTCAAGGTTTATTGATACTTACTAGGTCTTAGACCATCTCTAGATTCATTCTCTACTGTTATATTTTCCCTGCTTTGCCCATTCCCTACACTTATTCCCTAAACCTATGAAAGATATTGATTTAACAACTAATTATCTAGGTTTGTCACTGCGTTCCCCTCTGGTGGTGGGGGCAGCGGCTCCCTTGAGTGAAAATCTCGATAATCTCCGCTTGATGGAATCTGCCGGAGCCGGAGCCGTGGTGTTGCATTCTCTATTTGAGGAACAAATCCATCGGGAAATGTTAGCCTTACACCATCATCTGGAATACGGCACTAATAGTTTTGCAGAAGCTCTGACTTATTTCCCTGAATCTGATTACTTCCATGTCGGCGCAGTGCAATATTTGGAGCATATTCAGCGGGCAAAATCTCTGGTAAAAATCCCCGTAATTGCCAGTCTCAACAGTAGTACGATTGGGAATTGGACTAGCTACGCCCATCAAGTTCAAGAAGCCGGAGCCGATGCCATTGAATTGAATATCTATAGCATTCCCACTGATCCCCATCTTAGCGCTGCTGTGATTGAACAGGAGTATGTGGATATTCTTGCAGCAGTGAAGAACACTGTTGATATTCCTGTAGCGGTAAAACTGAGTCCTTATTTCACTAATTTGAGTTACATGGCGCGGCTTTTAGTGGAACATGGCGCTTCTGGTTTGGTGCTATTTAATCGGTTCTATCAACCGGATATTGACATTGATGCCCTAGAAGTCTATCCCCATGTGTTGCTGAGTACACCCCAAGATTTACGCTTGCCAATGCGTTGGATTGCGATTCTATCAGGGTCTGTGAATGCTGACTTTGCTGCAACTGGTGGCGTGCAAAAAGGCACTGATGTGATTCGCATGTGTATGGCAGGCGCTAAAGTAACGATGATTGTCGGTGCTTTATTACGTCATGGGATTAATCATCTGTCTGTGATTGAGTCGGAAATGCGTAAATGGTTAATGGAAAGTGATTATGACTCCATTACGGAATTACAGGGCGTGATGAATCAGCGGAACTGTCCTGATCCTAGTACATTTGAACGGGTGCAATATCTCAAAGCAATTCAGACTTACCAAGGTAATCCGATTGGTCCTCAAGTGTCTCAGTTTTGAGGATTAATGTGTGAGCATTAATTAATGATGACCTTAGGGGTGTTGCTGTAAACATCTCTAGGGTCATTGGTGCGAACTGGAATCTTTGACATAAACTAATTAAAGATATTAGTTCAAGATACTAGTACATTTGCTTAAATGATTTTCCTTTGATGACTATTGGTGCTATTTAATCTATGGAACTTCCCTTACCTTATACCAAATTCCCTAAGCCAAACCTCAGTAAAGCCGCCTTTATTGCTCAAGATGCCCGTATTATCGGCGATGTAAGTCTAGACACTAATGCCAATATTTGGTATCAAGTGGTGATTCGCGGTGATCTCAATCCGATTTGCATTGGTGCTCACAGTAACATTCAAGACGGTACGGTTATTCATGGGGACCCGGGGAAAGAATTAATTATTGAAGATTATGTGACGGTGGGGCATCGGGCGGTGCTTCATGGGGTGCGGATCGGGCGCGGGAGTTTGATTGGTATGGGGGCGGTAATTTTGGAAGGAGTGACCGTTGGCTCAGGCAGTTTAATCGGAGCCGGAGCAGTGGTGACTAAAGACATACCGGATGGAATGCTTGCCACTGGTGTACCGGCTAAGGTGATTAAGGAATTAAGTCCAGAGCGGCAACAGGAATTAATTGATCATGCTATGGGCTATGTACATTTGGCGCAGTTACACCAAGCCCAAGGTTATGGTATGAATTTGATGTAGTTGGGTAAGAGACATGGGCTTTACTTTAGGAAATGTTTCTTAATAACAAACTGAATAGAAACCTTATTAAATCTCACCTCATAACTCCCATCTTCTTCTCCATCTTATTTTTTAGTCAGCCATGAGCCGGAGCATTTCACTTTAAAGCCTATGCATGTACTAATGGTTATTTGCCAAGGTGGTTGGATGCCAATTCATCTCAGTGAAGGCTGGCGGCAACTTGGGGCACAGGTGACCGAATTCTTTTACGGTACGACCATGGGTAAGAATTGGCAACGTGGTGGTCTACGGGAAAATCTCCGCCTCAATCAGGAGCTATGGGAAACTGCGGCTAAATTGAAAGCCGATGGTCGATTGGATCTGATTTTTGCCGTAATTTATGACGATGTACTGACGGTGGAAACCGTGCAGAAATTACGCACTCTCCAAATACCCTTAGTGAATTACCATGTAGATTTGGTGGGGCAATGGTATCGCGTCTTACGCACAGGTCAATATTTTGATGTGGTTGCCTGTGCCCAAAGAGATCACTGGCAGCCCTTACGCAAGGGGGGAATTACTCCCTACTATATGCCTATGGCAGCTAATCCACCTATCAACAACCAGTCAACGAATTTGGCTGACAACCTAGGAACTAGAACCTGGACAGGAGTGCGTTATCTGGGTTCCCCTTGGCTGTATCGTCAAGAGGTTTTGCAACAACTGCACCAACACCAAATTCCCCTGGAAATCTATGGGCGCAACTGGCACAAAGTAGCTGAAGTTAAGACTGACCAGTCCCATCAATACGTGCGAAAAAATCTTCATGATCTACGTTACTATGCCTTACCTCGTCTGCAAGCTGAAGGAATTGGGAGGGTTTGGGATGCATTATGCCACCGACTGCCTCAATTACGTTATAGACCCACCGCCAGGCAAAAATCTGCCAAAGATTCAGAGCTAACCCCATGTTTGCGAGGTAGTTATGTTCAAGCAGATTTCCAGCATTTAGTTACGACGAGTCGTATTAATCTGGGCTTTACCCATTTTCGGGGAGAACCAGGTACGGCACAGGAACAGCGACAAGTGCGATTGCGGGAGTTTGAAATTCCTATGCATGGCGGTTTTTATCTGACTCAGCAATGCCCGGAGTTAAGCGAATTATTCACTATTGGTAAGCATATAGAAGTATGGGATCAGTGGGATGACCTCATAGATAAAGTGCATTACTATCTAGCTCATCCCGAAATAGCGGCTCAAATCGCCCATGATGGCAAACTTCACTGTCAAAAAAATCATACTTGGGCGCAAAGATTTAAGGAGTTACTAGGTTTTCTACAATGTTCTATTTCTGATTTTAACTAATATTAACCTTGATAAAAAACTCAATCAAATATCAATCAAATATCAATCAAATATTATGAGGAATTACCATTTACTTTATGCCTAAAATCCTCTTAGTTAGCCCTAATTTCCCGCCTTTAATTTATCCAGATCTCCATCGAGTTCGGATGTTATTACCTTATTTAGCTGATTACGGCTGGGAGGCGACGGTTTTATGTCTTGATCCTTACCAAGATGCCGGAGTCAAAGATGAACTGCTGGTGCAGACCATCCCATCTCAAACAAAAGTTGTCATTGCTGATCAAGCCCCTCCGCTCTGGCAATGGTTAACTGGTTGGCTCAAGGGGCGAACTTGGCGAGGGGTAGGTAGTCTAGCTCACAGAGGAGATCAGTTAATTGAAGAAGATCCACCAGATTTAATTTATTTTTCTACCACATTATTTCCCGTGATGGCATTAGGTCCCCGTTGGCAAAAGCGTTATGGTATCCCCTACATAGTGGACTGGCAAGATCCTTGGGTCAGTGACTACTACAGCCGTACCGGAGTCCTGCCCCCAGGGGGAAAACTTAAATATGCGGTGAGTCAAATATTAGGGAAATATTTAGAAGCCGAAGTTTTACGTTATGCTAGCCATATTATCAGTGTGTCGCCTGGTTACCCGCCAATGCTGCAAGCTCGTTATCCCTGGCTCAGTCATGACCGTTTTACAGTGTTGCCATTTGGTGGAGCAAGTTATGACTTTAAGCTATTGCCCCAACTGCCAGTGGTTAATTCCATCTTTGACCCAAATGATGGCTGCAAACATTGGGTTTATTTAGGGCGCTTTGTTGAGGGTATGGAGTATGCCTTAAGTAGTTTATTCACAGCAATTGCTCAGGATCGGAAACTGCACGAAAAAAGTTGGGCTAGAGTACGCTTACATTTTGTTGGCACCCATTACAGCGTAAATAGCAGTCATAGTCCAATCATGGATCTTGCTCAGAGATACCAATTAGAAGACATGGTTAAGGAACATCCACAACGGATTCCTTATTTCGCAGCTTTACGGACAATGACCGATAGTGATGTCATTCTGGTTTTAGGCTCTGATGATCAAAGTTACACATCTTCAAAACTTTATCCTTGTGTTCTTGCTCAACGCAGCATATTTGCCGTGATGCATGAAAACAGTTCCGTAGTTGAAATCATTCAACAAACAAACAGCGGCAAAGTAATTACATTCAACTACAATCGCGATGGGGAAGCTTTAATTAGGGAAATATTGGCTAATTTACCTTGGTTATTGGAGCAGTCAAAGCAAATCATGACCAATACTAATTGGGAAGTATTTCAAGAATATACCGCAGACTATTTAACTCAAAAACACATTCATATCTTTAACCAAATGTTACAAAAATGAGTTGGATTATCTTTCCGTAAATAGACGACAAAATCGTAAATATATTCAATAATTTCCAATCAATGGTAATGAGTCATGAGCATAGCTAAATCAAAACTAGATCATAAGTCTTTACAAATAATTACTGAGCAAGAAATTTCTGAAACTAATATCAATGGTGTTGAAAACAGAAAAATTTTACTCCGCCTATTTTGGATTTTAGCTTCAATTGTTATGGTTACAGGACTTACAACGTGTCGCACCACTAATTTAGAAGAAATTACATTATTTGGCGGCTTGGTTGGAATTGCTTTAACCCCTTTATATCTCTGGTGTAAAGGTAAAGTTTATGGTTTGCCAGTTGCACCAGTCTTTGCTCTAAGCTATGTCTGGACATATATCATGCCCCTGATTAGCAATCAAGAAATATTAGATACTTACACTACTAGTGAAAGGTTCTTTGGTGCTTTGACTATTGCTGGATTTCTCTCAATAATAACCTACATTTGGTATGGAGTTGTCAAAACGTCTCGCAGGTTGGATAAGCCCAGTACACTTTTTATAGTAGACAGTAATAAAGCTGAAAAGCTCTTTTTAGGAATTCTAGTTATTGCCATCATCTTTAGTATGTCTGTAATTGGTAGTTGGACAGGCATAACGGGCACGCCAGTGTTTTCCCTGATTCGTGGTGCAGTTCTTGGTTTAACTAATATTTCAGGTTTTGTACTGGGTTTTCGGCACGGTCAACGTGGTTTATCAGCAGGTGGAAATAATTTATTTAGATTTTTGGTAATACTGTATTGCATTACTAATGCCGCGTCTCTTTTGCTGGTTGGTTCAATCATATTTTTAATTATTACTGGAATTGGATTTACGATGGGACGAAAAAAGATTCCACTAATCACTATAATACTAGTTATTTTTATTATTATTCCTCTACATTATGCCAAGGGAGAAATGCGCCAGCAAGCTATAGGCAAAGAGTTAGCAATTCAACCTTGGGAATATCCTGCTCATTACACAGAATGGATCAGCAAGAATTTTGAGAATAAACCATTAACTAATTCCTATAAAAAGGATGATGAATTCTCAGATTTAGTAGGTATTTATGGGGTGGAAGCTCCGGATAATAAACAAAGAATTTCTGATCGAGCTAGTTTATTACAGCAGTTACTTTTGACACAGGTTCGATCCCCAGATATACAGCCATTTCTAGAGGGGGCTACCTACCAATGGATTCCACAATTACTAATTCCAAGAATATTTTTAGAATCTAAGGTTACTGCCCACTACGCCACAAGTATACTGAATATTTATTATGGTAAACAAAGACTACAAGACACATTTTCTACCACAATTGGCTGGGGACTTTTATCAGAAGCTTATGCTAATTTTGGCTTAGTTGGTTGTGCAGTTCTAGCGGTTATTTTGGGTTATATCTTTGGTAATGTATCGGCTTGGTCCCACTATGCTCCACTACTGTCAGCAAGGTATTTAGTAAGCGTCTTACTACTAGTCTATTCATTTAATGATAGTGTTGCTAGTGTGTTTATTTCTTCGCTATTTCAATCTCTCATGTCTTTGTTAATAGTAAACTTTTTTATAATGGAAAAGAAAGAAGTTAAGTGAAAATAATAATTTAATTGGATTCCTAAATAATCAATATACATGGGTTAAATTAATTTATTATGCAACACTTTTATGATAACTGTTTATGAGAATCGCTATTATTACCTCCCATCCAATTCAGTATTACGCGCCATTATTTGCCTATATTCAAAAACATAGTAGTTATCAGATAAAAGTTTTTTATCTCTGGGATTTTGGTATAACTGCTCAGAAAGATCATGGATTTGGTCACACATTAATTTGGGATGTTCCTCTATTATCAGGCTATGAGTTTGAGTTTATTCCTAATATTAGTCAAGATCCTGGTACTCACCATTGGCGAGGTCTAGATAACCCCCAGTTATATCATCAAGTTTGTAACTTCAAACCTGATGCTGTAATTTGTATGGTTTCTTATAATTATTTGACAAGTTATCGGTTTTTATATCAATGGAAAATCAACCAAAAATCTCAACAAATACCCCTCTTTTTTAGAGGTGATTCCCATAGGTTATATCAAGCTAATCTAGATATGGCTAAAACCAAGATTAAAGAACTAATTAAAAATCATTTTAAAAATTATTTGATTAGTCTTATATTTAAGCAGTTTAATGGATTTCTTTATGTTGGTAAAGCCAATTATAATTACTTTCAATCCTATGGAGTTAATCCTCAAAAACTATTTTTTACGCCCCATAGTGTAAATAATGACTACTTTATTTCAGCACTGACTACCATGAAAGAACAGGCTATAGTTTGGCGAAAGGAGTTAGGTATTAACCCAGGGCATAAAGTTATTTTATTTGTGGGTAAGCTAGAGCCGAAAAAGAATCCATTACTTTTATTAGAAGCATTTAAACTAGCTCAGTTACAGGGAGTGAGTTTACTATTTGTCGGATCAGGTAATTTAGAAGCACAACTTAAAAAATCTGTTGAGGATGATGCATATTTAGCCCAATCAGTGCATTTTGCATCATTTCAGAATCAGTCACAAATGCCTCGTAGTTATGCCACGGCTGACTTGTTAGTTTTACCTAGTTTTGGTCATGGTGAAACTTGGGGATTAGCGGTTAACGAGGCAATGTGTATGGCGGTACCAGCTATTGTGAGTTCCCATGTGGGCTGTGGTCAAGATTTAGTGATTTATGGACATACTGGTTTAATTTTTAAATCCGGTGATGTGCATGATCTCGCTGATAAATTGCGACAAGCTTTTGCAGATCATAGTAAGTTAAAACAATGGGGTGAAAATGCTGCTAATCACATTAGGAACTACTCCTATGCTAATGTTTTAGCTGGAATTGATGAAGGTATGAAACAATATATGAATTCTAATATAAACTAAGCCGTAATTTAACTTTGGGCAAAACTGAAGATATTCTAATACAAAATTATAAGCATGATCAATGAGTAAAAATTACCCCACAATTCATATCTGGACACCTAATATTTTTAATGTCAAAGGTGGGATTCAGGTTTTTTCTGATTTCTTAATCAAAGGAATTCAAAAAGTTTTACCTCAAGCAAAGTACACGGTATTTAGTAAACATGATATAAATCATTTGAAGGATTTTCCGTATTTAGAGGGGACTGAGTTTCATGGTGCAGGTGAGTTTCAAGGTAAATTAGAAACCCTAATGTTTATCAAGTTATTATTAACTAAAGCTTGGCAACAGAAACCACAATTAATCATTACCACCCACGTACATTTTGCAGTGATAGGCATGATTTTGCGCCGTTTATTAGGGATACCTTACTGGGTAATTGCCCATGGCGTGGAAGTATGGGATATTAAATCACCGTTAATAATTCATGCTCTCAAAAATGCTGATCAAATCTTAGCAGTCAGTGAATATACAAGACAAAGATTAATTAATGAACAAAATATTCCCCTTGAACAAATAAAAATTTTGTATAACACATTCAATAGTTCAAGTTTTAATATCGCACCTAAGAACCTGAATTTATTGCATCAATATAATATTAAATCTGACGCTAAAATCTTACTCACTGTAGCCCGACTTTTTGCTTCGGAACAATACAAAGGCTATGATAGTATGCTCCATACATTGCCTAAAATTCGTCAAAAAATACCTAATATTCACTATATTTTGGTAGGCAAAGGAACGGATTTAGCAAGATTGCAAAAGTTAGTCCATGATCTGGAGCTAACAGAATGCGTTACTTTTGCGGGCTTTATTCCTGATGCAGAATTAGCAGATTATTATAATTTGTGTGACTTATTTGTGATGCCCAGCAAAAGAGAAGGATTTGGCATAGTTTATTTAGAAGCAATGGCTTGTGGTAAACCAGCTTTAGGCGGCAATCAAGACGGCGCTTTAGATGCATTAGGCTATGGTGAATTAGGGATTTTGGTCGATCCTGATGACTGTAATATGATTACGGAACAGGTGGTAAATTTCTTTAATCAAACTTATCCATTACCGCTTATTTATCAACCTGAGGCATTACGAGAAGCTGTAATTCAGAAGTTTGGATTTGAGCAGTATTGCCAGCAAATTAAGACTCATTTAATGGCAAAGTTTCCCGAATTTTTTAACTGATAAGACCTGTAATCAGTTGCATTAAAATTAGGACAGATAATTAGGTCAGCTTAAGTGGGTAAACTTAATCCTAGGTTTATGATACTATCGGCTAGTTTGAAGCTGTCCAAGAATTTTTCTAACAGGATCTCTTCCCGACTTTTTTTCTGATTTTCTGAGTTTATTTTACCTTTAGGAGTTGTTATGCAAATTGCTGAAGCGGCACAAGCCATCAATACTGAAAATAACCAGCAGGATGTAGTAGTTAAAATTCAACTGAGCGGCGGACACACCCATGTCCTCGCCATGAAAACTGATACACCATTGTTGCGTAGTTTACTGGGAACTGTATTAGCAAAAGTTCAGGGTAATGATAATCGAACCCTGTTCCAGATCCCCATTGAGGCAGGAAGAGCCGCAATCTGTTTTTCTAGTGCCGATCTTGTGGCTGTAATTACTGAGCCACCAATTTATATTCGTCCTAACGAAGAAAATCAGCCCCAGCCTCAAGCCTAAAAACCTCCAGCCTAGAAACCAAGTCCAAAAGCAAGCCTAAAACTAAGCCTCAAATCGGGTGGCGGGAATGTGATACAGAATTTAGTTTTGACAATCAAGCTTTTGATGGTTAAGCCCTTTGTGTCTCGAAACTGTCGGGGTAAGGCTGCCTTGACTGAATTACTGTAACCTTACGGACACCTGAGTCAGGCGCTAACTGAATCGGTGATATGATAGCCCTATCTGTCTGAATCTCAATCTCAAATTTGTTTGGGA
The DNA here is from genome assembly GCA_044358815.1 of Pseudanabaenaceae cyanobacterium. Lineage (GTDB taxonomy): Bacteria > Cyanobacteriota > Cyanobacteriia > Pseudanabaenales > Pseudanabaenaceae > JBAXSK01. The sequence goes on along the minus strand of JBIKNH010000015.1, from coordinate 17,631 downwards.
TGCAAACTAAAATACGCACTGAAATATAAATTATTTTTATAGGGAGTAACTACAATGGCTGTTGTTTTCCAATTACTGGTAGCTTTTTTCGTTCTATTTTCATTTGTGATGGTGGTGGGCGTACCCGTAGCCTATGCCAGCCCTAGCAACTGGAGTCAGTCCAAGCCTTTATTGCTGATCGGTTCAGTGATTTGGGCAGCTTTGGTAATCGTGATTGGGATTCTTAACTCCTTCGTGGTCTAAATTTTTGATCTAACTTTTAAGATAAAAGCTTTATATTTCCCATAAGCTTCACTAAGCCGGAGAAAAAATAGTTATAAATTATGATTTATGGCTAAGCTTTCTCTGGCTTTGCTGTGTTTAAACCTTTTCCCTGAAGCACCTAGCCTGCAAAACTTACTAAGGCACCTCTGATTTCGAGGTAACACTTTTATAAGAATAAAACTATAAAATTAGTGAAAAGTATTTAAGGTTGAAATAGCTTTAAAGAATAAATAAAGAATAAATCTTAATTGTGATGTCAGAAATTACACATAGAATTAAATTAATCTATTGCGCTAAACACTGAGCTGATAACTGATCGAAATTTAGCTTAGGTAATGAAATATGGCAGAGTTGAAATTACACCACTCTCCAAACCGAGGGGCGAAATGTGACAATATGTTAAGAAGAACCAGTCAATACCAGTTAATAATCTAGTCAACCCTTGTAATCAACATTAAATCAAGACACGAAAGCATGAAGGCAGCAATTATCGGTGCGGGTTTAGCGGGCTTGAGTACCGCTGTGGAATTGTGTGACAGAGGCTATGAGGTCGAGTTATTTGAATCTCGTCCTTTTGTGGGTGGCAAGGTCGGCAGTTGGATTGATAAAGACGGCAACCATATTGAAATGGGTTTGCACGTATTTTTTGGCTGCTATTATAATTTATTTGCTTTAATGCAAAAAACTGGTGCTTTCGATTACTTAAGGCTCAAAGAACACACCCATATTTTCGTGAATCCTGGTGGTAGCATGAAAGGCTTGGATTTCCGTAACTTTGGTGGCGCACCTTTTCACGGTTTAAAGGCTTTTGTCACTACACCACAGTTACCTTTACAAGACAAAATTCAGAATGCCATTGCCTTAGCTCGTAGCCCATTGATTCGCGGTTTGATCGACCACGCCGGCGCAATGAAAGAAATTCGTGCCCTTGATGGAATTAGTTTCAAAGATTGGTTTCTGTCGATGGGCGGTTCCGCTAAGAGCTTGGAAATCATGTGGGATGCCATCGCCTATGGATTGGGTTTCATTGACTGTGAAAACATTTCCGCGCGGTGTATGTTGACGATCTTCCAATTCTTTGCCTCCCGTACCGAAGCTTCTATTTTACGGATGTTGGAAGGTTCCCCCGATGAATTTGTGCATCAGCCCATTGTGCGTTACATTGAGGGCAAAGGCGGTAAAATCCATTTGCGGCGCGGTGTGCGAGAAGTTCTCTTTACCGGAGAAGGTGCCGAAACCAAGGTGACTGGCTTAGTGGTGGGCAAGGGCGAAGAAGATGAAACCATCACTGCCGATGTCTATGTGTGTGCCACCGACGTACCAGGGGTAAAGCGGATTATTCCCGAAAAGTGGCGGTCATGGGCACAGTTTGACAATATTTATAAACTGGATGCAGTGCCAGTGATTACGGTGCAACTGCGTTTTGACGGTTGGGTGACAGACATTGATAACTTGCTGTATGCAGTGCAGGTAGACTTTTCCACATTTGCAGATTTAGCGATTACCAGCCCCACCCACTATTACAAAGAAGGGGAAGGTTCGTTACTTCAGTTAGTGATTACCCCTGGAGATGACTACATTAAGCTCAGTAATGAAGTGATTGTAGAGAAGATGATGGCGCAGGTCCATCAGATTTTCCCATCTTCCCGTAATCTCAAATTGCTGTGGTCTAATGTTGTCAAACTGGCTCAGTCCCTGTATCGTGAGGCTCCAGGGATGGATGTCTACCGCCCCACTCAAGCCACACCGATCAGTAACTTCTTTTTGGCTGGTAGTTATACCATGCAAGATTACATTGACAGCATGGAAGGGGCAACGATTTCCGGCAGAATGTGCGCTTCGGCGATTTTGAAAGATAATTCCTTAGTCAAAACCGCTTAGAAAAGTTCTTAGAGAAACTTCCTTAATTCTATTTCTAATTCGTCCTGTTCCTCTTCTGAAAATGTAAGAGGGGCAGGATTAACTTTAGATTTGAAAAGAAGTTCCGTTTATTTGGTGGTTTCTTTGATAATCTGAGCCTCTAACTGAAGTAAGTAAAAAGTCAAATCACAGACTTTTATGCTCTGACTATCTTAAGGTTTGGGCTGATATACTTGAGGGCTAACGTGGCATACTATCATATAAAAGTTGTCATATAAAAAATATATAGAAGTATCTCGAATAGTAAACTGTTCCACCTTAGCAAATACATAAATCATGAATAAATCACAATGGCAAGCGAAACTAAAAGCTTTTAGTCAAGAGTTATATCGCAGTCAGCTGCTCCCGCCACGGGATACCCTCGCCCCTGAAGCAGAATGGCAATGTCGCATTATTGGCGGTGATTTAATTGGCTGGCAGCAGTATGCTCTGCCTCATATTATGAATGAACGGAATGCTTTAAGAATTGGTAATTTTGATCCTCATCCGGTGCAGGTTTTTACGTCTACGATCCCTGGTCTGGTGGCGGCTTGTGAAATTCTGAACCATATCGGTGAATCAGCACCCGATATAATTTACTTGCCTCACGATAGTTTTATGACATGGTGTCGGGAGCATTCCTTATCGAGGAGTGCTTATATCCACCAATGGAGCTACTTTCAACCGCCCTCTGATGACGCTTTAGCCAAAGCATCGGAAAAATACGAAACGATTCCGCCCCAGGAGTTTCGGCTTCATACCAGTGGTGACCTATGGGGAGAAAACTGCGGTACTGAACAATCCCATCTATGGCGCTGGAATGGACAGGAAATGGAACTTATCGAAGAGGCATTTATGCAAATTATGTTCTAGATTGTTTCTAGAAGTTGGCGGGAATATAGATAATTTAAATAGAAAACACAGCTTCGACTACGCTCAGCTAACTTACATGGAGGGCTGAGCGTAGTCGAAGCCCCCTCTATAAATCATTTTAAAGAACTATAATATTTTCGCAAAACCTTTTTCGGAAAATCCTTTTTAGTGAATAATCTAGTTTCAATTCGGTTTCAATTCCAACCTAAGTTTTTACGAACGGAACTACTAGAAGGTAAATCAACGGCTTTCTGTTCTGCTTGGCGACGGGCGATGATTGTTGATGCTGTGTCTGCTCCAGTTAGATCACGATAGGGAACTCCAGCACGAGTTTTAAGTAGCCCTGCCTCCGCTAGAGATAGATCCGGCAATGCACCATAACGAATGGAATCCCGTTGCCATGCTGCCACTGTACTGGGGGATTTGCGCCCTACTGCTGCCACTGAGCCAATTTGTAACCCTGCTTGTTGTAAGCCGCCTCTGACCGCCCCAGCACAGGAATAGGTCGCCAAATAACCTTCAGGGGCAAGACGTACCGCCAAAGCCGTCAAAAATTCCACTGTCCACAATTGGGGACAACGGGGGGGTGAAAAGGGATCAAGAAATATCGCATCTGCCCACCCTGCGGGAATACTTTGAATTGTTTGCCGTGCATCACCAATGAGTAACTTTCCGGTGATGGTGCAGGTCTGCTCTGGCTTTTCCGACGTTCCCGAATTAATTACCACTTCCATTTGCTGGTCATGGGCTAACTTAGTTAAACAGTTTTGCACAGGTTCAGACCAAATGTGATGTAAATTTTCTCTAATCACTTGCCTTGGTACTTCCGGATTCCATTCTAAACCGATTATTTCTAAATCCGCCCCAACTGCAGCACAGAGTTCTATGGCAGCGGCACTGTTATAACCCAATCCATAACATACATCCAAAACCCGCACCGGATGATGAAACTGCGGCTTATATTTGGCTTGGTGCAGTAAATGAGTCGGTGCAATGAATTTCGCTTCTGCTTCTTGTTTCGCACCAAAGTTACTGTGAAACGCTTCGCCAAAAGTCTCTGACCAGAAAGTATAGGAACCGTCCGCTGTGGTTTGGATCGTTAATTGATCCAGCGTGGCATTAGTAATTTCAGTTTTTTTAATTTCAGGGTTTGTAATTTGAGAATTAGAAGGGTGAGGATCTACCATAGTTTTGATTATTGCTGAAGTGTGATCACCAGAGCTTGACCGTCGGGACTTTTGCAGACCATAAAAAGCAGATCAAGCACAAAAACAAGCGTAGATCCAAAGGGTATGATCAAACTTGTGCGGGAGGAATGCATTAACGCCACCCCCATAAAAGATTATTCCCCCAAACAAATTATTCAATCAATCATTAAAATAGCCCCCTGATCTAGCCCAATGACAGATATTTCCCCTAATCCTGCTGCTACTTTTGCTACCCCCGACAGCACCGCCGACAAATCCCCAATTCGGATTGGTTTACTCTTTGGTGGGCGCTCTGGAGAACATGACGTATCAATTACCTCTGCTGGAGCCATTGCCTCTGTCCTAGCCAAAAATCCCCGCTATGTGGTGCAACCCTTTTACATTCAGACTAATGGCATCTGGCGCACCGCTGACATTGCCCAACAGATCCTAGATACTGGAGTGGCATTGCCATCGGAGCAAAACTTACCCACCAGTAGCTTTTTCTTGCCCCCAACGGTCCAGGATGTGGATCTTTGGTTTCCCGTCTTACATGGTCCCAATGGCGAAGATGGCACAGTTCAAGGATTACTGGAACTCATGCAAAAGCCCTATGTGGGTAACGGTGTTTTAGCGGCATCTGTGGGCATGGACAAAATTTCGATGAAGGCAATTTTTGGCTATGCGGGACTACCTCAGGTGAAATATGTGGCGCTAAATCGCTGGCAATGGGGACAAAATGCTACCGATTGGGCAGAACACATTGAGAGTACTTTGGGCTATCCCTGTTTTGTTAAACCCTCAAATCTGGGGTCATCGGTGGGGATCTCTAAGGTGCGCGATCGCTCCCAGTTAGTTGCTGCTGTAGAAGATGCTTTTACCTACGATGGGCGGTTGATCGTTGAGCAAGGGGTAACCGCTAGGGAAATTGAATGTGCGGTTTTGGGTAACGAACAGCCCCAAGCCTCTACCGTTGGCGAAATTACTTTCAACAGTGACTTCTATGACTATGAAACCAAATATACCCCTGGCATGGCATCGCTGATTATTCCAGCGGACTTGCCTGCCGCAGTGGTGGAGACGGTACAAAACACTGCCATTAAAGCTTTTCAAATTTTGGCAGGACGGGGTTTAGCACGGGTGGACTTTTTCTATGTGGAAGCCACGGGCACAGTTTTGATCAATGAAATTAATACTTTCCCTGGATTTACTGCCCTGAGTATGTATCCCAAGTTATGGGAACACTCTGGGATTCCCTTCGAGGCATTGTGTGATCGACTGGTGGAGTTGGCTCTGGAACGGGTGTAAATAGTTTTTATAGGGTCATTGTCAGACAAGATGTCTGACCTACGAGCTATCAAGAAACGTGGAGCGGACATCTTGTCCATTGGGCTGTCTGCTTTATGGTGCCATCCTTGGCTGAAGCTGAAATAACTATAGTTTTTAGGGTTTATTTCTAAGTTTGGTTTGACTTTGGCTACCCTCAGCCTGCGATATTTACGGACTGAGGGCAGTCAAAGCCCCACCTCAAAAAACTAGAAAAACCTAAAAATTCTTAACCAAAGATCCGACGGCGGCGCGGTGGTTGGATGTTTGGATTATTAATAGCTGGTGGTTGCGGAGCATTGAACCGATTGCGCCACAGGGCTTGATAGGCTTGATCATCCAGTCCCTTACCGCCACGATAGCCCCGCTCATTAATCAGACCGTTGAGAGTTGCCACCCGATCCCCTGGGGCAGGGTGAGTACTAAACACATTGGTGCCACCACCTCCAGATTGAGCCGCCAGTTTTTGCATGAATGCTGGCATAGCCGAAGCAGCAAAACCAGACCGCACCAAATTACCTAAGCCCCGTCGATCTGCATCATTTTCGGCTTCGCGGCTGTTGGGCAACTGAAGCGCCAACTGTGCCCCCAACTGCACCAATTGATTATCTTGAGCACCGATTACCGTTGCAATGCCCCTTTGAATCGCCGCATTTTTGATATTTTCTAGGGCGTGCTTCCCAGCGATATGACCAATCTCATGGGACATCACCGCCGCTAATTGGGCAACATTATCAGCATTGGCGATTGTGCCCGTGTTGATGTAAACGAAGCCCCCCACTGTGGCAAAAGCATTGAGATTTTTGTCATCTACTACCTGAAAAGTGTAGGGAATATTCGGGCGATCGCTGTTGAGGGCTAAAGCTTTCCCCAATCCATTGATCAACTGATTTGCTAGAGAGTCATTACTGATTTTGACCCTGGTGCGTAACTGTTGATCAATTTGTTGTCCCAACTTGACCTCATCCTCATCAGACAAATTAGAAATCTGTATAATTTCAATTGCTGAGGGCAAGACTCGGAATAGGTCACCCAAATCCAATGCTTGAACCGGCTGACCGTGAATTGCTAATAACATTGTCAGCAAGCCAGCTAGGGCAACTTTCTGATGGCGTAAGAATAAACGCTTAATGGGATATAGCTTTATTCTGAACACCCTTTGGAAGAGCGGGAGTTTAGGTTTAGTCTCATGTTGAGTTGAGTCAGCGGTGTGGTTCCTGTCCGCCCAATTCCCTATCCACTGCTGAGGTAATCGGGTCATAGCTAGATACTTGTGCCAGCACTTACCCCAAAGTTCGCCGAGGGATTTACCTAAATATTCAGCTAACTGGTTCATCATTAAATACTCCTGATTGCTCAACTATCGCTATAGGACTACCGCCATAAACAAAAGCCCTAAGCCCTTTGCCTACCATGTACTTGGTCTGCCATGTACCTGTTATGAGTACAGCGAAAATTTGCTATGAAAATTTGCCGTATCCGCAGTAACCCAAAGCCAAGATCCCTTTAGACCGTTGCTTAGACGTTACTTAGACCGTGATGCTTACTCAGTATGCCCACGAATATACTTACTGACGATCTAATCTAGATTTAAGATTCCATCACAAGTTCTATGAACAAAATTTTACGAACAAAGTCTTATGATTTGACGGCTAATCTTCTGGATCTGTTGGTAATGACTGAACATAAATGAATAATACGTGGATAAAAAACAAAAAACATCTAACAAAATGACTGATCAATAGTTACAAGATCGAGCGCTGATCACTTGAAAAACTACGACTAAAAAATTACGATTAAAACTTGTGTGTGTTACTGCTGAATTAGTGGCTACAACTTGCTTTCTTCCTTTACAGATTCACTGAGAATCCTGATTAAGAACCTTTCCTAAGCCTAGGTTGGCTTTTGCACCTAAATCAGGTATAATGACTCTGATTGTTTAACGGTCATTCCGTTGGAAACATCATCTTGCATTACCTTGGGCTAGTAGCTCAGTTGTATAGAGCAATCGCCTTCTAAGCGATCGGTCGCAGGTTAGAGTCCTGCCTAGCCCGTTTTAAACCATACTTGTTACACCATACTTGCTTCATATTTACACCGTATTTATGTCATGTCTGTGGCGTATTTGCGTTACCGTCTTGGTTTAGATGTTTACTCTAATGCCAAAAATCCCAGAGTTGAGAAGATCTGAGTTGAAATTCGAGGGAGGTATTCGCCTTGGTGAATTACCCAGTAAATTACCTGGCAAATCAGACGCTGAGGCAGTCTTGGGGATTTAAGCCCCGCCTAGTTTATAGTGCCCTGGGGGATTGATCAGTTATTTGATCGATTACTTGACTACTTAGTTTTGTGGTGCGCTTGTCCCCTTTGAGCAATAGAATATTTGACTAGTGTTTTCGACTAGTGTTTGACTAGCACACAGGAATGACACATGTGCGAAGATATGTTTCATTCCCCAAACATCACTTTAAGCCTCAATCGCAAACAGTGGTCAAGTAGCTGATCGTTTGTTTTGATACAAAATGCAAACCAACGAAATCTATAGGATAGAAGGTTAATGGCTTCTTCTGCCCTGAATTGCCTTGAATCATATTCCGGTAAATTATGAAAATTCTTAAAATCCAGACTTTGCGCGGTTCCAATTACTGGAGCATCGAGAAACAGCAACTCGTAGTAGCTCGCCTAGATTTGGAGGATTTTCACCCCGGGGGCAAAAACTTTTACCAAAACCTTTGCCGCGTCCTACCCAAACTCTCCAAGCGTAGCTTTACACCCACAGGTAATGAAATTGACATCCCCACCCTAGTGCAGCTAGTTGCCCTAGAGTTGCAGTCTATTGTGGGTATGAATGTGGGTTTTGGCACGGTACGCCCCACCGTCGAAGCCAGAATATATCAAGTAGTCTTTGAGTATGAACACGAACAAGCGGGACGTTATGCCACTAGAGCCGCCCTGCGAGTTTGTGAGAGTGTCGCAGAAACCGGTACTTATCCCAATGAAGAACTAGAGGAAGATCTCAAGGATTTAGCCGAAATTCGCCTTGATTCCCAACAGGGACCTAGCACTGAGTCCATTGTGGCAGAGGCTAAAGCACGAAATATTCCTTGGTTGGAATTGAGTTCTAGGGCAATGATTCAGCTTGGCTATGGGGCACATCAACATCGCATCCAAGCCACCCTCAGTAGCAATACAGGGATTTTGGGGGTAGAGTTAGCCTGTGACAAAGAAGGCACTAAACAAATTTTGCGCGATTGTGGTGTACCTGTGCCACGGGGTACGACGATCCGCTCTCTAAAATATCTCGAAGATGCTATTGAAGAAGTGGGCGGGTTTCCCATTGTAGTTAAACCCCTCAATGGTAATCATGGGCGGGGTATTACAATTGATGTCCGGAGCCTTGATGCCGCCGAAGATGCGGTGGAACTAGCCCAAGAAGTGTCTGAAGAGGTGATTATCGAACGGTATCACCAAGGGCGGGATCATCGGATGTTGGTGATCAATGGCAAGTTGGTGGCGGTGGCAGAGCGGGTTCCTGCCCATGTGATCGGTGATGGTCATTCCACTGTGGCGGAGTTGATTGAATTAACTAACCAAGATCCCCGCCGTGGTGATGGTCACGACAACGTATTGACCCGCATCGGCATTGATCGCACCAGTCAGGATGTGTTAGAGCGCCAAGGTTATACCCTGACTTCGGTTCCTCCGGCAGGGGTGACCTGTTATCTCAAAGCTACGGCTAACCTCAGTACTGGGGGTATTTCCGTAGATCGCACCGATGATGTCCATCCCCAAAATGTTTGGTTAGCCGAACGGGTGGCGAAAATTATTGGTTTAGACATTGCCGGAATTGATGTAGTGACATTGGACATTTCCAAGCCGCTGCGGGAAACCGATGGGGTCATCGTGGAAGTCAATGCCGCCCCAGGTTTTAGAATGCACACTTCCCCCAGTGTGGGCAAGGCGCGAAATGTGGCAGCCCCAGTGATTGATATGCTGTTCCCCCCAGGGACACCCCACCGCGTGCCCATTGTGTCGATTACAGGCACTAATGGCAAAACCACCACCACTCGCCTCATTGCCCATTTGTTCAAACAAACCGGTAAAACCGTAGGGTATACCACCACCGATGGCATTTATATCGGTAATTGGTTGGTGGAAAAAGGCGATACCACCGGACCCTACAGTGCCCAAGTGATTTTGCGGGACCCCACCGTGGAGATCGCAGTATTAGAAACGGCTCGCGGTGGACTGTTGCGCTCTGGTTTGGGTTTCCAAGGCTGTGACGTAGGGGTGATTACCAATGTGCAAGCGGATCATCTTGGTCTAGGCGATATTGACACCATTGAGGATCTAGCTCAGTTGAAGAGTGTTGTAGTTAGATCGATTTTGCCTACGGGATGTGCGGTGCTAAATGCTGAAGATCCCTTAGTGGCAGCGATGGGAGCACAACTAGGTTGTCAAGTAGCATATTTTGCGATGGATCCTGAAAATCCCTTAATTAAGGCTCATATTGCCAAGGGTGGACTAGCCGCAGTGTCTGAAAATGGCTATTTGTCTTTACTCAAGGGTGATTGGACTTTACGGATCGAAGAGGCGGCGAAAGTACCCCTCACCCTCGGCGGTAAGGTGACGTTCCAGATCCAAAACTGCTTAGCGGCAAGTTTGGCGGCATTTAGTCAGGGGCTAGGGATCGAAGAGATTCGCCAAGGGTTAATGAGTTTTATTTCCTCCGCTGACCAAACCCCAGGGCGGATGAATCTATTTGATTTAGGTAAATATCATGCCCTTTTGGACTATGCCCATAATCCGGCTGGATTTAAAGCCATCGGTCAATTTATCAACAATTGGCAGGGGCAAAGTATTGGTGTGATTGCGGCTCCGGGCGATCGCCGTAATGAAGACATCATTGAGTTAGGGCAACTGGCAGCGGAGATGTTTGATCAGATCATCATCAAAGAAGATCTGGATCGGCGGGGACGGGAACCCAATGAGGTGGCACTATTGCTGCAACAGGGGGTCAAATCTGTTAAACCCAATTTGCCCTGTGAGATCATTTTGGACGAAGCTAAGGCAGTTAACACAGGCTTGGATCGCGCTACAGTGGGCGGTTTAGTGGTAGTTTTCCCTGAAAAAGTTGACCCATGCATTGCTTTAATTAACGCCCGTAAACCTCAGCCCCAAGTTACACCTTAGGCTTTATGCTAGATCTGGGCATTTATCTGGTTATTTAGAAATCAGTGCAGACTTGCGGCAGTAATTAAGCTGATTAGTCTGCACTGGGAGACATTTTGCCAAATATCTATCCTATCTATCCTAAAATTAAGCCCATCGAGTCACACAGGTTAAGGAGATGCAATCATGCCACGGGTAACACCTCAGGTGATTTGTCTAGGCGAAGCGCTAATCGATTTGTTAGCCCATGAAGTGGGTGTACCTTACGAAAAAGTTACAGCTTGGCAGCCAGAGTTAGGTGGTGCACCGGCTAATGTTGCCTGTGGTTTAGCTCAGTTAGGTACTGCGGTTGCTTTCATTGGTTGTGTGGGACAGGATGAATCAGGTAAACAGTTATTTGAGGCTCTTCATGGGCGCGGTGTTGATACCCGTGGCTTAAAGGTTTTGCCCCAAGCGACGACACGGCAAATTTATGTGACTAGGGCGGCTAAGGGAGAGCGACAGTTTGTCAAATTCGGGGCGGAAAAGCCAGATTTGCCTTTTGCCGATACGCTCCTGACACCGGACAGTGTGCCGGAGTCGCTGTTTGTAGATGCGGATTTTCTGGTGCTGGGAACTAGTGCCTTGTCTAGTGAAGAATCGTCACGGGCGGTGGGGCGAGCGCTGAAATTGGCGGAAAAGCATTTTGTGCGGGTGGTGGTGGATCTCAATTGGCGACCGATGTTTTGGCAAGATCCAGAACAGGCGTTGCGGGTGATTCCTGTGCTGTTGCGTCATGCGGATTTCTTGAAAGTTAGTTTAGAAGAAGCCCAGTCGGTTTTGCGGTTGAATAGTCCAGCGGCGATTGTGCAAGCTTTTAATCAGTTGGAAGGAGTGATCGTCACTAATGGCGATAAGGAGTGCCGCTATTATTTAGGGGAACGTCAAAGCCGTCAGACCACATTTACGGTGAATCCTGTGGATACGACGGGGGCTGGGGATGCGTTTGTGGCAGGATTTTTGCATCAATTATGTCAGATGCCATTGCAAAAATTAGAGAACCCAGTCACTGCCCACGGTGTCATCCGTTATGCTTCTGCTACCGCTGCTCTGACTACTTTGGGTAAAGGTGCAATTCAACCCCAGCCCACCCATGAGCAGGTGATGGCATTTTTAGGGGCGCATACGGGGAATATTGTGGGATAGATGACCGTATTAGTTATTCCTGATGGGTCGCAAATCCTAAAGATTCTCCTAGGGTAATCGGGATGGAATCAAAGAATCGGTTAGCCTAGGGCTTGTAATCTGCCCCATTGGAAAGCCCTGATATGACCATTGAACCCGCTATGAATCTACCAGAGGCGCAAGATCAAGCCCTAACCCGCGATTTTGTTACGTTGTCGCGCCATGTGTTGTCACAGCAGGGGAGTTTCTCGGCGGATGCCTATGATTTAAGTGCGTTGTTGGCGCGGATTGGTTTAGCTGGGAAAATGATTGCACGGCGGCTTAGTTGTGCTGGGTTGTTGGAAAATACGTTGGGTATGACGGGGGATACCAATGTCCAAGGGGAAGAGGTCAAGAATATGGACCGCTATGCCAATATGGTTTTCATTCGGGCATTTGAACAGAGTGGCTTGGTGTGTCGGTTGGCTTCAGAAGAAATGGAAAAGCCCTATTACATTCCCGAAAACTGTCCCATTGGTCGATATACGTTGCTTTATGACCCCATTGATGGTTCCGGAAATATTGATACGAGTTTGGCGGTGGGTTCCATTTTCTCGATTCGCCAACAGGAAACCTATGACGAGTCAGGGGAAGCGAAGGATTTATTACAGTCTGGGCATAGACAAATTGCCGCTGGATATATTCTCTATGGTACGAGTACGATTTTGGTTTACTCGATGGGGCAAGGAGTTCATGCATTTACCCTCGATCCGAGTTTAGGGGAATTCATTCTCTCGGATACTAATATTCAAATTCCCAAAAGTGGCAAACTCTACAGTGTTAATGAAGGAAATTATGTTCATTGGGAACCGACAATGCAGAATTATATTCGGCATTTACATCGAGAACCAGGTTATACCAGTCGTTATTCTGGCGCTCTAGTGGCGGACTTCCATCGCATTCTCTGTCAAGGGGGCATTTTCATGTATCCGGGTACAATAGAGAAACCTGCGGGTAAATTGCGGTTGCTCTATGAAGTGGCTCCCTTAGCGTTTCTGTTGGCGAATGCTGGGGGCAAAGCTTCTACGGGTAAAATGGATGTATTAGATTTTGTGCCGCAGCAGCTCCATGAAAGAATTCCGGTTTTTATGGGTAGTGCCGATGATGTGGCTTTAGCGGAGTCCTTTTTGCAGGTATAACTTGGGTTTAGAGTAGGTTTCGAGCATAAATGCTATTATAGATAGCACCTCAAAATATACTTTCACATTGCCGGATATGCCCTTAAGTTGGAATGAGATTAAGCAAAGAGCGATTTCTTTTACAAAGGAATGGGAAACTGCAATTTCAGAAAAGTCTGAGGCGCAGTCTTTTTGGAATGATTTTTTTAATGTGTTTGGCATTTCGCGGCGGCGGGTAGCGACTTTTGAGGTGCCAGTGAAAAAGGCAGATCATAAACAGGGTTTTATTGATCTGTTATGGAAGGGCATGATTTTAGTAGAGCATAAGTCTAGGGGCAAAGATTTAGACAGGGCAACGCAACAGGCTAAGGATTATTTTCCGAATTTAAAGGAGCATGAGTTACCGAAATATATTTTAGTGTCAGATTTCCAGAAGTTCAGGCTCTATGATTTAGATACGAGTGTTAATCATGAGTTTGAACTGAAAGATTTTGTGAACCATGTGCATCTGTTCGGCTTTATGGCAGGATATGAGAAGCGGGTTTATAAGGATGAAGATCCGGTTAATATTGCAGCAGCGGAATTGATGGGCAAGCTCCATGATCGCCTTAAGGATGTGGGATATACGGGGCATGATTTGGAGATATATTTGGTAAGGCTCTTATTTTGCTTGTTTGCGGATGATACGGGGATTTTTAATAAAGGCATTTTTCGGGAATATATTGATCTACATACAAAGGAAGATGGTAGTGATTTAGCGATGCATCTTGCTTCGATTTTCCATGTTTTGAATACGTCGAATGAACGTCGCTTAAAGAATTTAGATGAGAGTTTGGCGCAGTTTCCCTATGTGAATGGGAAGTTATTTGAGGAGATGGTGCAACCTGCGGCGTTTGATCGGGGGATGCGCGAGATGTTACTAGAGGCTTGTGCGTTCGATTGGGGCAAGATTTCACCGGCAATTTTTGGGTCAATGTTTCAGGCGGTGATGAACCAAACGGAACGGCGTAATTTAGGAGCACATTATACTTCTGAGAAGAATATCCAAAAGTTGATTAAGCCGCTTTTCCTAGATGATTTATATCTGGAGTTTGAGAAGGCGAAGGGCAGTAAGGGCAAATTAGAGGAATTGCATCAAAAGATTGCGAATTTACATTTTCTCGATCCTGCCTGTGGTTGCGGTAATTTCTTGATTATTACTTATCGAGAGTTACGTGATTTAGAGATTTTGATTTTGTTGGAGTTGAATAAGAGGGGGCAATTAGTGACCGATGTTAACTCAATTATTCAAGTGGATGTGGATCAGTTTGCGGGGATTGAGTATGACGAGTTTGCGGTGCGGGTGGCTGAGGTGGCGATGTGGTTGATCGATCATCAGATGAATTCGAAAGTTAGTAGTGAGTTTGGGCAGTATTTTGTGCGTTTGCCCTTGAAGAAGGCGGCGAGGATTGTGCATGGTAATTCGTTGCGGATTGATTGGGAGTCGGTTGTTGCAAAGGAGAAGTTAAATTTCATTTTGGGTAATCCTCCATTTGTCGGGAAAGCTTTTCAAGATGTTCAACAAAAGGCAGATATGCAAGAAATATTTGCTGGTGTGAAAGGTGCAGGAGTTTTAGATTATGTTGCGGCTTGGTATGTCAAAGCGGCTCAATTTATTCAAGACACAAATATTCATATTGCTTTTGTTAGTACAAGTTCAATTTCTCAAGGTGAACAAGTTGGGATTCTTTGGCAAGAACTTTATGGCAAATATAAAATCAAGATTCATTTTGCTCATCGTACTTTTAGTTGGAGTAATGAGGCTAAAGCTAACGCAGCAGTACATTGTGTAATTATTGGATTTGGTTTGCATGATATTGAAAACAAAAGAATCTTTGATTATGCAGATATCAAGGGTGAGCCAACAGAAAAGAAAGTTAAAAATATAAATCCTTATTTAGTAGAAGGTAGCGATCTCGTAATTTTGAGCCGTAAAACTCCTATCTCCAATGTCCCAAATATTAATTTTGGTAGTATGCCTAATGATGGCGGTCATTTGATTTTGACTGAATCTGAGAAAGAGGAGTTTTTAAAAAATGAACCAGAAGCCGAAAAATGGATTAGACCGTATACGGGGGCGCAAGAATTTATCAATGGCTATTCACGTTACTGTTTTTGGCTTGTCAATATTCAGCCTCAAGAACTGAAGCGATTTAAGGGGATTAGCCAAAGGGTTGAAGAAGTTAAAAGAATGCGAAATCAAAGTAATCGAGAAACAACTAGAAAATTAGCGGATTTTCCAACACTTTTTGGAGAGAATAGACAGCCTAATTCTGATTACTTATTAATTCCAAGTGTTTCTTCTGAAAATCGAAAATATATTCCAATAGGTTTTTTAAGTAAGGATATAATTGTTAGTAATCTTGCATTTGCTCTACCTAATGCAACTCTATATCTATTTGGCATTCTCACTTCAGAAATGCAAATGACTTGGGTTAAGTACGTTTGTGGAAGATTAGAAAGTCGTTTTCGATATTCAAATACAATCGTTTACAACAACTATCCATTCCCCGAAAACGTCAGCGACAAACAAAGGCAAAAAGTGGAAACTGCCGCCCAAGCAGTACTAGACACAAGGGCAAAATATCCCGATAGTAGCCTTGCTGATCTTTACGATCCCCTCACCATGCCGCCCGACTTGGTAAAAGCTCATCAAACCCTAGACAAAGCCGTAGACCTTTGCTATCGTGCCCAACCCTTTGTGAGCGAACTAAATCGCATTGAGTATTTATTTAGCCTCTATGAAGCCCTAACCGCCCCATTATTGAAAGTCGAGAAGAAAAAACGCACCAAGAAGAAAGAAGATTGATTTATTAGAAGATTGATTTATTAATTTTTGTATCCCTATATTTAGAAGGACAAAATAAAATTTTATATAATACTCCCAGGTGTTAGATCGCGTCATAGGTCATGGGTATACTGGATCAAAAGTCTATTCGCTCTATTAAGCCAATGTCTAAAACCTTACTTGGTCCTATTACTTCCATCACTGGAATTGTGGTCACTGGTATAACCACCCTAGCTATGAACACCCCAGCCCAAGCTATTCCTAATCCCCAGCCTAGCGCGATCCTTTCGGAATTAAGCGTCAAAATTTCCGATTTCGATAATATTCCCCAACTAATCGCCCAGACACAAGGGAAAACCGGTCCCCAAACTACCACCACTTCTTCCGCAGCAGCCATTGCTCTGGCAAAGCACCTCACCGAACAAAAAGCAGTTCTGTATGTTGCCTATTGGTGTCCTCATTGCCATAGACAAAAACAACTTTTTGGTCGTGAAGCAGTGAGTTCCTTAACCATTGTGGAATGTGCTCCTGGAGGAGTCAATCCCCAGCCCCAACTTTGCCAAGATAAGGGTGTAACTGGCTATCCATCTTGGGAAATCAACGGCAAGATGTATGCTGGTACGAGAACCTTAAGACAGCTAGCTAGACTCTCTAACTATCAGGGTAATCGGAATTTCTAACAGCTTCTAGTTAACTCTAAAAGGATTTCTGATGAGATATTTTCTATGACTCATGAATTCAAGAAAAATAAAACTAGTCAGCGCTGGATTTCCATAATTATCAGTGGCTGCACTAGTCTAGTGGTGAGTTTAGTGGCTTTGTTATTCTTCTACACAAACCAGCCAGTAATCTCACAGGTGCAATCTTCGCTCCTATCACAAATGGTAGGAACTTGGAAAATAGAAAGCAGTACACCAGAACCCCTAACCATGATTGTTTCTCCTGAAGGTAAGTTCACTATTATTAGTCCCACTAATCCGAAGGAAGCAGTGGAAATAGCCAAGCTCACTAGGTTATCTGATAGTACGAAAGTTCCAGATGGTGTGACAGTGCAAACAATGGCAATGATGATGGCATCCCAACGCAGCAAGGCGAGACAATCTGAAGCTAAAGTCTCTGTAGGTGCGATGAATAGAGGACAGCAAGCCTACTTTATTGAAAATTCTAAATGGGGTGATAGTATTGAGTCCCTTGGGGTTGGCATTAAACCTGAAACCACAAACTATCGCTATCGTACTGAAGTTGTCAAATCAACTCAAACCATTGACAATGCGATATTACAGGCGCAAAAGATTCCTCCTGATCCAGGCATTGCTATCCAAACTGGCATTGCAAAACAATCAGGACTCAAAAGCTATCTGGGGGCGGTTTACCTAAGATCAGTAACTAATCCACCTAGTAGCCCCCGAGATGTCACATCTATGGCTATTCTTTGCGAATCTGAGCAACCTACGATGACATCCCCTGACATGCCCAAATTCAACGGCGAAACGATGCAATGTCCGGCTGGATACATTAGTTTTTACTGAAGTTCATACTAGTTCCTGTTAGTAGTTATAGTCATTTCAAATAATTTTGGGACATTTTGGGACGGTCTTGTAAGCGGATAAACGGACAAGATGTCCGTCCCACGTTTCTTTATCGCTCGTAGGTCAGACATCTTGTCTGACAAGTACCATACCAGACACAATCTAAGGCTTAGCAAAAGAAACTCGCATCACAATATCGTTGAAGTCTTGATCGCCACCACTGGGCAGGTCTT
>JBIKNH010000161.1:0-10623 GCA_044358815.1 Pseudanabaenaceae cyanobacterium | reverse complement strand
CGAAGTCGAAGATGTGTTTTTTATTTGAATCATCTATAGTAAAACTCCCGATTAAACGCCCGTGAAATTTCCGCAAGTTGTGAGCGCGTCGGCAACAAACCACCCTCACGCCCACGCAAACTCACCCCAAAAATCAAAATCCCATCATAATCCTTCTCCATCTTACGGACAGATTCCCAGTCTTGACGTTTTCCATCCTGAAACGCCGCATCATCCACCGTCCCCAAAAAATAAACCCGATCAATCAGCCGAAAAGCCTCATTATCTTTATGGGTTTTCTCTAAAACCTCTTCAGCAGACATCTCCTGCATTACCTCACCCACAGGCACAGCCAACTGCTTAAAAAACTCTTGCAAAGCAGTCAAAAAATCAGATTTATTAAAGGAACTCAGATCCATACCTGTTAAGCACTCCTACCTAAAAAAACAGCGCCCCAAAATTCCAAACTTATCAAGAACTTCCCAGCCTTAACCACTAAGCCTCATAATTTTACGACTTTTTACCGTAACCTATCGCAAGACATATCTTAACGGTAAAATAGCCCAAATCTGCCACAGGCACACCATAACTTCATATATCCACCAATTCATGACATACACAGTTTCTGTACCAGCCACCACAGGCAACCTAGGACCCGGCTTTGACTGTTTAGGGGCAGCATTGTCTTTATATAACCGCTTTACCTTTGCCCATGCCGATCAACTACAGATTACAGCCGTAGGTAATGGTGCAGACCAAGTAGAACGAGACGAAAAGAATCTGGTCTATCAAGGAGTCGCCAAAGTCTATACCAAACTAGGGCAACCCGTCCCCCCCTTTTCCCTCCACATTGAAACCAATATTCCCCTCTCCCGTGGTTTAGGTAGTTCCGCTACAGCCATCGTCGGCGGCATTTTCGGCGGCAATCTCTTAGCAGGTTCGCCCCTATCCCAAATGGAACTCCTTAACCTTGCCATAGAAATGGAAGGACACCCCGACAACGTAGCCCCAGCAGTGCTTGGTGGCTGTCAACTCATGGCAGATAGCCCCACCGGTGAATGGCTATTCTGTTCGTTGCAATGGCACAGTAGCCTAGCCGTCGTCGTCGCAATCCCTGACTTTGAGCTTTCCACCGCCCTAGCCCGTCAGGTTTTACCTAAATCCGTATCCATGCACGATGCAGTATTCAACGCCGCTCACTTAGCATTACTCACCCATGCCCTCCAAAACGGCAATCCAACATGGTTACAAGGCAGTTTACAAGACCGCCTGCACCAACCCTACCGCCAATCTCTAATCAAAGGCATGGCAGAAGTCCAAGCCGCCGCCCTAGATGCTGGAGCCTATGGCATGGTGATTAGTGGCGCAGGTCCAACCCTTTTAGCCATCGTCCCCACAGCCAACCCCCAAGCCAACGACCAACCCCAGCAAGTCGCCCAAGCTATGACAACCGCTTGGCAAAATCTCGGTATTACCAGCAGAGCTTTGTGTCTAGCCATTGCCAACGACGGCACCACTGTCACCACCCATTAAAGTCATCACCCATTAAATTTGACCAGTCAACTGTATTAATCAACCGCATTAATCAAACCCAACGATCACCGGCACATGATCGCTGGGTTGCTCTTGGGTACGCGGCGTTTTATCAATGATGCAGGAGGTAGCCTTGGTATAAAGAGCCTCACTCAAAAAATGATAGTCAATCCGCCAACCGCGATTCCGCTGAAACCCGCCAGCGCGATAGTCCCACCAGCTAAAATGTCCCCCATTTGGCTCAAATTTACGGAACGCATCATAAAAACCCAATTCCAGAATCTGCGTTAAAGCTTGACGTTCTGTTGCCGTTGCCATGATGTGGTTCTCTCTGCCTTTCGGATCGTGAATATCTAAATCACTGATCGCAATATTGAAGTCACCACACAGCAAAGTCAGCAGCGGCTTTTCATAACGAGCAGTATCAATCAGCCTCAACCGCTCCAGATAAACTTTCAATGTTTCCAGCCATTGCAGTTTGTAATGGTATTTATCACTATCGACAGCGGAACCATTGGGCACATACATATTAACCAACCGCACCAGACCAAAATCACTGGCAATCACAGCAGTTTGAATCCGCTTTTGGTCATCAAGGTGTCCACTGTTGGGCGCACGCAACCTAAGGCTAACTTCAGGGTCATCCGTTTCTTGGTTCGTCAGGATCGCCCCAAAACCTAACTGTACATCCTCTAAAGCCACACGGGAAATCAACGCCACACCGTTATAGGCTTTTTGTCCGTAGATATACACATGGTAACCCTCAGCTTGAAACGCGCTCAGGGGAAAGTCTTGATCCACTACTTTGGTTTCCTGGACACACAGCACCGTTACCTCAGGGTGACTACCTAGCCATTGCTGCACCTGAGAGAGGCGGGTCCGAATTGAGTTAACATTCCAAGTAGCGATTTGCATAAAAGAAGCCAAGAAACAGCGATAAAGTGAGAATTTAGCCGATTATGGGGCAGCTTTTTCGATCATTTGCTAGAAACGGCAACTAACCAGATCGAACTTAATCAAAAAGAAATCAATCAGAGAAAAATCTAAATCCCAAAGCCTCAAATCATAGAATATCACCTAGGATCACTCAACTAAATCCTAGATCAGACACAATCAACCGCCCCTACCTGTCAAAATAGATCCAATTAGCCACATCCCCCATTCCGTATTCCCTATCAACCCATGTTATCGGCTAGCCCAGACCTCATCGCCATTGCCCATGCTCAGATTGCCCTACTCACTCAGAGTTTAGGAGCTTCTGCCAGTGCGGTGTATCTTGCCGAAGAAGCTGGTCACGGACTGCCGCCCCATTTAGTAGAGGTGGTGATTTATCCGGAAACAGGCATGATGACCTTACCAACGGGTTGGCATCAGACGGAAGCAAATCCTGTGACTGGAGCAGCAACGGGCGGACTGGTGCGCCAAAGGCGGCATGTCATGCCTTTAGTTTATCAAGGTAGTTTAGTTGGCTTTTTGATGACGGGGCGCGAAGATCGGGACTGGAATGAACAGGAACAAGCTCAGATTCAATATGTAGCGAATACGTTAACCGTTGCCTGTGCCTTGGATCGCCGTTGTCAGTGGCTCGAAGAAACTCAAAAACATACTTACGAACATCAGCAGCGGTTTCTGTCGAGTTTGTTCCATCAATTACGGAATCCACTTACAGCAATTCGTACCTTTGGGCAGCTATTAGCCCGCAAGATTTTGCCCGAAGATCCAAACCATAAATATGTGACTGGGATTCTCAAAGAAACTTGGCATATTCAAGATTTACTGAGTGAAGCAGATCAACATACGCCGCTTTTGACTAGTGGCGCACAAATTCCTTTATTACCAGCCGCTGCCCCCGAACCCTTACCCCCCGAACCCCTACCTATTAAAGCGGTAGACCTAGGGGAAATTCTGGAACAAATTGTGATTACTGCCGCTGCCATTGCCAAGGAACGACGGCTTAAATTTCAGGCTAAAGTCCCCAAACGCTTGCCAACAGTCAAAGCCAATGCCAACGCCCTCAGAGAAGTCTTGAATAATTTAGTGGACAATGCTCTGAAATATACGCTGCAAGGTGGCACGGTGAAACTGCAAGTGACAGTAGATCCCACCCATTTATTCATTCATGTTCAGGATAACGGTGTGGGTATTCCCAGCAGTGATTTACCGCGTTTATTTGAGCGGAATTTCCGAGGTCGTCAAGCCAGTGGAGATATTACGGGTACGGGTTTGGGTTTAGCCATTGCCCAAGATTTGATTCGGCAAATGTGCGGCAGAATTGATGTAATTAGCCAAGAAGGACAGGGCAGTTTATTTACAGTTACTCTGGAACGTTCCTAGATTAATTCTCTAGATCAATTATTGTTAAGACTAGAGGCATTTACTGAATAATAGATGAATATCAAGGGCTAAACCTGAGAATTGAATAATTGAATATTAAAGATAGTCAAGGAAATTTACCCCCCACACCCCACAAAAAAATCTTGGCAAGTACCGAAAATCCGCTAAGATAAAGGTTTACGGTTAACCTTTACATTTCACGCACTGCTATCACTGATGAATACTTGGCTTCAACCTGCTCAACGGCTGGGATCACTTCCCCCCTACGTTTTCGCACGCCTAGATGAGTTGAAGCAACGAGCTAGGGAGCAAGGTCTTGATCTGATTGACTTGGGTATGGGTAATCCTGATGGTCCCACTCCCGCCCCAGTGATCGAAGCCGCAGTGCGCGCTATCCAAGACCCAGCCCATCATGGTTATCCCCCTTTTGAAGGTACTGCCAGTTTTCGTAAAGCCATCACTGACTGGTACGAACGCCGCTATCATGTGCAACTAGACTCCCAAGGGGAAGCTTTACCCCTAATCGGCTCTAAGGAAGGTTTAGGGCATTTGGCTATTGCTTTTATTAATCCTGGGGATTTGGTTTTAGTGCCTAGCCCAGCGTACCCCGCCCATTTTCGTGGTCCCCTACTTGCTGGCGGGGAAATCTACGAAATGATTCTTAAACCTGAAAATAATTGGCTGATTGACCTGGCTGCCATTCCTGAGGATGTGGCACGTCGCGCTAAGGTGATGTACTTCAACTATCCCGCCAATCCCACCGCAGCCGTGGCTCCTCGGGAATTTTTTGAAGAAGTGGTCGCCTTTGCCCGCAAATATGAAATCTTACTAGTTCATGATCTTTGTTATGCCGAACTAGCTTTTGATGGCTATCAACCCACCAGTTTATTAGAAATTCCTGGGGGCAAAGACATTGGCGTAGAATTTCACACCCTCTCTAAAACCTATAATATGGCTGGCTGGCGAGTCGGTTTTGTGGTTGGCAATCGCCATGTAATTCAATGTCTCCGTACTCTGAAAACCAATCTAGATTATGGAATCTTTTCGGCAATTCAAGTAGCTGCGGAAACTGCTCTCCAACTGCCGGATCAATATCTCGAAGCGGTTCAATATCGTTACAGAGAACGCCGTGATTTTCTGATTAAAGGTTTAGGAGAACTCGGTTGGGAAATTCCTAAAACCTATGCCACCATGTACCTCTGGATTCCCTGTCCTTTGGGCATGGGTTCGACGGACTTCGCGATGACTGTATTAGAGAAAACCGGTGTAGTTGTCACTCCAGGTAATGCTTTTGGGCGCGGTGGTGAAGGGTTCGTGCGGATTAGTCTCATTGCTGACTGTGATCGTCTCGGTGAAGTACTGCGGCGGCTCAAAGAGGCAGGGATTCACTATCACATGAAACAAGAGCAGTAGAATGGCTTTCTCAATATCTATGCTTTATTCATGCTCTCAGTTAGTTCTTTCAGTTATTTAAGATCAAGTTTCTGCATTGCATAATGAAGCGTAGATTTAGAGCCATAGGTTTAAATAGTGACGTAATAGTGATGCAGACAATGGATTGAAGTGAATAGATTTAGGCAAAAATGAAATCCCCAAAAAACCACAATTGCCCTTAGTGGCTATGTTAGGATCAATCAAATTTGCGATCAAATTAACGATCCCATCGCTTCATCGAACCTATCTAAATTGAGCCTATGTCTGTATTGCCTGCCATTGCTGTTCTTGCCATCTTGATTGTAGTTCACGAAATGGGTCACTTTTTCGCTGCCCGTTGGCAAGGAATCCATGTCAATCGGTTTTCCATTGGCTTTGGTCCTGTTTTATGGAAATACCAAGGAAAGCAGACGGAATATGCTTTACGTCTGATTCCATTGGGGGGATACGTCGGTTTTCCTGACAATGATGAAGAAAGCAATATTCCAGATCATGACCCTAATCTGATGAAAAATCGTCCCATTTGGGACCGCGCCATTGTGATCAGTGCTGGGGTGGTGGCGAATTTCATTTTTGCCTATGTGGTCTTGTTGGCGATGACTCTTCTGGTGGGCATTGGTACAGTGGATCAGCCAGGGGTGCGCATCAGTAAACTATTGGCTCCCGATGCTCCGGCAGCAGTGGCGGGATTACAAGTGGGAGATGTAGTGCGTTCCGCTCAGGTAGGTAATAAAACCGTTGTTTTTGACACCAGTTTAACGACCCTCGAAGACTTCCAGAAGTTGATCGCTCAAAGTGCCAATCAAGAGGTTAACCTGGCAGTAGTGCGGGACGACCGTAATTTTAATGTGCCGATTTTACCCCAAGGGGCAGCAAATCAAGGCAAAATTGGTGTGCGGTTGGATTTCACTGGTAAACCTCATCGTCGGGCGGTTCATAATCTGGGGGAAGCTTTTAGTACCGCTACCAGAGATTTTGAGCGGCTCATTGTGATGACGGTTTCCGGTTTAAAACAACTAGTAACAAACTTCCAAAATGTCGCTGGACAGGTTTCTGGACCAATTGCAATTGTGGCAATGGGCGCAGAATTAGCAAAATCCGATGCAGCGGCTCTGTTTGACTACACGGCAATTATCAGCATCAATTTAGCGATTATCAATCTGTTACCTTTGCCTGCCCTAGATGGTGGACAGTTAGTCTTTTTATTGATTGAAGCCATCAGAGGCGGTAAACCCTTACCAATGGAACTACAAGAGAACGTGATGCAAGGCGGATTGGTTTTGCTCTTGGGTTTAGGAGTGCTGATGATTTTTAAAGATTCCTTTGGACTATTACAGCAAAGTGGCTTGTTAAATTCTCTGTGAATTTCTCTATGAATTTCATGGCAAATCTAACTGTAAACTTTTCTGCGAATCAGCCTCCAGCCTGAAAAAATTAGTTAATAATTAAATGATTACCTGATATATGCACTAATAGTGTTTTATCAGGTAATTATCTTTTTGATTTCGTTCACTTCTGTTTCACTCGGTATTACTCGGTATTACCACTGATTGAGCTAGAGATTATTCCTAATTTGAGCACGGTATCACGTTCGATCACAATTATCAATTCAAGCAAATCAAATCTAACTCAACCCAATCCAACTCAACCGATGCAACAATCCACTCTCAAATTCACACCTCTATTATATGCGCTGGGTTTGACCGCCATAGTTATTCCCCAGCAGGTCTATGGTAATGCAACCCCAACCATCACGAGACTACCAACAGATTCTCCCGCCACCTGCGAACAAACTATTGATAGCGTTACAGAAGAATTAAAACGTAAGGGTTTCTTTGTGCCCTGGCACAATCCACGCACCGGACTAACTCAACCTAAGGTGACCATTGATCCTAATCTGATTGATAATAACTATTACGACTATCCCACGAAACGTCCTGAAACCGTTAATTTCACGTTAGGGAATGTGACAAATCTCTATAGTTCACCACGTTATATGGTTAAACTGTCAGCCAAAATTATGGCGGAATGTAATCGAGTGGGCATGGTGCGATTTACCTATTGGTGGGAAGGTTGGGCTGAAGTTGGTTATTTTGTCGATGGCACTGCCCGCACTTTTATCAATATTTACGGTTACGGTGACGATATCAAGCAAATGGAAACATTTAGCCGATTGTTTGAGACTCCAGCGGGTAAACGTCGTAAGTTTATTTGGGGTTATTACTTTACGCCATAATTGCTGGTATACAACTCCGTAATAGAAATTCCGTAATAGAAATTCCATAATAAAAAATTTCATAATAAAAGAACCACCGAGATTCATTCCATTTTATGGCAATGCTTTGTCACACTGCGCGATGGAATTTCCCTGATAGTGGTTCCTGATTTTTAATTAAAGTTATAGTCAATCAAATTAAGAATGGCACGTTATTTCGAGTCATTGTCAGACAAGATGTCTGACCTACGAGCGATAAAGAAACGTGGAATGGACATCTTGTCCGTTGATCTGTCGCCTTTGTTGTACCACCCTTAACTGAAATAATTATAAAACTAAAATCTAACCCGCTGCTTTAGCAGATTGAGTCGCCGCATTGACTTGGGCTGCCTCTTGTAAATTTGCCATCATAATTTCCACAGACTGATTAGGATCATTCCGTAATCGCAGCGAGCGCTTGATTTGTCCCAAGTAGATCGGCTTCGATAAACCAGCACGAGGATGAACCACAGTGCGGGCACGGACAATCAATTGGGTTTGCCCTTGGGCACTGCGCCCTGACGAAAACAGATTAGATCCGGCTTGCCGTAGGGTGGCTTCTAGTTCATTGGCGGTAATCGTAGGCGGTACTGCCACCACCACCTGATTAGAAAAGCGATCATAAACCACTTTGTAGGGGACAGCACCAGCCACACTAGTGCGGGTAATTGGCTCAAGACTTAGGGCAAATAAGCCAACGGTCAACACAACGGAAAATAGGGTAACCCCCACCATCCGAAACCGCCAGCCCCATTTTTGCCAAAAAGCGATGATGGTGATTAGGGCTGTCAGAGCCACAAATGCCCCCATCGCCTCCGCTAATTGACCAAACTCTGAAGGTGATAACAGCATTGCTTTTGTATTGCTTTTGTGAAATTTTTCTGTGAAAGTGTTGTGTGAAATTGTTATGAGAAATTTTTACGTGAGATAGTTTCGCGATACGCGGTTAAAAATTAATTGCCAGTCTAAACTAATTTAACTGAATTAACTTGACTGAACTAATTTGATTAAGCTAATCGAATCGAAATTTATTGTAGAACGTTGGTGACCGTTCAGCAGATCAGGCATTGGTCACTTAAGCCCAACCAAACCAACGATAGACAAACCAGCCGGCAATTTCCTTGAGGGCAATGGTAGTTTGACGTAAAGCATCGGCATTGGGCAGCAGGTCAAAAAAGGTGCCAGCGAATCCTTTATCATTTTGACTTTTGACCACATTAAAATGGGTCGGCGCAGGGACTACATCGATCCCCAACTGCTTGAAAATCGCGACAGAGCGGGGCATGTGCCAAGCAGATGTTACCAGTAAGATTTTCTTGAGTTTCCGTTTTTGCAGAATCTCTTTGATATATTTGGCATTTTCGTAGGTGTTCAGGGATTTACCCTCTTGGATGATCGCATCCTTGGGTACACCCATTTCCATCGCAATCGCTGCCATATCTTCAGCTTCAGGGTTGCCCCCTTCTCCTAACCACTGCGCCCGACCACCGCTGACAATCAGTAATGGTGCTTTGCCCTGCTTCCACAATCGTGCACCATAGAGAATCCTGCTGCCTGCGTCATTAACTTCATACCAAGGACGCGGGGGAATCTTGGGGCGAGTGCCTCCACCTAAAACCACAATGCTATCGGTTTTAGGAATTTGCCCATCATTGAGGCTGGGAAATTGCGACTCTAAACTAGCCATCAAACTAGATGCAAACCCCACACTACTAGTGATCAATAAAATTACCAAAGCCAAGCTGACCACAAACACCGCGATCCGATAGCGGGCTACCGACAAAGGACGATCCTTCGGTTTGATGAGTAGCGCCCATAAACCCATCACCAAGAGCAAGCAGGTTAAGCCCAAGGGATAGAAAAACGGCGGCAATAACTTAGATAAAATTAGGGACATATTGGCAGCAGCATCTAGGTGTTATTTCCCTAGAATATGAGAATTTGCGTCATCTCCCATGATAGACCGTTAAATTATGACGAAATTGTTATTAAATTTTATTTTTCAATTCTGATGCTTAACTTCAGTTATCTAGATTTAGTTATTACATTTGCCAATCACAGAATTCATGCATCAAGTTCTCAAACCTCTTTCCCAAATACACAAACCAAAAATGGCAGAGAAAATAAGAAATGAATCCTATTTCCTCTGCCCTGCTACAAAGAGAAATGGTTAACTAAATTAATGAGATGATAACCCCTAAAAATTTCCCGCCAATGCCTCCACACAGCGTTCGCAAATATGGGGATGTTCCACCGACTCACCCACAGCGGTGGAATAATTCCAACAACGGGCGCATTTTTCGCCATCAGCGGGAACCACAGCGATTTCTAATCCATCGGTTTTCCCAGTGAAAGCTTTCTCTACAGCCGCCCCATCCATTGGGAATTTTGCCACTACCGCCACCTGTGAAGCCAACAGTAAATAACGTAATTCACTATCTACTGAGGCTACAGTTGCTGCCAATGTTTCGTCAGTAATCTGTAAATAGACCTTAGCTTCTAGAGAAGAACCAATCAGTTTAGCATTACGAGCCTGTTCCATCACTTTATTAACTTCAGTGCGGACCGTGCGCAAAGCTTCCCATTTAGTGGCTAAATCTGGTTGATGCCAAGCTTCAGGAACCGTAACCCATCCGGCTTGAAATACAGACTTATGCGCCACTGTGTAGGGCAAATGCTGCCAAATATCTTCTGCGGTGTGACACATCACTGGGGCAATCATCTTGCTAATGGCTTCCAGGCAATACATCAAAACCGTTTGACAACTGCGACGGCGTGGGGCATCGGGCGCACTGATATATAATCTATCTTTGGCAATATCTAGATAGAAATTTGATAAATCTACGGTGCAGAAGTTCTGAATTGTTTGGAAGAATTTAAAGAATTGGAACTCATTAAAAGCTGTCGTAATATCGTTACAAACTTGATAGAGCTTTTGCAACAGATACCGATCCACCTCTGGTAAATCATCATAAGCAACAGTATGGTTTTCAGGTTGAAAGTCATACAAATTACTCAATAGGAACCGCGCTGTATTCCGAATCTTCCGTGATACATCCGCCATCTGTGCCAAAATCGTTCTACCAATG
>JBIKNH010000160.1:0-10641 GCA_044358815.1 Pseudanabaenaceae cyanobacterium | reverse complement strand
TAATTTGTCCTGCCAAGATGTTCTATGATCGATTTTTCCAAGAAATTTTGAGGCTGTTTCGAGCATTTTATCTATGTGTTTAGATTCTTTAGCATGTGGACACAACCATGATTCTAGCCCCCCAATTCCGCCAGCCAAAACCAGAAAAATCAGGGGACTAGATTCATCAACTGATTAATGCTCCTCATCCTCAGCCTTACCCAAGTACACCTCAATCACGCGGGGATCTTTCTGCACTTGGTCGATAGTACCTTCACAAAGCACCGTACCCTCATGTAAAACCGTCACCTGCCGCGCAATCTGCCGCACAAATTCCATATCATGTTCAATCACAATAATGGAATGTTCTTCGGCGAGGGAAATCAATAACTCACCAGTGCGCTCCGTTTCTTCGTCGGTCAAACCCGCCACCGGTTCATCCACCAGCAACAAATCCGGTGACTGTGCCACCAGCATACCAATCTCTAACCATTGCTTCTCACCGTGGGATAAAAAAGCCGCCTTGATATCTGCTTTTTTCTTTAAACCGATGACTCCAAGCAACTCCTGCACCGTGCGCCGTTCCACCACCGAAGGCTTACCAAACAGCGTAGACCAAACCTGTTTAGACCGATTCGCTGACAGTTCCAGATTTTCCTGAGGACTCAGATTCAGATAAATCCGAGGGGTTTGGAATTTACGCCCCACACCGGATTGAGCAATTTTATGTTCCGATAGAGTGCGGGTATTTTTGCCCTTAAACCGCACATTCCCTGAAGTGGGTTTCACTTTCCCTGTAATTACATCCAAAAACGTGGTTTTACCCGCACCATTGGGACCGATAATTACCCGCAATTCACCCTCATCCATCGCAAAATTGAGGTTCTTTAATGCCTTAAAACCGTCAAAGCTCACCGTCACATCTTCAATTTCCAAAATCTTCGGTTTGGCTGGAGCGGCTGGAGATGGGCTACTGTAACTAGTTACATCACTGGTCATAATCAATCCTAATCCTCAGAAATATCTTCAATACCCGGATAGCTGACGGTTGGGGCGGGTTTAAACTTCGCTCTAATATGTTGGTATAACAATACGCCCGTAGTGCGGCACCAACCCACTAAGCCATCGGGTAAAACCATCACCACCAAAAGGAACAAACCCCCTTGGAAGAATAACCAAATTTCGGGGAAAGTTTCACTCAACAAACTCTTCGCAAAGTTGACCAACAAAGCGCCGATAATTGCACCGATTAAACTAGCACGACCGCCCACCGCAACCCAAATTACCATCTCAATGGAAAACGCGACATCCATACTTTTTGGCGAAACGATTCCGGTTTGGGTGGTGAAAAGCGCTCCGGCAATTCCCGCTAAACCCGCAGAAATGGCAAATACCAACACCTTAAACCAAGTGGGATCATAACCAGAAAACCGCACCCGATTTTCATCATCGCGAATCGCCACCAATAACCGCCCAAATCTGCCACTGGTCAGCCAACGACATAAACCATAGGCTAACATCAGCACCAAAACAATCAAAGTGTAGAAAAATTGTTCGGTAGCGGGAGTTTTGAAGGGATAGCCCAAAATACTCTGGAAATCCGTTAAGCCATTGGTGCCATTAATTAACTTCTGTTGTCCATTAAAGAAGTTGAAAAATACAATAGTTACCGCTTGGGTCAAAATCGAAAAATACACGCCGCGAATCCGATTCCGGAAAAACAGATAACCCAATAGTCCGCCGATGATTGCCGGAACGACGATGATCGCCACCACCGTAAACGGCAATGAGAAAAAGGGTTGCCAGAAAAAGGGTAATTCATTCACGCCATACAAAGGCATAAACGCAGGTAATTTTACCGTTGCCTCAGGGGGGAACTGCAATTTCAGGTACATCCCCAAAGCGTAACCGCCCAGGGTAAAAAACACCCCATGCCCCAAACTGAGCAACCCTGTAAAACCCCAAATCAAATCAATCGCTAGAGCCGCAATGGACAACGCCATAAACCGCCCCAGCAAATTAATGCGGAACCCTTGACCAGTGGCATTAAAAATCGCTGGCAACACCAACAACAAAACCAAACCAACCCCAATTACAACGCCCAACTCAACCAGTAACTTCCGAGTTGAGGATGGGGCGGCGGGGGGCTTACCATCTGCCTTCGCATCTATACTTGAATCTGTATCTACACTCATATCTTTACTTCACTTAACCCTAGTTGTTGCTCAGTTATTGCTTGCTATTACTGCACTAATGCACTACTAATCCACTAATAAGGCACGGGGATTAATTCTCCACAGAGCGTCCTTTTTGCGGAAATAAACCAGCGGGCTTGAACTGCAAGAAAGCCACAATCATCGCAAACAGCATCACCTTCGCCATACTGGTGGTGGCAAAAAAAGTAAAGAAGTCGGTGATAGGCTGAAGTTCTTTGACACTGACCGTAATCGTAGCGATGGTTCCTGAACCAATCAGATAAGTGATCGTACCCAACACAAAAGCCGCCACAATACTACCGACCAGTTTACCGACACCGCCCACTACTACCACCATAAACGTATCGACAATGTAGTTTTGTCCAGTATTCGGACCAACGGAACCCAAGAAACTCACCGCACATCCGGCAACCCCTGCCAAACCAGAACCAATGGCGAAGGTCAACGCATCAACGGTATTTGTAGGAATGCCCAAACAAGCGCTCATACTACGGTTTTGCATTACAGAACGAATCCGCAAACCCCACGAAGAACGATTTAAAAACCAGTAGATGCCAAACAAGCAAGCCGCCGTCAGGACAATGATAAATAGTCGTGTATAGGGTAAAGTCAATTTATTGTCGAACAATTGCAAACCACCGCGCAGCCATTTCGGAGCCGTTACATCAACGTTTTGCGCCCCAAACCACGGCTTAGTGACATCTAGCTTATAAACCTGACCCAAGAAAACACCCACAGCAATGGAAACCCCAGCGGAAATGGGTAATAAAATTCCAATGCCCCAATTCCGCAACCGTTCCCAAACTGGTCCTAAGCGCCAAGCCAATAGCCACATGCCACCAAAAAATAGCAGTGAAAATACACCGCTCCCTGCCACCATGACCACATTGACACTACGGACAAACTGCTGCAACACCAGACTTACGCCCCAAGTTGCCAGCAATGTTTCCAGCGGTCGCCCATAGAGAAACCGAATTACGCCCCTTTCTAGGAGTAACCCCGCAATCGCCGTCACAACAAATGCAATTAGCAGCGCCGGAAACACGTATAAATCTACCCAAGGCTCACCCCAACCTTTGCAAATGTTTTGTACCACATAGGTCGTATAAGCGCCGATCATCATTAGCTCACCGTGAGCCATGTTAATCACGCCCATCAACCCAAATACAATGGTCAACCCAAGGGCTGCCAGCAACAACACCGAGCCAATACTGACTCCATTAAAAATTCCATCACATAACCTGATTACAATATCCATGCATTTGCCTGCAATTCCACGGGTGACCTGAAATACTCCTGATCCAAGAGATCCCCGACTTCTGGCAAGAAACCGGGGATCTAAAGTTTGGAGTAAAGATGAAAAATTTTAGACTAGAAAACCTCGACTTCAAACACTAGATTTCCATTGCTAGTGCCCCAGTGATATTACTAAGCCTTCTTATACTTACCGCCCTTTGACTTGTCTGACCAATCGCAATAGAAGTCCTTAGTATCAGCCACGAACTGGTTCCAAGGTAATGGCTCTACAGCTTCCTTAGTTTCAAACACAATCTTGAACTGACCATCGGCAGCAACTTCACCAATCCGCACATACTTAGACAAGTGATGGGAATTGGTCATTGTTACCTTACCTTGAGGAGCATCGAAGGTTTGACCACGGACCGCAGCCCGCACTTTTTCGATGTCATCAGCACCGCCAGCTTTCTCTACCGCTTGCTTCCAAATATTGACGCTGATGTAGCTTGATTCCATCGGGTCATTGGTCACGCGATCATTGCCGTACTTCTTCTTGAAGGCTTCCACGAACTTCTTATTCGCAGGAGAATCAACGGTCATGAAGTAGTTCCAAGCGGCATAATGCCCCTTCAGGAAGTCCACACCGATGGCTTTTACTTCTTCTTCAGCGATACTCACCGACATGGAGGGATACTTGTCAGGAGTAATGCCAGCCCCTTGCAATTGCTTGAAGAACGCCACATTACTGTCACCATTGAGGGTGTTATAGATTACACCGCCATTGGGCAGAGCTTGCTTAATCTTGGTGATAATCGGCGTAACTTCCGTATTACCCAGAGGCAGATAGTCTTCACCGACCACCTTACCGCCCAGTTTTTCCACTTGGGCTTTGATGATGTTGTTGGCAGTGCGGGGGAACACATAGTCAGAACCCACCAAGAAGAACTCTTTACCCTTGTTCTTAAACAGCCAATCCACCGAGGGTTCGATCTGCTGGTTCGGTGCTGCCCCAGTGTAGAAGATATTTTGGGAACATTCTTGACCTTCATACTGCACCGGATAGAAGAGCATGTGCTTCTTCTCTTCAAATACTGGCAATACTGCCTTACGGCTAGCAGAAGTCCAGCAACCAAAGATTAC
The DNA here is from genome assembly GCA_044358815.1 of Pseudanabaenaceae cyanobacterium. GTDB lineage: Bacteria > Cyanobacteriota > Cyanobacteriia > Pseudanabaenales > Pseudanabaenaceae > JBAXSK01. The sequence continues at coordinate 6,070 of JBIKNH010000160.1, read as the reverse complement.
GGCTACCTTGTCTTGGTCGATCAACTTCTTGGCTTTCTCAGCAAATGTGGGCCAATCGGAAGCACCATCTTCCTTAATGGGTTCGATCTTCTTACCCATGATGCCGCCTTTCTCGTTGATCTCATCAATGGCAAGCATGGTGGAGTCAACTACGCTCTTTTCAGAGATCGCCATCGTGCCGCTGGTGGAGTGCAGGATACCGACTTTAATCGTGCCGCCGGCTGAGGCTGCTGGAGAAGAAGTGGCTGCCGAGGTTGCCGCAGGACTAGCCGCCGAGGTGGTTGCAGGGGTGGTGGGGGTGGTTGCCGGAGCACAAGCCTTGATCAAAGAGCTTACGCCGAGGGCTGTGGAACCAAAAATAAGAAACTTGCGTCGATTCCATTGCGTCATGGGAATAAAGTGCCTCCGTAATTGAGTTTATATCGATAATCTATGAACAATTAGGCTCAAAACTGGATCAGATCTGCTCAAGTCAAGCAGTGATTAATTTAGGTGATAAGAGTGAATGTCACGGCAGCCTATGTCAAGGAGTTTTATTAAGAGGAAGCCACTGACTCCTATGCAAATTAGGAATCGATTGGGACGTACCAACTTACTCCTACACACCTTATGGCTCCAAAGCATCAGCCGATGACATCTAGCTTCAGCTATGGGCCAAAACACACAAGTACACTAGCCATCCTGATACAGGTGGTTTTTACCAGTGGTATCATTCGATACAATTTGCTGGGCAATGGGATGGCAGATCCGTTGATATGTTAAGCAACGTTAATCAATCTGGATTTATTTCAGATCTTGGCTGGTTATTTGCCGATATTTTCCCTTGATTCAGGTGAATTGATCCTGGTTGGGGAAATTCTTCGGGAATGACTTGAACAGGAAATTTACTGTTAACTAATTTGACGCTGGAGACGAGCAGCCAAAAAACTAAGCAAGAAGATAAGGCGGTCATCACTTCTTGAAACTTTGGCGCGATAAAAACAAGAAAGCCTTGATCTTTAATCAAACTAGAAAAACTAGATACACAAAACGGCATGGCATAGAGTCGAAAAACTTGCCAGTAGTCAATCTTAGTCAGAGGTTGACGGGAGACGCTTAATATTAATCCTGTGCCAATTACTGCACTGATACCGAGGGAATTAAGCCAAAGTTTAAGGTTAGGGTCAAAGTGATAGTAAACCGTGACGATATACCAAATCAAGTAACACCAAAGAATGATTTTATCTGGTTTAAGATCTCGTAAATATTGATTTAATATTCTGAGTAAAAACATCATTTAACTCAAAAATGCCATCACATTTTGTTAACTAAAAACTGGACTACTTCTGGTAAACCAATCTGTTGTTTTAAGTTGGTAAAAATAAATGGTCGCTCCCCACGCATTTTCTTGGCATCCCGATCCATGACTTCGAGACTGGCTCCTACATAGGGGGCTAAATCAATTTTATTAATGACTAATAAATCTGATTTAGTGATCCCAGGTCCTCCTTTACGGGGAATTTTGTCTCCTGCCGCCACGTCAATTACATAGATGGTTAAATCCACCAGTTCGGGGCTGAATGTAGAAGCGAGGTTATCGCCGCCACTTTCCACAAAAATGAGGGTTAAATCGGTAAAACGATGTTCCAGTTGCTCAATGGCAGCTAAATTCATGGAGGCATCTTCGCGAATGGCGGTATGGGGACAGCCGCCGGTTTCTACGCCAACAATGCGGGACTGATCCAAAGCCTGACTCCGCACTAAAAACTGAGCATCCTCTTGGGTGTAAATGTCATTAGTGACCACCGCGATTTCAAAATGCTGGCGCATGGTTTTACAGAGGGCATCAACAAGGGCGGTTTTGCCTGAACCGACGGGACCCGCCACCCCGACACGAAATGGGGACATAGTATTGTTCTTGTTTGGGAATTTTGGTTTAGTTTTTGGGTCTGAAATTTTTAGTTGGGATTTTTAGTTGGGATTTTTACTGGGGAGCTTTTATCTTAAGACTTTGATTTTGGGGACTCACTCCAGAGCAGTTTACCCTAAAATCAGCACTGACAAGAATTACTCATAATTACTGAATAATACTGAATAATTATTTCGGAATAACTGATTATGGTTGTTTGAAAGAATTTATAGAGGGGGCTTCGACTGCGCTTAGCCCTCGGCGTAAGTTAGCTGAGCATAGTCGAAGCTGTATTTTTATTTTAACTATCTATAATAGATAGACTCTACAGATCGACTCTGAGACATGGGGCAAGTTTCAAATATTCCGTAATAGAGAATTACGGGGAATGACACGCAAAATCTCTTCTATGGTCGTCACGCCTTTCACCAGTTTCTCTAATGCAGAACGACGGAACGGAATAAACCGCCGATCATTTTTGCGATTCTTATTTAAATGCTGATTAATCTGGGTAATGGTTCCTTCATAAATTAATTGGCGAAATTCATCATCCACATCAATAATTTCTACCACTGCTTCCCGACCGATATACCCAGTGTGTAAACAACGCGGACAACCTTTCCCTTTACGCCATTGGCTCAGATCCACCATATTTGGTTTCAGGTTCAGAGTTCCTAGCTCAGCGGCAGTGGGTTCATAGGGAGCGGCACAGTCAGGGCAAATGCGTCGCACCAAACGCTGGGCTACAATTCCCAATAGAGCATCACTGACTAGCCCTGGATCTGGTCCCAAATCCTTTAATCGTGGTACAGCACTGACGGCATCATTGGTGTGCATCGTCGATAGAACCAAATGCCCCGTTAAAGCCGCTCTCACCACAGTTTCCGCAGTTTCAGAATCTCGCACTTCTCCCACCATTACAATGTCGGGATCCTGGCGCAAAATTGCCCGTAACCCAGCAGCAAATGTCATACCTGCTAATTCGTGAACTTGAGTTTGGGTGATATTCGGTAAGACATATTCCACTGGATCTTCAACGGTAACAACATTAACGTGTTCCGTGGCAACGGCTTGGAGGCTGGTGTATAAAGTGCTAGTTTTGCCGGAACCTGTCGGTCCAGTCATGATAATTAAGCCTTGGGGTTGGCGTAACCAGCTTTCATAAGTTGGCAAAGCAGCAGCAGAAAATCCCAAAGTTTCCAATCGATTAGAGAAGGGATTCACCGTCGGCAATAAACGAATTACCGCTTTCTCACCACCGACGCAGGGTAAAGTACTGACTCGTAAATCTAGTTGCTGCTCGAATTGGGCATTGTTCGTGTATTCCTTGCCAATTCTGCCATCTTGGGGGCGACGACTTTCGGCAATGTCCATATTAGACATCACTTTCAATGCCACAATGATCCGCCGACTAATCTCTAAGGGTAAGAGTTTCGCATCTCGTAAAATACCATCAATCCGATAACGCACCCGTAATCCTGCGGTTGTGGGTTCTAAGTGTATATCACTGGCGCGATGCTGCAACGCTACAGAGATTAAGGCATTGATGCGGCGGGTTTGATCGACAGCCTGAGAGAGATATAAATCTGTAACTTCCGTAATATCAACGGATTCTATTTCCCCAGTGAGGGGATTGACCGATGGAGCCGCATGAATCGCATTAGGATCGGGAATATTTTGGCGGCGGAACCATTGGCTATAGCTTTTAGCACTAATGGAAAGAATTTTAATTTCGGTTAAGGTACGTTCTGCAATAGCTTGAATATGTTCATCATTTAAGGGATAGGGAGAACCAAGATAAAAACAATTACGCCACAGCAGCAATGGCACTAGGGGCGGCAAACTAGCGCGATCTTCAAATTCCCGAAAGAAGCGCCGATTTAGGTCATCATCTAGGGTGTCTAAGTTCAGATGACCATCGGGAGAAACCATTAGCCCTAGGGCATCTTCACAGGATGGGATTTTCTGTTGTCGGAGTTTCTGCCAAACGGAAGTATTTTTATGCATTGATGTGTGATCCCCCATGCCCTTACGCTGCTAGTTCCAGGATGATAGCCCTATGGTGCTGATTTTACACCCATCAGACACTAGGTAAATTTTGCTTCAGCCATTGCAGCAAAACCCGTTCCAATTGCTCATTATCTTTATGTACCTCCTGCTTGAACCATTGTGCTAAGGCATCAAGGGGTGAGAAACTATCTCCGGCTTGCCAATTCACATCAATGCCCATCGAAGTTAAATGAGTGCCATTGAGAAACTTCACCGTAGTACTATTAGGGAATTTGAAATCTAGGAGTCGTGACAGAGTTGGAATTTCGTCAATATCATCATTAACGAATTTAATTAACAGATTCCGCTCAATGCTATACTTTGCCGCGATTAAACTTTCCATTTCACAGGGGGAAGGGGTAAATTCCACATCGGTTAAGTTCCGCTCAATCAGGTTTTTGCTCAAATCTTCCCCTAAACCCTGACTTAACCCTTGACCGAGTTCTCTTAAATTCTTACTAATCTCTTTGAAAAAGGGAATGGAACGGTTCGCACTATAGTTATTGTAGGCGAGAAATATATTGCCGCTGCGGGTTTGAGCTTCTTTTTCGCCATACATACAGTTCATTAATAAATGGATTTTGCAACCCATACTGTGCCCCATGCCCACCACTGGGAAATAATCCAAAAATATTTCCTGACGCACTGCCCGAAATGCCCGATAGACATCCCGCGCAATCTGGTAATGATCAAACGTGCTATTTAGGAACGGCGTGGCAATAATCACATAGCCATGATGGGCAAGTTGTTCTAATACCCGACGATAAGCCACCTGAGGCGCAGCAGCAAAAAAAGCCCCACCTAGGAAATGAATTACTGCCTTAGGCTTGGCAGGGGTTAGAACCCAGTTATCGGCAATTTGTCGCCATTGGGGACTACGGGCAGGACGGCGGCGGATCGCTTGGGACATAGTTTATGTAGCAGCAGGCTAAGGTAATAGACAAAACACGGGATCTAGAACTATTTTAGCCGCGTTAACTGGGATTAGTATGTCAGTCTCACACTTAAACCATTTGCTCTAATTCCCCTAAGCCACCTGCCAAAACGAAACCTGTCCACCATAGGCTTGATAGACATTTTCCTGCTGTAAGACCGTCTGCCGTTCACCGCTAGCAATCAGCGCCCCATTAAGTAATAACAAATCATCAAAATTAGTAATGGACTCCCCCAAATCATGATGCACCACTAGCACCACATGATTCTCGGCAGCCAATTCTCGCAAAATATTAAACAAAATCCCCTCAGTTTTGCGATCTACCCCTGCAAAAGGTTCGTCAAAACAAAATATATCCGCTTCCTGAGCCAAAGAGCGAGCTAAAAAGACCCGTTGCTGTTGTCCACCCGATAGTTGCCCAATGGGACGATCCGCTAAATCTGCCAATGCCACCCGCTCTAGGGCAGCCATAGCTTTCTGGCGACTCACACCCGAAAACCGCCGAAACCATCCCGTCCGGCGCACCCGTCCCATCATCACCACATCCCACACAGTCGCCGGATAAGTCCAGTCAATCTGAGCACGTTGGGGCACATAAGCCACCTGATCCAACACAGACACCAAAGGCTGGGAGGCTGGCTCAGCACCATAGGACACCGTGCCGCCCGCAGGAATTAGTCCTAACATTGCTTTCATCATGGTGCTTTTGCCTGCGCCATTGGGACCGATCAACCCCGTGAGCCGCCCCCGCTGAATCTGTGCCGACACCTGCCGCAAAGCCGTATTGTTTTGGTAACGGACTGTGAGATTGTCAATCTGAATAGTCATAGATTTCTTGGCGATAGTTGGCGATAGACAGGGGGAGCAAGCACAGAAAATGAAACAATCATGAAAACCTCTGTGATATATTATGCCATAGAAAATGAAACGATCATGAAAGGCTAGATCAAAAGTTATTCTTGAAATTACTCTTGGCTGATGTGGTCGCCTAATCTCAGTTTTTACTCGTTTTTTACTAGCTTGATTGGGCGGTTAGCCTGAAAAACTTTGTCCTGAAAATATTTTATTTTCCAGACTTAATTAAAAATTATTAAATTAAGACAAATTAAAACTATGAATATATCTAAAATATCTCGTCGTAAATTTATTTATACTGGAATAGGCATCACAACTGCATACCTTACCGCCTGTCAAAATAT
>JBIKNH010000303.1:0-3014 GCA_044358815.1 Pseudanabaenaceae cyanobacterium | reverse complement strand
TACCCATGATTACCTATCTATAGGACCTACCTAGTGCTGGGATTGCCTTTCCCGTAAGCATCCTTCTACAATCGCCGAAAATTCTGCCTCAATTTCAATGGGACGACCCCGCTTAGCCATTGTTTTCACTTTGTGTAAAGCTTGGGTTACTAGAGCTTGATCGGCAATTAATTCCGGCTTGCCAATCTGTTTAAGGGCTAATTCCACCGCCGATCGCCCCGACTGTAGCCCCAAAGCCATCATGCTCTGACTACCCACTAAATGGGGATCGAGACTCTGATATAAGGCTTCATCTTTGACCACTGCCTTAACGTGGACTCCCGCATAATGGGTGAAAGCATTACGTCCCACAATGGGAAAATTCGGTGCAACGTCAATGTAACTGTGATTACTGACTAGCTGATACAGACGCCCCAAATGACTCAAATCCCAATGGCTACCCATGCTGAAGGAATCTTGCAAATTAATCAAAAGCTGCGCTAGGTCCACAATTCCTGCTCGCTCACCGATGCCCAAAACACAGGTATCGACAATATTTACCCCAGCGCTACAGGCATCCAAGGCATTCGCCAAGGCTAAACCGCGATCATTATGACAATGGACCTCAATTTGCGGATATAAGGCGGCTTCGGCAAGGGCATCACGGAGCGTGCGCACATGCCATGCCAAACTACGGTTAGTCTGAAATGGCGTAGCGTATCCCGTCGTGTCAGCAATACTAATAATATTTGCTCCAGCCTGTACCGCAGCGGTGGCAGCTTCGATCACATGGCTAATTGGTGAGCGTACTGTGTCCTCTGGGGTATACCGAATCAATAAATTAGGTTTTTGACTGCGGGCATAGGTAATTGCGGCTGTAATACCGTCAATGGCTTTACCCAAACCAATGCCATAGTCTTGTTGAAGTCGCTGTTTTGAGACACTCATAAACACCCCCAAAAAACCAACCCCACAGTCCAAAGCCTGCTGCACATGATCCAAGCGACATAACGAGTGCGCCCCAATAGTTGCCTTTAACCCCAACTGAGCCATTTGCTTGACACTCGCTGCGATTTCAGGATCAACCGCCGGATTACCCGCTTCGATAATATCTACCCCTATCTGATCCAGCAGTTGCGCAATGGAAAGCTTTACTTTAGGCTCGAAGTATACCCCTGGAGTTTGCTCACCTTCGCGCAAAGTGGAATCGAGAACTTTAATCATAATCACCCGCAATGAGACGCGCTGTTTGATCATAAGAATCAACGGTTCATCATATCAAGAGTCGATGATCACTAAATCTCTTAATCTCGATCAGAGTGGTTAAAGATTTGACTAATCAATCCGGTAAATCTCGGCAAATTAGCTTAAACCAGCTTAAATTACAGGTAATCCCGTCACTTGATCACCGATAGCTAAAATTTTCCTTGCTTCTGTGGGCAAGATTCGTGTATTCACCGCTACACGATAAAAGTGATTGAAGCGACTCCGTTCCACCCAAGGGGGTAACATAGCCTCTCGCTGTTGACTGAATTGCTGTTGAAAACTGTTATAGACGGCTCCAGTATCGGGATCTCGTGTGGGCACGGGGCAGCGCTGACAGGGATTAGTGCCTTCGCAGGTGACCGCCCCAATCGTGAAAATTCTAGTAGTGTCGCCTAAACCATAGAGAGCATCTTCAGCAAAAGCTACGGTATGGGATATTTCCAAATTGGTGCGGAGCCGACGGCGGATTTGCGTTACATCAAGATCCCCATACCATTGGGCAATAGTTTGTAATGTTGCTTCACTAATGATCGTCGGACCATAGGCGATGGAATCATCAGGGAAACCATTAACGATATTTTCCTGTAAAGTGACGGGCTGGGCAAAATATTCACTAAACCAAGCATTTAGTCCTGGGCGATCAGTTTGGAGATCAAAAGTTTGGGGTGATGCATTCTGAGGACTGGTTAGGGTCACTGCTTCGGGGATTTGGTCGGCTCTCAGGTGATATTGGGCACGGATCTGATGAATAGCAGGATATTTTTTGGCGTTGACATATTTGCCTTGGGCATTGTGAATGGCAAACTGGCGATCGCCCATGAGGGAACCGCCGAGGCTCACGGTAGCTTGGTTAACGGCAACCCCATCTAATGACTTGATGGGAAACAACCAAATTTGTGATAGTTGTGGCTTAGACATAAGCATTTACCAGCCGCCGAATCCTTCGATAATTGAAATTAGCTATAATTTAGGCTACCGTTTGCAACAAAATAAACGCAAAATTTAACACAAAGTATACGAGCAGCAATATGGGAATCGCGAATCAAACCCAAAGATCCATCTCCCATCGCGATCTATATGAGCAGGACTTTTGCCTATGGGTTGAACAGACTCTAGTGCTATTGCGAGAAGGTAATCTCACGGATTTGGATTTAGACAACTTGCTTGAAGAAATTGCTGACATGGGTAATAGCCAAAAACAGAGTTTAGAAAGTAATCTCAAGATTCTGCTGATGCATTTACTCAAATATCAGTATCAAACCGATAAAAGAACTAATAGTTGGCGGTACACCATAGTTGAACATCGTCAAAGAATCCACAAAGCTTTTAAAAATAGTCCTAGTCTCAAAAGACATTTTTTACAGGAATTCGCCGATGTCTATCTAGAAGCCAGGAAACTCACTGCGGTTGAGACTGGTATTTCTCTGGATACATTTCCCTCTATAGCAACTTTTACAAACTCTCAAGTTTTAGACGAAGATTATTTCCCAGAGTAAAGTACATTTGCCACAGCTATCAATTAATACTTGATAAAGTATTGGGAAACTTTAAAATGCCGTATCTGCAAACTCTTGCCCCTCTATCCATCTCTTCGGGATACCATTGGGGCTGTTCTCAAAACACTGCATTCTAATTAGATTGAATCTGACTATAATTAACAGAACGAAGTCTTAGGATTTAGACGGCAATAAATACACCACCCCTGACACCACCGTAATCACCACCGCCCCCCAAAACAACCACAGATCCCCCTGCCACTGTAAAAATAG
>JBIKNH010000159.1:0-10761 GCA_044358815.1 Pseudanabaenaceae cyanobacterium | reverse complement strand
TGAAGCGGTGACAATTTTGCTGCCATCCGCACTGAAATTCGCACTATTGACCAAACCTGTATGCCCTTTTAGTTCGGCAATGAAAGTCCCTTTGCCATCCCACAGCCGCGCCGTCCCGTCCCATGAAGCGGTGACGATTTTGCTACCATCTGCACTGAAATTCGCACTATAGACCACACCTCTATGCCCTTTTAGTTCGATGAAATTTCCGTTCCCATCCCACAGCCGCGCCGTATTGTCAGAGGAAGCGGTGACGATTTTGCTACCATCCGCACTGAAATTCGCACTATAGACCACACCTGTATGTCCTTGCAGGCGGTTGCGCTCGGCTACGCGATAGGTCGCCTGTTGCAGCAGGGTAGTCACATCCTGTTTCAGTTCTTGCCATTCCTGCTGTGACTGACCAGGCAGTTGCTTCAGCTTATGGGCGGCACTCACCGCCAGCAGCATCGTCTCTATGCCTTGGTTATCTAAAAGGGCAACCTTGGCATTGACCGTAATTAGCTTGAGATCTGCCAAGGCAACTTTTCGATTTGCAGTATCAATCGAAAACCAAGCACCAACACCAGTAACCCCAGCCAACAAAAGCGTCCCCGCCAAAATCCCCCCTCCGACCTTGATTCGTAATGCTGCCTTTCTTTCCGCGTCCTTCAAAATAGCAATTGCCCGTTCGTTGGCATCTTCTACATCACGGCTATTTCTGATATAAGTCTCTTGCAGTTCCGTTGGTAGCGGTTCCTTATCTATGCTTTCCTTTAGCCATTGCTCAGCATTAGCCAGATCATCCCCCCGTAATAACAAACTATCCGAACGCCCCTTACTCCACTCAATCGCCCTCACCAATAGCCGCGTATGACTGTGTAAATGCTCTAAATCCAGGGAAATCGTCTCAGTCAAATTCTGAAATGCCCTCTCAAAATCATCCGATTCCCGAAACATCAACCAGTTATGTTTCTTAATCGCATCATGGGCGAGATTCCCTTCCTGAAAATTCGTCACATCCCGCCGCACCACTGGAAATAACCGCTTGTTGTGATGCACCGCATGGAGCACTTCTTTAGTACAAACTTCCGAAGCAATGGAGTCAGGACTAATCACAAACACAAACGTATCCGCCGCCTCAATGCCTTTCTCAATCTCTGCCCACCAGTCAGATGTCAGGGGAATATTTTTCCAGTCTACCCAGGTTGTTTTACCATTTGCCTCAAATGCATCATATAAGACCCGCACAAATTCGGTGTCTCTGCGTGAGTAGGAAATAAAAACGTCAGTCATGGGTTATCTCGCAGCGGGATCTCGTGATACTAGGCGCTCAAACCTTAGATTATCACGAGAAATCAATTCAAGGATTAGCTTTCTTTTTTGCGGATTCACATATTTCCTGCTTCGTAGGCTGTTAGGATCTTCTTTCTGAGGTCTACCAGATATGCTGCCAGAGATCTTGCTTCTGTTTTCCTTGTTCTATCTATTGCACCCCTTAATGCTTTAGCGGACTGTATCGACATTGGGCACACAGTTCCAATCTCCAGCCATTACGCAGATGCAATAACCTGGGAAATTCTTTAAGATTCATATCAATACCTCATAACTAACCGATGTCGCAATATTTTCTTAGTTAATTCATTTTTACCGTCCCGATTTACCGTCCCGACTAATGGCAATAGCATGAGTTATCTTTGTCGCTTAGTTAATCACACCTATCGCCACACTTATCGCCATTGTCACTGGAATGAGTCAAGTCCCTCTAGGAATCGCTCTAAGGATTGCTCTAGTAATGGTTCCAGAGCGCCTTGGGCAAGTTTGAGCACTATAGCGTTATCTTGGTGCGGAATTTTCTTGCCTGCATTTTTACCTATATTTTTCACCACATTTTTCACCACATTTTTTGGCTCCGCCCTTGCCCAGAACCAAATCCCCGACAACACCTTGGGGGCAGAGCGTTCGCTGGTGATACCCAATGCCATCATGCCAGGGTTTAATCTGATTAATGGTGGAGCCGTCAGAAATACTAATCTCTTCCATAGTTTTCAACAATTCGACATTCCCATCGGTGGCGGGGCTTACTTCAATTCTCCTAATGCACAGGTGCAAAATATTTTAGTAAGGGTAACTGGTAATTTACCTTCCCAAATTCAAGGAGTTTTGGGAGTGGTGGGCAATGCAAATTTATTCCTTGCTAATAGTAATGGCATTGTCTTTGGTCCCCAAGCTCAGATTGATGTGCGTGGTTCGTTTCTTGCCACCACTGCGCCCCAAATTCGCTTCGCTGATAATACAGTTCTAGACAATTCTCCTAATTCAGCACCATTGCTCACTGTAGCGGCTCCTTTAGGCTTAAATTTCCCAAATCAAGCACCTGCGGCTCCTATTATCGTCAATGGTGCTAATTTGTACATTCCCAGTCAAAAAACCTTAGCACTGGTGGGGGGATCGGTGCAAATCCTTGGTAGTAATGCCCCCAACTATAGCGGTATTGTGGCTGGTGGTGCGCCTTTTATTACCCTGTCTGATGGCACAGTCATTCCCACTGCGGCAGGCGGCAGGGTGGAATTAACGGGAATTAATTATGGTGGAGTAGATCTAATTCCCAATCCCAATGGCAGCGGCTGGGGGATTAACCCCGTGGCAAATAGTCAAATGGCAGATGTTTCTTTAATCCAAAATGCCACGATTGATATTTTTAGTCAGGGGGGCGGTGGCATTGCGATTAAGGGTGATAACTTTAGACTGCGGGATAATTCGCGAATTGCTATTTTTAATTTAGGGAATGCTGCCACTGAGGGCTTAAATATTACAGCACAAAATACTATTGAATTGAATGGCATCGGTAATTATTTACCTACATTCGATAAATTTGGTAGCTTCAGTTCTGGACCTGGAGAATTTCGGAATGGTTTATTTACCATTAGTTTTGGTGGGGGAAATGCAGGCAATATTAACCTAGTGGGGCGAGACTTGGTAATGAAAAATGGTGCATTTGCCATCGCCTCGTCAGCCTTGCAAGCCCCTGGCGGATCAATCAACGTCACCATGACAGAAAACACGCACCTTAATAACTCCGCTCTAGTCACGGCGACCCGCGCTGGCAGCACCGGACCAGCGGGGGACATTATCGTAAATACACGGAATTTATTCCTGAGTAATCAAGGGGAATTATTAGCCGGAACCGCTGGCTCTGGTCAGGGAGGACAAATTTTAGTTAATGCCAGTGAGTCAGTGCAAATTGATGGCGTGGAACCTTTTTTGCGGGTCGGTTTTTTGGTTAATACTGGCTTGAATACCGGCACGGTCGCCAATGCCAAGGGAGGAGACTTAACCGTAAACAGTCCTCTATTACGTCTCAACAACGGCGCTAGAATCTCGGCATCCACTAGCGGCAGTAATTTAGCAGGATTAATCCGATTGAATGTAAAACGCTTAGAAATGGTTGGGTTAATCCCCAGTGGTACGGCTGGTAGTCGCATTGATGCTGAGTCCTATGGCACATTCGGGGCAGGAGCCGCTTCTGATATAGAAATCAATGCTGATAGTGTTCTCGTCGCAGACCTGAGCACTATTTCTGTCAGCAGTTTTGGTATTGGTAATGCGGGGAATCTCAACCTGCGGGCTAATCGTCTGGAACTGTTGCGGGGTGGTAGCGTGCAAGGTACAGTCACTGCGGCACAGGAAGGAAACTTAAGTTTTACTACGGGAGCCTTGATCTTAAGGAACAGCAGGATTATTACTGATGCCCAGGGTACATCTACAGGTAGTAATATCAACATCACTACAGACACACTGACCCTATTGGAAAATTCTCAAATTACCGCCAATGCCAAAGCAGGCAGAGGGGGAAATATTTTTATTAATGCCCAAGGGATTTTCCGTAGTGACAATAGCATTATTACCGCCAGTTCTGAATTAGGGATTGATGGCTTAATTCAGATTCGTTCCCCTGCGGTGAATGTTAATGACAATCTAGTGACTTTAAGCGTGAAATTTGCCGATAGCACCAACGGACTCAGCGGTAATTGTCTATCTCAAGGTAAGGGAACTGATCCGACTTCCCAGCGTTCCAGTTTTCAGATTGTCGGTAATGGTGGCATTCCCCGCAATCCCCTAGATGACAAAGTAAATTCGCACTACACCACTGTATCCGTTATGCCCACAGATCCCGTCGCTAATAATCTTGGTTTGAGTAATGGTTTGATTAATTCTCAGACTAGTTCGACGATGACCATACCGCGACAGGACGCGCCACTGCGGGAAGCAACTACTTTGATCCGCACCCCAGATGGCAAAGTATGGCTGAATACCGAGGTTAATAACTCCCCAAACACTATGGAATCCTTAGTCTGTGAATATGCTAATAGTACAGTTCCCTAAAGTGCTTAAAATTGCTTAATCACTACAATCCCTTGGATCATCTGCCTCATCATCATCTGAGTCATCTGTATCATCCCTGACAACACTACGGGAATGTAATTCCGCTAAAAAGTTGGGATCATTACTCAGGGACAATAATGCAGTGAGATTATGTTGGGCATAACCTGACATCACCCAAGAACGAGATGCCACTAAATCCATAATTTGACCAAGTTTCTGTTGTAAAACCTCGATTGTTTTCCAAGCAGCACTCAACTGGAAAAAGATCCGTTCCAAAATCAGGCGCTGGTGGTGGGACACAATATCCACACTGAGGGGCGGCACCACCGTTGCTCTTAGGGGCGGTTCTGCAAGGTAATAATCATTTAGATATATCAAGCGCTGGGTTTGTGGGTCCTCAGCAAGTTCTAAAATCTCTTGGCTACATGTTCCAATAAACTGATTCTGTAAATATTTTTGCACAATTGGTTCAATGAAATACCGCTGTATTTTACTATCTTCCTCTGGGTTAGAGATGTAGATAATACCGCGACCAAATAGCTTGTGCAGACGATTGAGCAAGGTACTGTTGGGGGTTTGCCGACAAAAGAGATCGTAGAGTTCGGCTTGGGTCAAAGGACGACAAGCCAACGCTAAATGAAAGAGTAGTTTTTTCTCTAATGCTTCCCAACGTTGGAACTGACTGGCTAAGAGTTGCTCTAAAGGATGATCGAGAATGATGGTTTGTTGAACTAATAAGCCATGAATATTATTATGGAAAGAATGGGTGATGATGTCCGCTAATCGGATTAAAGCCCAAGGATGACCACCATATTGTTGAACTAGTTCCGTTAACGCCGTGATATTAGATTGGGAATAGTCAAAGTTCGGCAAATGACTAATGAGTAATTCTTGAGCAGCGGCTTTATCTAAACCTCTGACCACCATCGAAACCACACTGGAAGTATATTTGGGTTGAATCCGGTGATCTAAATCTGGCAGTTGAGACGACAGAATCAACACACAGCTACGATGTCGCCGACGGAGCACTATATCCAATAGCTGCTTGTAGGGCTGATATTCTGGCAAGTAACTACCTGATTCCTGATCACTGAATAAACTACACCAATCTGGAAAAACTAATAGAATAGAATGCTGGTGTAAAACCTCAACCAATTGATTGATTAAGTTAGCTTCAAACTGTGCCGCTGTCAAGATGTTGGTGCCCCTAGTGACAGATTCCCGATGCTCTATGGGATGAAAATTCCTCAGGATGCCCTGAATCAGTTCAGCTATACTTGTGTGACGCACAGGACACCAAAATATATGACTGAATTTGTTGCTAGATAAAACCCGTTCGTGAATAAATTGATTGACTAAGGTTGCTTTGCCAATGCCTGCCAGCCCGATGATAAATATGCCGCGCTTATTGTCTTGGAGTATGTAGGTTGCTAGCTGGTCCACCTCACTGGTGCGTCCATAGCAGGTTTCTAATAGAGGCACTTGATGCAGTTTTGGCTCAGTAATTGGTCTATTTATCTTTCGTTCTGTTGCTTCCACTAAGTAACCTAGACTTGACCAAATGGACGCACGATTAATCCGATTGCGGGGAAAGTTCGGAGTGAACTGTTGCATCTCCTTATGAATTACTAGACTGATTTTGTGCCATAGATTCGGGGATATAGTGGTTTTGGTATAGTGAATCGAATTGCTAAAACAAGACTGATTTTCTGTATAACACTTCTCAACTGTATGATTCCGCAGCGCACATTCCAAAAGCTTTAATTCCCTTGGGTCTAAACTGTTATCGTTCCTATCACATAGTTCTTGTAAAAATGGTAGGGCAGCCTCAATACTACGATTCTTTACATCAGTTAAATTCATTTTGGATTTAGATTTTGGATTGTGGTTTTTAAATGATGTTTTTAAACTAAGTTTTTAAGGAACGTTTTGGGATGACGTTTTTCAAGTTAATTCATGCTAAATCAGTTCTTCAGGAGGTAGAACTGGTGCAGTTGGCAATAAGGCTAGTCAATTAGCATCTTAATCAGCATCGTTTTTATGATGTGCCAGATTATTATACTGAATAATTTGGCGCAACATGGCTAGGCTCGAAAATACATGAGCTAAACTAACCCTTATAAAAGAATGTAAGCAAATATGAATATGTTAAACTTGTGATTATAACTTTAGCTAAAGCTAGCTCAAACGAGGTAAACTATCAACGGTTAAAATCAGCAACTGAGTAAAATATTAATCAATTATCGCCTAATATTCATCAAGATTAATTAGCAATATAAATATTTTTTTTATAATTATCATTCTTGCCAAGGATACAGGAATTCTGATTCACTGTACCGATCTTTTGATGAAGTAATTGTTAAATGACACTTATAGGACAATTGACCGATTTAAAGTCCCCATCATCGGTGGGATATATGTAGTTAATGTGTGGCTCTACAATAGTTTGGCGCTGGTTTCACTTTAGTTTGACGTTACTTCACCCCCACCCCCCGAAAATATGAGTTTGTATTTATATGCAATTGTTCCGGAAGCCTATGGGCAAACCGTGCGCGATTTATCTCTGCAAGGCATGGACCAGCAGCCTGTGACCGTAGAAATTCTGTCCCCGTTTGCGGTGGTTTATAGTATGGCGCAGAAAAAACGCTATCTATCTAGTCGTGCTAACTTGCTGTGTCATGAACTGGTGCAAGAGAAAATTATGGAGGCAATTCCGAATCATTTAGGTGTCCCATTGCCTCTACAATTTGGCTTGGTGGTGGCTGATTGGGCAGAGGTCAACCAAGATTTGATTGTGCCCTATAGCGAGAAACTCAGTGGTTTATTACAGGAATTAGTGGGCAAGAGAGAAGTCAGTATTAAAATCTTTTGGGATGCTGAAACGGAACTGGCTTTAGAACTAGCGGAAAACCAGGATTTACAGCGTCAACGCCAAGCCTATGGCACCAAAACCCTATCTATTGATGAAGCGATTGAAGTGGGGCAAGCAGTGGAAAATGCCCTAGAACAGCGGAAAACTAAAATCGTGAATCATTTTATTGCAGCGTTGTCCCCCCTTGCGTCGAAATCAATTACCGGAAAACCCATGACAGCAGATATGATTGGCAATGTTTCTTTTTTAATTGCCAATGAGCGGGAGCCAGAATTTGGGCAACAGGTCGAAGCCATTGATGCTTTATATGGCAGTCGGTTGCGTTTGCGCTACAACAATTTTACTGCCCCCTATAACTTCGTCAAATTGTCTGACGAGTAATGGATCAGTAATCTATGTTCTATAGTTAATTAAGTTAAGAATGGGACGTTATTTGGGGAGGTATTATCAGACAAGATGTCTGACCTACGATTGGTAAAGAAACGTGGAATGGATATCTTGTCCATTGATCTATCTCCTTTGCTGTGCCATCCTTAACTGAAACAACTACATATCGCGAAATATTCTTGAACACGAAACCCCCAAACACAAAACCCCCAAATACAAAACCCCGAAACACAAAACCCCGAAACACAAAACAAGGGGCTTAGTGCCCCCTGTCTGGTTGATTTCCTGTCTAGTTGATTTGGTAATGACTAGTAATGACTAGGTAAAACTACGAAGTGATTAAGCCGCAATTCGGGTCATCGCAAGATACAACTGCCAAGTAGCACCAGCTAGAATCGCTGCCCCACCAAAACGTAAAGCGATGTCCTGCCATTTGGTAGTTAACTGGGCTGTCAGAGCTTTGACCCCTAAACCTGCCACTAAACCGCTAATGTGTAGACCAATGGTGCTAATCAAAAATCCTGCACCATAGGCAAGACCGGATACCGTTGCGGGCATTTCGGAACCGTGAGCATAGCCGTGAAATACCGCCAAAAAGCCCACTAAACTAGCACTAGCAACGAGGGGTAACCTCACGGCACAAAGGATCAGTAAACCCAGAACAAAGTCAGAGCCAAGAATAGCCTGTTCAACGAAAGGTAACTTGAATTGCAGTGTACCGAGCCAAGCCCCAGCGCCCATCACAGTGACAAAGCTCAAAGGCACTGCCCAAAGGGCTTTTTTTCCTAGCTGAGCCGCCCATAAACCAACGGCGACCATTGCCAAAATGTGATCCAAACCGCCAATGGGATGCTCTAGACCGTGCCAAAAACCATCAGTGTGACCAGCGCTAACGTGGGCACTGGCACTACCAGATAACCACAAATGAGCCACCAAAACGACCGTTAAAGTCGTCAAAAAATGGCGCGCATATTGCCTTGGTTTGGCTAGATCAGCTAGTTCAGTGGCTAAGTCAGTGAGATTCTGCCACAGGCTAGGGGTTCGGTTAGTTGATTTCATAAATTTATCTCGTGTTGCTCCTGAAAGATGTAACGCTAACTGAAGTTGCTCCCTGACATATTGCACACATATCGCACAACATGCAGTGGGGGAACTGTTAAAGCGCAATAACTTTACTGTAGTTGTGTTGTACCGTAGTTGTATTGTAGAAGGCTTTGGGGTTCAGTTAGCGCTGTAATTGGCTGTGGTTGCTTTTCTTAGGGTTTTCTTAGGGTTCTCTCAGTTTTTGCCGGCATTAGATTGGAGTGAGCAAAACTTCTGTACAAGAATTGGGGGCAAGAATTATGCACAAAAATTTGGAAGAACGGTTTCAGGCAGAAAAGCAGTCTTAGGAAAGTAGTTTTAGGAAAACAGTCTTAGGAAAGTAGTCTTAGGCAAGAGTGCCCAAACGTGCGGTAAGTAATTCCTCCAGAGTGACCAGAGCTTTAGAAAACCCTTTAATGCCCTCGTCAAGTTTTTCTGAAGCCATTTTGTCGGCGGCGTGCATCGTGACAAAAGTCGCTTCGTCTATGGTGATCTGCGTGATGTCTAAACCTTGGGCGGTGGCGGGGTCCAGTTGACGCACTAAGGTTCCTGAGGTCTGTTTTAACTCGTCCAAAAGAGCCGGAGAAATAGTCAACAAATCGCATCCCGCCAATTGAATGATTTCACCGGAATTACGGAAGCTTGCCCCCATCACCTCGGTTTTGTAACCAAACTTTTTATAGTAGTTATAAATTTGTGTGACGGACAAAACTCCAGGATCTTCCGCTGCGGTATAGGTCAAACCAGTTTCTTTCTTGTACCAGTCCAAAATCCGCCCCACAAAAGGTGAAATCAACTTCACGCCCGCTTCGGCACAGGCAATGGCTTGGTGCAAACCAAACAGCAAAGTTAAGTTACAGTGAATTCCTTCCTGTTCTAGAATTTCTGCTGCCTTGATGCCTTCCCAAGTTGCCGCAATTTTGATCAAAACGCGATTACGACTAATGCCAGCGGCTTCATAACGGCTGATCAGATAACGGGCTTTAGTCAGGGTTGCAGCGGTGTCATAGGATAAACGGGCATCTACTTCCGTAGAAACTCGTCCAGGAATAATTGCCAGGATTTTCATGCCGAAAGCAATGGCAAGGCGATCAATGGCTTCGGCAACAACGGTTTGAGGATCACTACCTAATTCTGCCCGTACCTGCTGCAAAGTTTCATCCACAATGGATTGATATTGGGGCATCTGCGCGGCGGCGGTGATTAGGGAAGGATTAGTGGTGGCATCTTGGGGGCGAAACTGCTCAATGGAAAGAATATCCCCAGTGTCTGCCACTACTGTGGTCATGGTGCGCAGTTGCTCTAACAGACTAGTTCCTAAATTTGTTTCTGAACTGTTTAGCTCCAAATCGGTCCGATCTAAATTAGGGATAGGTACGGTAGTGGTCATAGTGTCAGTATCCTGTGGATCTCAATGATTCGTGCTTGGCTATGCTGTGGTTTGCGCCCGTCATCACCCGCCATGATTGCCTTAGTTAAGTGATGTTACGTGTAGGGAATATCACCCTCACCCCCCAACCCCGCTCTCCCATTAAGGGCGAGGGGGAGTAACACTAATTTCTTATTCCCCTCTCCCAAAAGGTGAGAGGGGCTAGGGGTGAGGGTCTTGTGACCTCCCACGTAACACCAGTAATTAAGATGGCGCATTCTATCACCATGGATTTTTTTATCACGGTGGACTTTGCATGATGGATTTGACGGGACGGACTTTAACTGACCCACCTTTGCAGGTCTTTTGCAGGTCTATAGTTCACAGTGTGGCGGATCAATTTGGTTTATGAGCGATCCCCGTGTAAATTCTTTGTAAATTTTTCATCAGCCATTTGGATTAAATTCCCTTGGAGAGCCGAATTATGTCATGGACAGCCTGAGGGATTGTTAAGTTTTCGCTGATATCTGGGGTGAAGTTTGTATTTTTATTGAGTTGTGGTGAGGTTTTAACGGAACCTAGGGGCGGTGATTGCTTTGACGGTAACAAGTTCCAGTTATTTTGGAATTATGCAGATGAAGTTAAATTACAACTTGGACAAAATTCTTAACCATTGGTTACCTTG
>JBIKNH010000014.1:0-35304 GCA_044358815.1 Pseudanabaenaceae cyanobacterium | reverse complement strand
CAAACGGAGATGATGATCGAAACCCTGGCTCATCGGGACATGGGATCGCGGTTGGTGAGTTTCTTATTGATTTTGTGTCGTGATTTTGGTGTACCCGCTAATGATGGCGTAACCATTGACCTAAAGTTATCCCATCAGGCGATCGCCGAAGCCATTGGTTCAACTCGGGTCACGGTGACGCGGTTATTGGGAGATTTGCGCAAACAGAAACTAATTTCTATTTCCAAAAAACGCATCACGGTCCACAATCCGGTGGAATTGAGTCAACAGTTCGCCTAGGTTTCTGAGGATTTAGTCTTGGGATTTGGAAAGTGAATCTTTTCCTAGTTCAATTTTCCTGATTAGATTATCTTGATTGAATTAGCTCCCAACTAAATTAGACCTAAATCAATTCCCTCAAATCAATTCACTCACAGGGAAACGGTCAATCAAACGGATCGCAGTACTGGCAGACTCATAGATATTTTTGGACAAATTCGGTACATGAATAATTTGCGCCAAAATATCCAGAGTCCGCCGGATAATCCGTACAATGTCCCCTTCATCAAGGCTGGTATTGCTACAGAGTTCCGCCCATTCCATTTCTGTCGCCCATTGTTCCACTAGAGCCGCTAATTCGTAATCCAACAAAATGGGAATATCGACAAAATAGCGCTTCTGTAATTTCGACAGTTTGTAACCAATACTGCTGAGGGCTGACAAAGCTTCTTCAACCGTGGGGGAAATGCCGAAATTAATCCGCGTGTCTGAGCGATTATTGTCAATGGTCAAAGCCGCGCACACCGTCGCTAAGTGGTGGGGCTGTAAGTTTTCTAATTCTCCTGACAACAGGGCAAGGGCTAACCATAATTCATTGTCACCCCGTAAAGCCGCCACCGCTTCCCCAGCAGGAGTGGACTGTAAAACCACTGGATCAGTCCCTGCCACTGGAGCCAAACATTCATAGGCTTGGAGAATTTCCACCAAACTCATAAACTCTCGCCAGTTTCGCTGTTGACGTTTTTCCACCACGCCCCGCTGAAACTCTAACTGTCTCTGCAATTGCTCCTGACGATTTAACTTTTTGGCAATGACAGAACGATTAGTCCATTGGGCGACAGGATGATCATTCATTTGCTGTTCGAGGCTGTTGGTGCGCTCAGATTGCTCTTGGACTTCCGGCGGCGGCACGGGCAATGGCAAAACAGGAATTGCCTGGGCGATGGCGCGGGTGGTTTCTTCCCCTGGATAATCACCATTGAGGCGCAAGGGTAAAGGTGCCGGATAGAGCGGCTCACTGTCTGCCCCTAATTGTTCAGATAACCGTTCAACTAATTGTTCAAATTCTGCCATCGGTGCAGTGCCAATTAACCAAATGTCTTTGTGGCTAACCACATGCCAATGATTTTTTGCCGTCAGACAGACAAACCAAGGAAACTGCCCAGAGCCGGAAATTTTCTGCACTAAGACCGCTGCGGCTAAGAGATTTTTATTCAGGCGCAAAGTCAGGGGTGTACCTGTGAGCAAATACGGGGCATGACGCGCCACATCACTTAAGCGCATATCTTCCGCTTGCTGTTCCAAAAGCTTGAGTAAGCGCCGTTCTTCCCGCAGTCTCTCCCGCAGTTTTTCGTAACTCTCCCACAGGCTCAAATCCACACCAGCCAAATCAATTTCCAACTGTGCCAACTGTTCCGCCACAGATTCCAAATTGTCAATTTGAGGTTGGAGAGACAAATTCGCTAAATATTGCCCAAAACTGCGCTCTACTAACTGCCGTGCTTCTTCGAGGCTGTGGGTTTGCAGCAGATTCATCACCATGCCATAGCTGGGGGCAAACTGACTCACCAACGGATCCGGCTGGGATGTGGCAAGATGCGCGGCTTCCTTGGCTCCTTCGTAGGGACTTTCTAAAGTCACCACATAACCCACCACATCCTTACCCCGTCGTCCGGCACGCCCTGACATTTGCAGAAACTCCGAAGCCTTGAGGAGGCGATGACCTTGATCAGTGCGCTTCGATAAACTAGAAATCACCGTAGTTCGGGCGGGCATATTCACCCCAGCGGCAAGGGTTTCTGTGGCGAATACCACCTTAATTAAACCCTGCTGAAATAATTCTTCGATCAAGCCTTTCCAAGCTGGCAAAATTCCCGCATGATGGGCAGCAATCCCCCGATATAAACCTTCTAATTGCTTGGATACCATTAGTTCTGGATTAGCCGCCACAAACGCATCAATTTGGGTTTTGAGGGATGCAGCTTCAGCAGGGGTAACTAAACTAACTCGCCCCAATTCACTGGCAGCCTGATCACAGCCGCGCCGACTGAAAATAAAATAAATTGCTGGTAGCATTTCCCGTTCTTGCAAGTGGGAAATCACCGTGAGCAATGGCGCACAATTTTTCTGACGTTCTTCGCGGTTACGGGGTTGATTAGTTTTGGGTTTGAGTTTGTTATTGATTTTCTTTCCCGACGGCTCCAATAAAGGAAACATGCCCTTACTGTTACAAAAGAAGAACCGCAACGGCACGGGACGAAAATCGGAATAAATTAAATTTGTATCCCCATGAACTGTGGCAATCCAGTCGGTTAACTCTTCGCCATTGGCAACAGTTGCCGACAAAGCCAACAACTGCACCTCTGCCGGACAATAAATAATCGACTCTTCCCAGACCGTGCCCCGCTGCCGATCATTCATGTAATGGCATTCGTCTAAGACCACCACCGCCACATCCACCATAGAAGTACCCACTTCACCGATGGGCGTACCATAGAGCATATTCCGGAAAATCTCTGTGGTCATGACCAAAATCGGCGCATCACGATTAATGGAAATATCTCCCGTGAGCAAACCCACTTGATCCGCGCCAAACTGTTCGCGAAAATCCCGCAACTTCTGATTTGATAAAGCTTTGAGGGGCGTGGTATAAAACACCCGCTTATGATTGGCTAGGGCAGCATGGATAGCATACTCTGCCACAAGAGTTTTTCCTGAGCCTGTGGGGGCGCATACCACCACGGATTTACCTTCATTAAGGGTCTCAATTGCCGCAAGCTGAAAGTCATCTAATGGAAACGGAAATAACTGCTGTGGGTCAAGTGCTAACACACCCTTCACCAAATCCCTGAAATAAATTCAATAGCAAGAATATCTTAGGTATCTTTAGGTAAGTATCTTAGAAAAGACAGAAACTTAAAAAGATCCAAAGGTCATGGTAGCACGCCACACTGTGTTAGGGGTACAGCAAAAGTACTAATCACCAACAATCGGAACCAACAATCAGCACTAATCACTTAGGCGGTCTGCCACATCACGCATCACGCGGCGCACTCCCTTGACAGTTTGCTGAACTTTTTTCTCGACGGTAACTTCCACTTGATGCAAGGTCTTTTTCGTGATTTTCTCAGCTTGACGGCTCACATCCTGATACTTGTGTTTGGTAGATTCTTTGGCTTGTTCTACTTTCTCGCTGAGTTTCCCTTGGACTTGTTCTAAAGCTTCGTTGACCACATCCACTGCCCAGCCGTCTAGAGCGGCAATTTTCTCTTGTAATTTTTCTTGCAGGGGTTCCAGAAGTTGCTGAGGTTTGGGGATTTCTGATTTTGCGGCGCTATGTTTGGACTCACCATGCCTAGAATCGCCACGTTTTGGGGTATGACTGTGGTTGTGGCTTTGGGACGTTTGGTCCGTGGCACGATGCTTAGCCTTGGGATTTCTACCTGAACCTGCATCATCATCTGGATCGCTGGGATCACTATAGGCTTGGGCAAGATTTTCTACTTGTTGCTGGGCAGCGTCCACCGCAGACTGAAACATATTTTGCAATTTGCCTTGAATTTTGTCCTGTAGGTTATGGCGTGAGTCCCTTGGGCGATCATGATCTTTGGATTTTCGTGCCATAGTCGATTTGCTCCATTGCTGAACTTTTCCTGAACTTGGATAGACCTAAGGGACTGTGCTAGGGGTAAATGGGATAAATAGGGTTAAATTTAGTGCAAGATCCCTAACCAAATCACCAAATGGATCGCCACCAACGCCAAGAAAGTGAGCAGGGTAAATTGCAACTTACGCACAATGGGAGTCACTTCATAACTCAAGACTAATTGATCTTGGGTAAATTCCGTCGGTGTTTTTTGCCAAGTTTGCCCATCATACCAACCGCTTTCTTCGTAGACAATAGCGGGGGCGGCTAAGCGGTGTTGGACGTGCCACCAACCGGAAATCATCACCAAAATCGGCAAAAGTAAGACTATGGTGGCACTAATACAACCTACACACCAAAACAGGATCGGCTGTTGCAGAGGAGAAATACTAGTTAGTGCTAAGCCGCTGGCGATCGCCCACAGGACCAGCCACCAAGTCACCATTAACCGCACAAATTGCCCCACATCCAAGGCAGCCCAACGGTAAAAAAAGGCATCTTTTAGGGCGCGATATTCATTTAGGGGCTGTTGTTCTTCGGGGACGGGACAAATCATGGGGTTAAAGTCTAAAATACAGCGCCATTCTAACAAATTCGTTGGTGGGCTTTATGCTGTGGGAGGATGACTTCGGCTACGCTCAGCCCCCAGACCACTTTGCCTGAGCATAGTCAAAATCAAAACCAACGCTGCTCATAGGTAGCGGAGTAACGCTGTAGGTTAACGGATTAAATTAAATGGGGATGATGAGACTTGAACTCATACGACCTTGCGGTCAGCGGATTTTAAGTCCGCAGCGTCTGCCATTCCGCCACACCCCCAGAAGGTGTTTTAAAAGCTAGTTTAAGAGGCAAGTTCTAAAATCGCTTTGCTATCATATACCAAGTTTGTCGCAATATCCATCAATTTGGATCAAAATGACTAAAAAATTTTCTCAACCATGTTTTTCCAAGACATTGCCAAGAGCCATTTCTAAAAAATTCTGAAAAATATGGTAGTAGCGCATTGCAGTATGGTGCGATCTTGAGCCAGTTTGTGAGTTAGGGGCTGCTGTCATTCTTGTGCTATTTGTGCATCCGCTACTTCTCCATTTAGTCTTGGAGTTGTTTAATGACAAATACGACGCATCCGGAACCCTACTATTATCTGTATGACATGTTCTTAAAACCTAAGTCCCTTCCTTGGTTGATCAGTCTACCTTTAGCCTTTGCTAGTGCTAGTCCAGCAAGTGCCATCAATATTGTTAGATACGACCTAGCAGGTGCTGCTGGGAATCAGCTTAGCCAATCCCCCACCAGCACAGCCTCTAATATCACGGGATTGAATATAACTCGTGGTGCTGGGTTAGCTACATCTACGGCGGTGAACTCCTTTAGCTCATCTGGCTTTGAGGGTGCGGCAGTGGCTCCTAGTTCCAATGAATATGTGGAGTTTGGCTTTACAGTGGATGCAGGATATACAGTTAGCCTAAATAACCTTAAAGTTGGTACTAGGTCTTCTAACACGGGTCCTGGCACTATCGGTTTATTCTCGTCAGTTGATGGTTTTGGTTCAGCTTTGATCTCGATTACCCTCCAACCAGGGGCTACTAAAAACCTACTGACTACTATTGACCTATCGAATCTTGTGAATCTCACTGGTACTATAGGCTTTCGGTTTTACGAAATTGGTAACACTGCCGCCAATGGAGGAGTTACAGGAGCTACGGGAACCTTTAGGCTGGCCAATTTTGATAGTAATGGAATTGTCCTAGATGGGCAGGTTACTCCTGTGGTTGCAGTGCCGTTTGAGTTTTCTCCCACATTTGGGTTGGTAATGGTGGGGGCTTGGATAAGCCGTAAATGGTTGGGGCGGAAGATGCAATCCTTGAGAAAGTAGTCTCTGTGGACAACATGATGTTACTAGTGACGCAATGCATCAATTGATGCCTTAGTGCGCTCTAAGTAAACTTCCTCATATATGCTGCGAGGCTTCTTGCCGATTATAGATTGCACCCAATCATGAATGGTCATTTGTTGACCCTCATACTCTACATTCTTGAAATCAAGCAATTTAGCAATTTTGTCAGGATGTTTACCAATGTAAACCACATCGCCGACTCTAACCAATCCTAAATTTATAAGGTTTTGCAGTTTGGCTTTTCTTAAGTCCCAGAGAATACCACTACTAGATTGTGTGCCAAACTTATTCTTCATCTCGTCAGCAGGATCTATTGCGTACCGCTCGATTAACGAAAAAATACGCCTTGCTCTGTACTCCAGGAACTGTTTAAAAGATGTTCCCCAAGCTTTGTCGCCAATTAACTCTGGCGGTATGCAATGTTTCTCTAGGCACTTTGGGAGATCTGGATTTTTCTGGTGAATCTCTTCAAGGTAAATATGTGGTGCTTTTTTGCCTATCTTGACATTCAAGCCTCCTGAGATCAGTGTACGATTAACGACACTATCCATAAGCTGCTCTGCCTCATCTTGAACCATATCAAGCCTAGGCCTACTAGTAATGTAGGCTTTAGGGTATATATGGTGGTCTTCAAGCTTTCCAGTTACAGCTTGTGTGTTATTCCAGTTAATTGTTTTCCCTGCACAATAGTTAATTAGATTATGGACTCCCTTATAAACTGCACTGGTTCTCTTATTGTAACTGAATAAATCCTCTGGCTCCGTGACCAAAGGTCTCAATTTACTAAAGTAGTTCAAACTACTATTGATAGGTTTTCCTTCTGCCACGGAAGTTAACACCTTACAATCATTAATAATTACTTCATTAGAGGAAGTACTATAGCGATTTGCAAATGTAGAACTCCAATACCAGTACTCTATAAACCTTTTTTGATCCTGGCTTATAGCATCAAAATTCTTAACTTGACGAAGAAAAATCATTAACGGAATTAGCATATTTTCTGAAGGCATCCAATCTTGGTTAACAATCCAATGATTTTTCTTCAAAAAGTCTAATGTCTTAACATACAGATCACAGACGCTTCCCCAATGCTCTTTGAAGTCTTGATATTCAAGATTTTTGAGGATAAACTCTTTCTCAATGGAAACGGAATTACTTTTTGTACTGAAAGTGCAAAAAATGTAGGCAATCGTTCTTATCAAAACCTCACGATTAACTTTTACACTAGGGTTTTGGCTTTTAAAATCGTCAACAGATTGCCTAAGATTAAATCCTTGATATAGTTTTGCAGCCAAAATGTCAGTGAAGTTAAGCTGAATGCCTCGACTATTACTTCTCTCAAAGAAGGTGCAAAACTTTCCTATGTTCATGTTTAGTAGATAGTAAGAGACCATTTTGGATTCTTTCAATAGATCCCTGATCTTTATAACGGCTAAACGATAAATATGTTGACATCTCGGAATCGCACTTTCGTTATCAACCTGAAGTGACCGTCCATATTTAGAATCAAGAAACTTTCTTTTTAAATCTTCATCTCCAAGTCCATGAGACTCATACTCATAAACATCTGACAACTTTATGGAAATAGCTTCACCACTCTCTTCCGAGGCAACTTCACTATAGATTTCTTCCCAGGGTACTTTGGTTCTTGGAAGATCCTTCTCATGAAGATCGCATTTTAAAACAACGTATATCTTATCATCCCCTTCACCAGTTACAGCACGATATATTGATGTTATGCGTTGCTGACCATCTAATACTATTCTTAAGTGCTCAGCATCCGCCTTTTTTTTGATTTCAGCTTCAGAGTAAGATTCAATTTTCAAAGGCTGTCGGCTACCTGCTCCTTTTCTATTGCGTTTGTCTATTTCTCTTAAGCTCATTGCAAATGAAGGCTTACCGTAAATGATTGCTCCTATGAAAATATCTTGAATCAGGGAATCAAAAAGATCGCAAGTTTGATTGATCTCCCACCGGAAATCTCTCTGAAATTCTGGCAACATAATGGTTTTAGAGTCAATTCCTTTGATAATGTCGAGAATTGATTCTGTTTGACCTGCTATATCGCCAGACATAGTATTACCCCTTGCTATACTCGTTTAACTATAACCAATAAAATATTACCTTAGCTATCTCAGGTTAGACAAGCTTTTTATACACAGCAATGAATAATATTGAGATAAGTTACACTAACTTTTCGTAAAATAAATCTAATTTGTTACATAGCATAAATAATTTACCCATCAGATTCCAACTTCCCAAACCGCCGATCCCTCGATTGATAGTCAAGTAACGCCCGATGCAACGCATGGCGATCAAAGTCTGGCCAGAGCACTTGAGTAAAATACATTTCCGTGTAAGCCATCTGCCACAACAAAAAATTACTCAGACGCATCTCGCCACTGGTACGAATCAGCAAATCCGGATCATGGCTACCAGCGGTATAGAGATGTTGCTCAAACAGATTTTCATCAATCTCCGCCGCGTCTAGTTTCCCTGCTTGCACTTGCTCAATCAAGCTTTGGCACACCTTGACGATTTCCCGTCGCGAACCATAATTAATCGCAACCGTGAAATGAATTGCCTGGTTTTGGGCAGTGTCAACCATAGACCGATCAATCTCATGGCGCAAACTAGGAGGCAAAGCTTCGAGATTACCCACGAAAGTAATTCGCACCCCCTCCCGATGCATCTCCTCTAGTTCACGGCGTAACATCCGCTCAAACAGCACCATCAAAAAATCCACCTCCTGCGCCGGACGACCCCAGTTTTCCGTAGAAAAAGCGTAAACCGTTAACGCACCAATACCCCAGTCTTTACAACAACGCAGAATATCCTTCAGGGTATCAACCCCCTGCCGATGCCCTGCAATACGCGGTAAACCCCGACGTTTCGCCCAACGACCATTACCATCCATGATTACGGCAATATGTTGGGGCAGACGCTGACGGTCTATATCAGCAGGCAGATTTTGCAATAGCTCAGCAGTCATTTCTTTGTAAAATTTTTGGCAATCCGATTAATTAGTGGCAAGCTGTCCCAAACCCAGTCAAAACGCTGGACACTGCGCCCCAAACTAGTTTGACGATAACCGCCTAGTTTAGCCGTAAGCACTTCGCGCAACCGACTACTGGTTACGGGGCGATCTAACGTACCATTTTCAGCGATGGCAATGCCGCCGGTTTCCTCAGAAACTACCACACAAAAACACTGGCGCACGCGTTCGGTAATACCCATAGCTGCCCTGTGTCTAGTGCCAATTTCCCGAGAAGCGGCTCGATCAGAAATGGGTAAAATCACCCCAGCGGCAATAATCCGCTCATCACGAATGAGAATCGCCCCATCATGGAGACGGGTGGAAGTCTGAAAAATAGTATGGAGTAATTCCTTGGATACCAGTGCATTGAGACGAACTCCCTCTACGGAAAAATCTCGATCATCAATTGGCTCACCGGTTTCTAAAATCATCAACGCCCCAGTACGATTTTGGGACAACTCAATCACTGCATCCGTAATCTCGTCCACAACGGAATCAGTATTTACTTGAACGCGGCGCGTGGAGTCTGGCTGAAGTAACGAGAAAATGTCACCCCGTCCTAACCTTTCTAAAAAACGGCGTAACTCTGGTTGCAAAATCACCGCCATTGCCACCGCTACCCCAACCAAGAGCTTATCTAAAACAAAATTGAGTAGCCTCAGCCCCAGGCGATCACTCAGGATATTTAGCAACAGCAAGAATATGATCCCGCGCACCATTAACAAAGTGCGGCGATCACTTGATAGGGATAGCACCAAATAAATCAGCAGCAAAACCAGAGACAGGTCAACGGCTCTGACAATTAGCGCAACATAATTGCTATTGATAAGTCCGAATAACCACTGCATTCATCGCCCTCTCAATGCCTGTGTGATGCAAATGTCTGCAATCGGGGGAAACTGTCGTAAACCATCCCTTGAATCAGAAAGTCAATCGAGTTGGCAATCAGTTTAGAAAATCAATTCAGAAAATCACTTTAGAGATTTAGTCAGAGATTTCACTGGATCGAGACATTAACTATCATGACTAGTCTATGTCTCAATGCCCAGATGCTTGCCTACGCATATTAACCCTTAAGAATATTAACCTTTAGGAAACATCAGTGAAAAGTCCTCAGGTCAATCCACATATAAGGGACAAACTACCCCCGCAACGGTTTAGTGATGCAGGGAGTTTGCCCCATTGTTAGAATTTGTTACCTAAATCTCATCTAGGGAATCAGTCGCTCTGGCAAACAGTCTTGACGCAATAAATCCTCATAGGTTTCCCGACGGATGATCAAGTTAGCTTCACCATTACCGACTAAAACTGCGGCAGGCTTGGGCATCCGATTGTAATTAGAAGCCATGCTGTAGTTATAGGCTCCGGTGCAGGGCACAACCAAAATATCCCCCGCAGCGGTAACAGGTAACTGAATATCTTTGATCAGCACATCACCAGATTCGCAATGTTTCCCAGCAATGGTGACGGTTTCCTCCAGGGGGGCGCTCATGGCACTGGCAATCACTGCCCGATACTGGGACTGATAGGTAATGGGGCGGGGATTGTCAGACATACCGCCATCAACGGTGATATAAGTGCGAATACCCGGCACCACTTTACGACTGCCGATGGTGTAAGCCGTCACACAGGAACTACCCACCAGAGAACGCCCTGGTTCACAAATCAACTGGGGTAAAGGCAACCCAACTTGATTAAAGGCACTGATTACCCCTTCACAAACGGTTTGCGCCCATGCTTCGATACTCGGCGGATCATCAGATTCCACATACCGAATCCCCAAACCACCGCCAATATTCAAGACCTTGAACTCTAAGCCAAATTGGGCGGCAGCAACTTGGAACCATTGCACCATCACGCCACCAATATCTTGATGGGGTTGCAGTTCAAAAATTTGGGAACCAATATGGGCATGAATTCCCACACAGTCCAAATATTCACAAGCAGCTACTGCCGCCAAAACTGCTTCTACTTCATTGGGGTCAAACCCAAATTTGCTATCTAAGTGTCCTGTGCGAATATATTCGTGGGTGTGGCACTCGATGCCTGGCGTAATCCGCAATAAAATTCTGGTCTTGGTTTGATGACCTTGGGCTAAGGTAGCGAGATTTTTTAGCTCTAACCAGTTGTCTACCACAACGGTTACTTTCGAGGTAACGGCTTCGGTCAACTCCGCCACAGATTTATTATTACCATGAAAATAAACTAGGCTAGGGTCTACCCCTGCTTTTAGTGCCGTGTGTAATTCGCCGGTGGAAACTACATCTAGCCCCAGTCCTTCGCTTGCGACAATGGCACACACCGCTAAGCAACTCCAAGCCTTGGAAGCGTAAATTACCTGAGAGGCAGCGGGATAATGTTTCTTAAAGGCATCGCGGTATTGTTGGCAAGCAGTACGCAGCCCCACTTCATCCAAAATATAAAGGGCTGAACCGTATTGACCAACCAAATCCACCACGTCACAGCCGCCGATTTCTAAATGATCAGCAGCATTGGTTTTCGCTGTCAGGGGCAAAATTTGTTGATTGGGGGACAACCGCGCCAAACTGGGATAAGTATCAGTAGCAATGGTTTGGGGCGATTGAATTGTGTAATATTCTGGCGTAGATGTAGGCGTAGTCATTCGGTCAATGGGTGAATTTAGAGTGAAGTGTGAGCTAGCAGGCGCTAACCACTGAAGCAGTCTAGCGCTGATTTCTTAATTCGCTGAGGAAAAGATACACCCATCCTATCCTGAATTCGTGGTTGGTCAGTTCATGTTGTCGCGGGTTTTTGGGTCAGCCCACGAAAATATCCCGCCAGCCATCATCTAGGTGATAGATCGGTGACGGGATGCATTACAAGACAGTTGATCCAAAACAGTTGATCGCTCTACTTCACTGAATCTACTGTACTGATCTACTCTCAGCAGGATTCGGTTTCACTAAACTAATCAGGACTAATCAGCAAATGTTAGTTAGGAAATGTTAGGCGACATTAGGACATAGCTTCCGCTACATAATCAAAGAAAGGTTCGGCGACTTCAGCATCAGCCTTGGTCATCAAAGATAAAGAAGCATCCTTGAGACAGCGGATCGAGTCAGCCATCCCTGCCATAGGTACACCGAGGGAGTTGTACATTTCCCGCGCACCAATCAAACCGATTTTCTCAATGGGTTCTTTGTCACCATCAAGAATCCCGTAGGTGATCAAACGCACATACCAGGTGAAGTCCCGCAAGCACTGGTTCCGTTGCTTCTGACCATAGGCATTGCCACCAGGGGAAATGTAGTCAGGGTGCAGCTTAAACAATTCCACGCTGGCTTTTTTGACGATTTTATCTTCGTTTTCAGCCAAAATCGTGGCGATGCGGATCCGTTGTTCACCAGTGGACAAAAACTCTTTGATGCTTTGTAGTTCATCAACGGAGGGATAACGGAGTTCGTCGTCGGCTTTTAGTAAAACTTGGCTAACTACACTCATGATGTAAAAAGGTTTTTGGTTAAGGGTTTGGTTATATTCGTAGTTTAGTGTACCAAAACGGCTTGGTTCCCAAAAACTGAGAAACCAATATTTAGTCGATCTCTACGCAAATATTTACGGAAATATTTACGCAAATGGTTACGCAAATATCTAGGCAAGGGTGGGGCAGTTTTTTGAGGCGGCATTTAGGCAAGGACTAGGCAAGGACCTAGGCAATGTTGCCATGATTGGCATTGTAGTCCCCCTAATTACTAATCCCTAGGGTGAATTTTCGTAAATTTCGCACCTGATCAATGGATAGTCTTGCCTTGTCACTGAAAAACACTTAGCTTAAGAAAAATTTATAATTTCCAGGGTAACTACTCATGAAGATATGCCATGAAAATTACCCGATAGATCTAAGCCAATGTCATCAAATTTGGATTACCTTGGGGAGCTTGATCGGTGCAAGGGATTGGGTAATTCAGTCACATTGTTAAAGCTATATGTCTAAAAAACAAACCTTGGAAAATCTATGGGACAATCTAATTAGTTTGTAGCTTTAGACACACATATTTATTTTTTATATTTTGGGTTAATTAATCAACAGGCACAAATCAGCATCAGACATCCTAGGTTTGGCTTATTAGTTTTGTGAACCTAGGGTGGCGGCTTGGTTTTGCCAGTGATCTATCTGACAATATCCTTGCGCTTAAATGTTTACACTTAATATTTACATTTGTATTAGCGCTGCTTAAGCTTTTCTTAAGTTAGTGAATCGAGAATTCTGGAATGATCTAAGTATAGGTCAACGGAGTTTTCAGAGTAACTACTTATAGTTAGGCTGATGCCCCACTGCTACTGCATTTTACCGTGCAGCTTGGCTCTAAATAAGCTAGATTTTGACCCAATATACAACGTAAAAATGTGCGACAAACTGCAAACATGGAAACGTTTCTAGATACTACATTCTAGGAATTGTATTTCTAAATTTGCGGTACTTGGATGACATTGATCAGCAATTAGTTTTGATGATTTATACCAATTGCCTGAATCACTGACACAAGTTAATCCTTCAGATTTTGATGACCCTTCCGCAGATTGGAAGCATCATAGTAATAGAGACACAAAGACGCAGATCATCAGCCACAATTGACAACTTAAATTGTCATGGGTCGAGACTTTGTTGGCTTGAGATCTAGGCAAGTAGATGACCAAGTAGCTTCATCAAAATCATCACTCTGAATCGAGTATTACTCTGAATTGAGTTAGTCACAATAGCTAAATTCAGTAATCTTCTATTTTTTAAGACTGACTTTGGATCGTAATTAAATTTAGATCGCAATTAAATATTTATTGACAGGTGAAACTTATGTTGCAAACTCTCCATTACACCATCGGCGCGATTAAAGAAGATGTGAGACATTTGGTTGAATCTGGCAGTTTAGACCGTCATCAACATCTCCATGCCCTATGCCGGTTTTATCCCGACCGCGAATGGTGTCAAATTGAACGGGAATTAGAATTTAATCAGTTTTTACTCAGGGATCGGATCTGTGATCTAGTCAGTCAGGAATGTTGGACCAATGACTAGCCTGAATGAATCCACTCAATAAATAGACAAGAAATAGCCTTGATGGATCGTCGATTTGTGATTGCCCCCGCAGCAGTCAGGAATAACTCACGACTAAGCACCACTCCTCACTAACAAATTCCCCACCGCTAAAGATTGCCGCCGATCAGGTGTTATATTTAGCCATGTCTGCGGACTCGGTGCTGTTGTGGGTAAGCTTTCTTGCAAAGTGCAAACGGGTTTTGGGCAAATCAGGCAAATTAACCGCCTAGGGCAAATTTTCAACCAATCTGCTAGTATGCTGGATCTAGATCAAAAAGTGGCGGAAGACAGAGGCATGTCTCAAGGGATAAAAACGGCAGTCATGGTTATCGGCGGCGGTGAGGACAAAGTTCAGGATCGCAAAATCCTTAAAGCCTTCGTTGAAAATTGTGGTCAGTCTAAGGCACGCATTGCGATTATTCCCTGTGCTTCCCGTGAACCAGATATTATTGGCCGCATCTATTACGATATTTTTACGGATATTGGTGCTGCCTATGCGGAAGTGCTAGATATTCGCGAACGTCCTCGGCTGACCGAAGCTGAAGCAAATGAACTAGTTGATGGATTCACTGGCGTTTTTATGACGGGGGGTGACCAGTTGCGTTTGTGCGGTCTGATCGCCGAAACGCACCTCGCCCTAGCGATCAAAGAACGCATCCGTCAAGGGCGGATTGTTTTGGCTGGAACTAGTGCTGGGGCGGCGGCGATGGGTTATCACATGATTTCCGGCGGCGGCAGTGGCGAACCACCCCATAAAGAACTGGTGAATATGAGTACAGGCTTGGATATCTTGCCTGAAATTATTGTGGACCAGCATTTTCACAACCGGAATCGTATGGCGCGGTTGATGACGGCGATCGCGGCTCATCCCGATAAGTTGGGCATTGGCATTGATGAAGATACGGTGGCAATTTTTGAGCCGGACAATGTGATGAAGGTGATGGGACGCGGTACGGTTACCGTGGTTGATCCTGGTGAAGTTTCTTACAGCAATCAACTGTGGGTCAGTAATGCCGCACCATTAACCATTCATAATATGCGGGTTCATATTCTCAGTGCTGGTAGTAAGTATCATTTGCTCAAGAGGATTCCCATGAGTCCGAGCATCTAGAGCCTGAGTCTTAACAGGTTAATTTCATTCAGGTTAGTTTCACTGATTTAGTTTTACTACTTTAATTTCACTATAGCCAGTAGCGGTTTCAACAGATGCCCCTACTGGTTTTTGTTGAAAGGGTTAAGATAAAGATCTAAACTGTTTTCTTAATTTCTGCCCAAGCTTTAGAAAATATCCAGCAAGGGTTTAATCCCCATAGCCTGTGCGGCTGTGGCAAGCTATCAAAGTTAACTATGAAAAATGGTATTCGCATTGGTTCGCTGTTCGGCATTCCTGTGCTGCTCGATCCTTCTTGGTTTCTGCTTATTCCCCTAATGACGATTTTAACCAGTCTCAGTTACGGGCAATCTATTACTAGAGATGCTGCTCTGGCGTTAACTTTTGGCTTGCTGACGGCTTTGGCTCTGTGCGTGTCGTTGTTGTTCCATGAGTTAGCCCATACCTATGTTGCCCGATCTCAGGGTGTGCCCATAGAGTCGATTTCCCTCTCTGTGATGGGTGGATTCAGGACTATGGAAGGGGAATACAAAAAACCTTGGTCAGCCTTTAGTGTGGCGGTGATGGGACCCCTTGCCAGTATATTGCTGGGGGTTTTATGTTTGCTCCTAGTTTCTAGTTTAGGTAGTCTCAATCTGAGTACGCCCAAAGCAATACAGACAGCGGTGGAAACCTTTGGACCGGTGAGGGTTTTGTTTAATTTGACCCTCTTGGAAGTGGGGCAGCTTAATCTGTTATGGGGCATTTTTAATTTATTACCAGCGTTACCCCTTGATGGTGGTCAAGCATTGCGGGCATTGGTATGGAAATTTACGGGCGATCGGCGGCGTGGTACAGTCTGGGCGGCTCGTTCTGGTCAGATCATGGGCTATCTGCTGATGGGCTTAGGAATTTTGGGCGCACTACGGGGGGCAGTCGGCGGGTTTATTTTGGTGATTATTGGCTGGATGACCAATGCCAATGCCGTGCAGGCCTTGCAACAACTTGATATTCAGAAAGCTTTAACGGAAATTCAGGCAGAGTCCACCATGACGCGGGATTTTCGGCTGGTGGATGGAGACATGAGTATTCGGCAATTTGCTGATAATTTTTTGTTGATGGAAGATCGCCAAGCCTCAGGCTCAGCCC
The DNA here is from genome assembly GCA_044358815.1 of Pseudanabaenaceae cyanobacterium. Taxonomy (GTDB): domain Bacteria; phylum Cyanobacteriota; class Cyanobacteriia; order Pseudanabaenales; family Pseudanabaenaceae; genus JBAXSK01. The sequence goes on along the minus strand of JBIKNH010000014.1, from coordinate 19,171 downwards.
AACCGATTTATGTGGTATCCACCCAAGGGCGGGATCAAGGTGTTGTTTTAGCCGAAAGTCTGCGCACTACGGAACGCCACGATTGGGAACGGCGCAAGGTTAGCAGTTTAGCGATGGAGTTTGACAAGTTAGCAACGGTCAAGCTAAACAGTACCCTCGTGGAAATCGTCCAATGTCTAGAAAATCAGCAAACCCGTTACCTATTGGTGATGTCTCCGGTGGGTTCGGTAGCAGGGGTGATTGATCGTGGTGATGTGTTGCGAGCCTTGGGCAATCGGATGATGTGGCGTTTCCCCGAAAGCTATCTGCAACAGGTCAAGGCAGGTATGCAGTTCCCAGCGGAAATCCCTCTCAAAGAAATGTGTAATGCCATCGCCCCAACCGCAACCGACAAAAATCTAGAGGTCAAGGATTAGGACAAAAATACTAACCACGAATCTTAACCGCGACTGCCGCCACCCCGTTGTGGTGACATACCAGGAATGCCACCGCCCGGAATATTAGTTCTAGGGCGTTGACCTTCAGGGAAGGATACATAAATTCGTTCATCGCCCTTGAGTCCGGATCTGACTTCCGTGCGGTCATTGACGGTTAAACCAGTTTCAATGGGCGTGAAGACGGGGGCTTCACCCTCAGCACCGCGCACAAAAACCCCCGTGCCCCCCTGTTGTCGGACAATGGCAACCGTCGGCACAACCAGGACTTGTTTGAGTTCCCCCGCTTTAAATTCCACGGATACATTCATCCCTGACCGCAGTAGGTCTTTGTCTTTGTCGGTGATTTCGGCTTTGACTTCAAAACTAGTCACATTTTGCTGGACGATGGACTGAGGCGAAATCGAGATCACCCGTCCCCTAAATTTACGATTGGGAAAAGCATCGGCTTGAAACTCCACAGTTTGCCCCACTTTGATTTGGGAAATATTGGTTTCCGCCACATTAGCCACCACAATATTCCCAGTGGCAAGGGCAAGGATCGAAGAAGCAGTCGCTGAACTGACGGCACTACCGGAAGTGGTTGGCGTAACGAATGCCCCAGGATCGGCATATTTTCGGGCAACAATTCCCGCAAAAGGGGCACGAATTACCGTATCTTCCACTTGAATTTGAATACTTTGCAGTGAACCTTGGGCTGTGAGTAACTGGGCGCGGGCTTGTTCAATATCTTCCACTCGCGATCCGGCTTGCTGCAAAGATAAAGCTTGGCTGGCTTGGGCAACCCTGGCGCGGTTGGCTTCCACATTGGTACGGGCAGTTTCATAGTCCCGCTGGGAAATTGCCCCATCTCGATACAGAGCAGAATTTTGTTGCAGAATAATTTCCGACTGTTGCAGGGTGGCGCGGGCATTTTCGAGATTGGCTTGGGCTTGACCAATATCTTGGGGGCGATTACCTGCCAAAAGTCGATCCAAATTAGCCTGTGCCGAGAGTACCTGTCCTTCGGATTGGGTGATTTGCCCCATTAAATTCACGTCGTCCATGTAGGCTAAAACCTGATCTTGCCGCACCCGATCCCCTTCTTTGACCAGCAATTGCTTGAGACGACCGGAAGTTTTGGGGCTGACGTTGATGGACTGCTCTGGCTGGATCGAGCCGTTGGCAGTGACGATAATTGGTAAATCGACCCGTTTTACTTCAATGGTGCGACTGCGGCGGCGGGATTCCTTAGGTGGGGTGGTCATTTGGGTATAGGCATAGTAGCCACCCCAACCAATCCCCCCCAGTACCACAAGAATGATCAGCCACCGCAACCAAGGACGCTTTTTCGGCGGTGGGTTGTCTATGTCATCAAAGGGGTCGTCATCGTCAGCGGTTGCTACGGATTTGCCTGTCACATTTGCCACAGTTGAACCGGATACTGGAGCAGTACCAGATCCCAACACAGCATCATGATTGGTTCCTGCCTGGGCATTGCCACTGGGGGAGTCATTTGCAGAATTATTTGACTTAGCAGGGTTTTGTCCTTTCATGGAATTTGTTCAACATTTGTGCAACAGGGCAATTGACAAGACAAATATGTCGCTGACCAAGAATCTGAAGCCATTTCTGAAGCTATTTTGGTATGTAGTCAGTGCTTGCGCAGCCAGTGTTCTTGCGCAGCCAGTGTTCTTGCATAGCCAGTGTTACTTAGACAGGTTACGGGGCAAAACGGTTCGCCCGTGATAAAACTCTGACTCTAACTTACCAAGATACAACCAGACCGCTGCCCCTGATAATGCGCCGCCAATCCAGAGCAATTTTAGCCACAGAGCGCTAATCAGCGGTGAGAATAAAGGAAATCCTAACCACAGCAAACCTAAACTAATTACTAAACCAAGCCGCACTTTTTTGATGGTTTGTAGAGCTTGGCGGCAACTGGCACATTTACTCGTATGGGAATGATACCGCTCGACCAGGGCTTCGGTAGTGGGACGCTGATCCAGATCTTGGGCTGGGGGTAAAGGCAGTCCAGCGTATTCGTTCACCCATTTACGAAATTCTGTCACAAACAAATCTGCTCGGGTTGCCAAATAGAACGCCTTAGCAAAATTGGGACTACCGCCCCTAGCGGCTAGATAACGCTCTTGGTAATAGAGAAAAACTTGATCGTCTTCGAGGATGCCGTTTTGTCCAATGTGGGAATACCATCGGGGCGTAAGTTTAATAAAAAATGCCGGTAATTTTGCGGTGAGCTTAAACGGGAAGCGGGCAAATAATCGACATTGCCCAGGGCGGGTCGGGGTGGCATAAACTACGGTCATGGTGCGCCCCAACTGTACCGAAGTCAAATCATGCCACATCAGATTTGGGGCAATAAATTGGGTGTGCTGTGTGCCAAGTTTACCTTTACGGGGACCTTCGGGCCAGACTCCAGTAAAACCTTGTTTGCCTGCGGTGAGTACTTCTAGCTCGACGGGGGCGGCGTTTTGGCGATTGCCAATGGTCTTGTGATGGGTAAAAGGAATATGGCTGGCATCTAAGACATTTTCTAGCAGAGTCAGTGCGTCATAGGGCAAATCCCGAAATGTGCCAAAACATAACCAAGCATCTGGATCGATGGTCATTGGTTCAATAATGGGCACAGTGACCCGAGGGGCAAGGCTAGGGGTTCCCGCATAAACAAACAATAATCCTTGGGCGACGGTAGTGGGATAACTGCGCACACAGGCACGGGGTGAAGTTTCGCCATTACTGCCCGGCAACTGTTGGGGAATGCGATCACAGGTGCCATCCCCCGCAAATGCCCAGCCATGATAAGGACATTCCAACAAACCATCTTCGGCAATGCGTCCTTGGGACAGAGGAGCCAAACGATGGGGACATTGATCCGCCATAGCATGCCAAGTCTGGGATTTCTGCTCCCACCACAACACAATATCTTCACCTAAGAGCGTAAATGGTGTCGGTACTTTAGGATCAAGATCAGCGACGTAATGGACGGGATACCAAGCCTCTTTCCAGTCAAATTTTGCCGGATCGGGACCGCCAGCGGGTAAGGCATGGTCAATGGGAGTTGCTTGAACTGAAGGGGGAATAGTGGCAGTCATGGGGATAGGGCTTGCAAGGAACTAGGACTTTACGTTTGTTAATTAAACTTATGTTAATTAAACTTGCTAGTTGAATTGTTGCACCTAGACTGAACTCTCCTAATCTAGCCTGCGTTGGATTCCCGCCCTGGGATGGTTTGTCCCTGTTGGCTGTGGGTCATGGCTAACTGTCCCAAAATGCTCTGGGGTTGATCTTGCCAAGGAGCTAAAATTTGCGCGATCACTGTCTCCGCACCATAGTCAGGATGACCCACCAACCGCTGGATCTGCCACCAACTACCGAGCGCCATCAAAGGCAACCCCAAGATTAACCCTAATATTTCTCGACCATCTTGGGGCGTAAACCATGCTGTCAAGGTTTGGGCTTCAGAATAAGCGGGACTCAGCCAAGCAAAGATCATCACCCCTAAACCCAATCCGGCGATCGCCACACCCCAGAGCCACTGTCCCCATAATAAATACCGCCACAGGTAACGCCCCACCAAAACCAGACATAACAAAACGCCCCCCACCTCACAGCCCAACCCATCGAGCCATTGCCAAGGGGACAGCACCACAAAAATACTCAGCCCCACCACAGCGCCAAGGGTTCCCATCACCCATTGGGACAGAGGTTTGAAGTGGCGTTGCTTGACATGGCGTTGAATTTGCGCCAGTTCTCGCATCACATTTAATGCCACTAAATCTTTACCCTCACGATTTAACAAATCCAAAATCTTTGCCTGGACTGCCGCCACATCGGGGGGAGGATTTTCCCATGATTCTTGGGGAGCGCTGCCGTCACTGTATTCATGGCGCACCAATCGGGGCAAAGGAGCCGCCGCCGTAAAAACTATTTCGGGAATTTTACTGATTATTTCGGTTTGGGCTGACTGACTCTGTGCCTGATTCGTGTTGCTCAGCTTGGCGACAAGTGCTGCCTGTAAAGCAATTTTGTCCGCATCAAGATACAAATCTGCTTTGTTAACGATTAGTAAAATGGGCTTCTGTCTTTGTTGCAAACCTTGGAGCGCAGCCAATTCCAGCGGATTGAGATCCCCAGTCGCCACAAATAAAATGACATCCACCCGATCCGCCACCGCAAAAGTTAATTCGCTACGTTGTGCCCCATCAATTTCATCCAAACCAGGGGTATCAATAAACCGAATTTGTGCTTTACCTTGTCCCGCTTTAATAGACCAAGTTTGGGTGGCTAACCCTTGGGTGGTGCCATTGAGGGGACTAGTCGCACCAATTTTTTTGCCTAACAGAGCATTGAGCAAAGTAGTTTTACCCGTTGATACCAAGCCAAACACCGCAATCTCAATTACCCGATGTTCTAGCTTATAGCTGAGCAACTCCACCTGCGCCACCTCCGTCGGATCAAGCAACGCAGCAAATTGAGCAAAATATTGTCCCAAACAATTGGCAGCAGCGGACAAGCCATTCATAGAGTCACAGATATAGGTAATGCCACATCAATCCTAAATCCTAGGGTAAGGTATAGCCCCAGCCATCACCATGACGACCATGACTATTTAAGGCAAATCCCCCCTCTCCAATGAAAAACCAGTGAAAGAGGAGGGATCAGGGTAAAAATAGTTTTTTGAATTGAACCAACAGGGAGTAAAACACCGTAACCTAGTGAACCAGAAATTCAGCAAGTTAGAGATGATTTATTCCTTAGGTGAACCGTCGTGATCTCACCGTGCGATGGGATCTAGGTAATTTAACGAGATGTAATGTAATGACCCACCAAGAAACCTACGAAACCGCAGTCAACTGATCCGCAGAGGTATGGGTCAAACGCTCATAGGCAGAACGCATCTTCAAGCCTACTAACACTTGCAGCAAGCCAGTACCGTTGTTAGAACCTGGGTAGTCAGGGTGCTTCAACAGTAACTCGGTCAACTCACCGTAATGCTTGGTATCAGTATTACTTAAATGGTTTTCCACATAGGTTAACTCGTCAAGGCGGGCAAATTCGCCATCGACTTCTAATACGGTCACGGGGTTACCGCACCAACTGTCAGGGCCATAGGCAAGGCGAATCCCTGGATAACCACAGGTCAGCTTCTTACCGCAGGGAGTCCACACAATGGTGGAACCTTCATCAAACAGGTAAGTGTGGGACATACCTTCCACACCTTCTTGTTGAATCAGGCGTACCCGTAAGGTTTTGTGCTCCTTATCGTCAGCCACTAAGTTTGTGGGTAACACTTGAATTACCACATTAGCAAAAGCTTTTTGGACATCGATAAAAGCTTCAAAATCGGGCTTACGGGCGGTGATGGCCTGCATGACATCAGCAAGGGTATGACCCCGCTCCGCCATATCACGTTGGATCTTCCATGCCACTTTGACTTCATCGCTGATGTCTAAGTAAACACTGAAGTCTAACAAGGAACGCACCCGTTCATCGAACAGGGGATGCAAACCCTCAATAACGATCACATGATTGGGTTCGATTAACTCCGGAGGATCAATAAAACCGGTCTCATGGTTATAAATCGGTTTCATAACCGACTTACCTTCCTTGAGGGCCTTAACCTGTTCATACATTAGGTCAAAGTTGTTGGCACGGGGATCAAGGGCAGTAATGCCGGTTTCCTTGCGTTGCTTACGATCCAAGCAGTGGTAGTCATCAAGGCAAATCACCGTCATAAACTGATCACCGAATAGGTCGGACAATCTACGCAGGAAGGTAGATTTGCCACAGCCAGAGTCTCCGGCAACGCCAATGATAACAACGCGGTCGGGCTTACTGCTCATACGTCTGAACTGATCCTTAAAAACTTGTGTATTTATTACTACTTCTTTACCAAGTTTTACTGTACCAAAACAAGGATAACCATTCAAGGAAATTTTTTTTCTGACGGTGTTTGAGGATACATACTTTTCTCGGTTCTCAGAGTGCCCCTTTGTATGGTTCTCATGGCTTTTCATGCTATTTAGCCGATATTTAACTGATCATTGACGGTAAAGATGCTGTAAATGACGTGTTAGGTCAGATAAAACTTAGTTTTATTACCTTTCATCACCATCAATGGGGTAAATATCCTCAAAAAATTAATTGTGTTGACATTAAAATTTAATAAAATCCCACGGTTAAGCAGCGGTTCAGGGATCAGGCTCTAGTCGCTCAAATCATCGGTCTGATCCAGAACCCCGCAATAGTCACACCCCACTACCAAACTTTCATCTCATTGGGCAAATACTGTGGGGACCACAGTTGCCAGTTGTGGCTAATTTTAGAGTGACTGCTGAATGCGGCGACGCAAATTGACATCCCCCCGTTGGGCATTGGTGATGTTATTAAATTCCCGTGTGCTAAAGCCTTGGTTCTGGATGGTCTGCTGGGAGAAGCTGTATAGTTCGTTGCAAAGATTTTCTAAAAACGGTGGCTTCCGTGGCAGGTCGCAAACTCGCTTACCTAAACCATCAGCCCGACTTGCCACAGAGTCCCAACCTGGATCACTTTTGGCACGACCTAAAATTTCTTGACGCTTCCCTTCGATGGCACGGGCGGCCGCTGCATAACGCCGAATCTGATCCTCACTAAATCTGTTGTTCTGGGCCATAGTGGGGGCAGCAAGGCAAAGATTGAGGGTGCTTAGGGTAATGACGCTAATTAAGCCGCTCCACAGTCCAGCTTGCCAATGGCGAGGATATTTGGGGGCAGTATGTTTGGGTTGACGACACAGGGCTGGGGTCGAGTTGGTTAAGGACAGGTTATATGATGGGTGATGCATGGTAGGAATTTGAGGTAGGAGGTTAGGGTGGGGATGTTGGGTAAGAATTTTCTGGAGGAGGTGTTTCTGGCTCAATATTCGGCTCTAAAGATCATTTGGTTCTAAGGATCGAAAATCCGCTCAAACATATTCACTCCAAAACATTCACTCCAGAATATTTGCTCAAACATGGCACAACTTAGATGTTAATTGCTCCACAAATCACTTAGGGAAAAGTTAATTTATTGGTTAGCAAATCCAAGTTAAATATCTTTAGGAAAAATATCTGGTGAGAAAAAATTTTGGCGATATATTTTGGCGGTAATTACGGGTCGAAATTTTTGATTAAGATCCTTAGGAAATCAATCAAATCAACCAGATGATAGACAAGAGCTTAGCCAAGAGACTGACCGCTTTTTGTATGGTCTACTGCTTTTTTTGACGTTACACGGGCTGATTTTGTTGCCGCAGGTACGACTCAACTAAATGACTCAGATCACCATCCATAATGTTTTGAATGTTGGTGGTTTCTACATTGGTACGCAAATCTTTCACCAGTTGATAGGGGTGAAACACATAGTTACGGATTTGATTTCCCCAAGCAGCTTCGACCATATCACCGCGAATGTCGGCAATTTTTTGCGCCCGTTGTTCTTGGGCAATGATCAAAAGCTTGGCTTTGAGGATTTGCATTGCCCGCTCTTTGTTTTGTAACTGGGAACGCTCCTCGGTGCAACGGATCGAGATACCTGTGGGAATATGGGTCACTCTTACCGCTGTTTCGACCTTGTTCACATTTTGACCACCTTTGCCTCCGGCGCGGGTCGTAGTAATTTCGAGTTCTCTGGGGTCTAATTCTAGATCTACGTCGTCTTCAAGCAGAGGCATCACTTCCACCCCAGCAAAACTGGTTTGGCGTTTACCATTGGCATTAAATGGCGAAATCCGCACTAACCGATGGGTGCCTTTTTCCCCTGCCAGATACCCGTAGGCGTTTCGTCCATGAATCAATAAGGTAACCGACTTGATGCCTGCTTCTTCCCCCTCAGACATTTCCGAGATTTCCACGCCGTAACCTTGTTTTTCACAAAATCTGGTGTACATCCGTAGCAGCATTTCCGCCCAGTCTTGGGCATCGGTGCCCCCTGCCCCAGCATTAATGGTTAAGACGGCATCATAGTGATCATAGGTTCCTGATAAAAGCTGTTCTAAGTCCCACCGTTCGAGGGCTGTGGTGAGTTCATCGATATTGGCGACGGCTTCAGCGGTCAGGGCGGCATCGGCTTCTAGTTCCAGCAACTCGGTGATCGCCCCTAAGTTGTCAATAAGCTGATTCCAGTGACTAAACTTCTCTAGATAGGACTTAGCATTATCTAGTTCTTGCATTAACTTTTGGGCTTGGTGATTATCGTCCCAGAAACCCGCCTGAGCCGCCGTTTGCTCCAGATCTTGAATTTTGGCAGTTAGGGCAGGGATGTCAAAGATAGTGCTGGGCATTGCCCAAGCGGTCAGCGAGAATTTGGGTTTGGCGTTTAATCTGGGCAATATCCATAGGATTTAAGCGGCACTGCTGCCAAGATTGGATGGTGGTTTGGTAACGGATTTTTAATATACTTGGCTGTATGGGTTTAAGACAACTAGACCGCTAGAGGGATAGTCTTGAAGAATTAGTCAATGGGCGCAGTCGGGATTTGGCGAGTAAGATTTTTGGTTTGCCTGAAGTGGTATTTTCTGGGACAAGTTCAAGTGTTCGCTTATGTCTAACAACGTCAATGACAGTAATTCTGATGCCGGTCGTCAACATGCCGAAGATAATGAGCCAAATCTCATGGCGAATAGTTTTACAGCTAGTAGTTTTGTCAGTGGTGGCTTTAGACGGAGTAGTGGTTTTACAGCTAGTGATTTCCATTTGGTGACCAAGCCAAGTGATGGTTTACCTCCCCATGATTCAGATCTTCGCTCAGACCTTAACTCAAAGCCTGGGGGCGTAGCGGCAGCGACCACAAATCCTGAAGTAGTCAATACTGACTTTAAATTAGCCTTGCCTGAGCAACATACCGTCGTTCTCACTGATGGCAGTACGGAACAAACTTTTGTCCTGACTAAAGATCTGTATCTGATCGGACGAGATATAAGCTGTGACATGCGACTGCATTCGGGGTTTGTGTCCCGTTGTCATGCCCATTTGCGGTTTCGGCTCCATGATGACGGTCACACTGGCTATGAAATTATTGACGGCGATCTCCACGGCAAACCCAGTAAAAACGGTTTAATTCTAGATGGTGGTACCCCAGTCAAAAGACATAACCTACGTCATGGGGATATTATTACATTTGCCCCAGAAGCCCATTTGCTGTATTTGTCCCCCACCAGCTACAACGAAACTACCATGCTGCAACCTTAGTCCTTTCCTAGAGGTTGAGGTGTGTAGGGGGGCATTTGCTGGTAAGGCACGGCAGACACCTCAACCAAATACCTCAACCAAGTAGTTCACGTCACCAATCAAGTCACCAAATTTGGGTCAGTTATTCAGGTTAATTATTTCGATTAATCAAATCAGGTTGCTTGAGTCAGGGGTGAGTGATTCTAAAACAAGTGGGGAATAATAATTTAGGGGAGTAATTTAAATGGTTGGTGTCATGTTGCTGTGGCATTTGTGCCCTATGGCAATCCAGGTAAATCAGTAATATGGAGCAATTATGACCCTTAGCCCACTGATAATTCCCCATAACTAACAACATGTAAAAAATTAGTTGATTAGGGACTATCCAAATCCCATTTCTAGAGTAAAGTAGACCCAGACTGTACTAAATCTGATGTGTCTCTGGTAGTAGACCCAAACATGAGTGAGATAGGCACTTACCACATCCTTCTAATCTCCGATGCCCGAGGCACGCGGAACTTTTTGCTAGACAGCGTAAAGTACACGATTGGCCGCGAAGTCCATAATAATATTCAGTTGTTTTCTCGGTTTGTGTCCCGGCAACACGCCATTTTACTGCGGGTTCCCAATGATCGCGGTGGCTATTCTTACCGCATCATTGATGGTGATTCCTCTGGTAAAGCCAGTGTCAATGGGGTAATTATCAATCACCATGCCAAGGTGACCTCCTATGATCTGTGTCATGGGGATGTGATCACCCTTGCGCCTAATGTGGATTTAACCTACAAAATTGAACATACTCTGCCGGACATCACTGGTACACCCTTACCCCATGACGGTAATTTGGGGTAGTTGCAGTTGTGCGAGTTGCAGTTATGCGAGTGGTGCCAAAGTTTGTCACAGGTTGTATTACCAGTTTTATGGCAATTTAGCTGAAAGTTACAAGCCCCAATTGCAAAAGTTAATTACAAAAGTTAATTGCAAGACTTGATGACAAACCTTAACTACAAGCCTTCTACGTCGGGGGCGGCAGACACTTTATAAACTAAAGCTACCTTAGCCTGAGCATAAGGGGGAATCCGTAAATACCAGTTACAAAAGCCATTGATATCCGGTTTGACGTAATCAGTGGTTTCGTCTTGAATTACTTCAATTTTAACTTTTTCTAGTTCAGAAACTGGCACACGCTCAGTCATCGTAATTAGTCTGATCTCATCACCGATGTTTGACAGAAAAATATTGACCGTGTTGGTGGTGGTATTCCATTGGGTTAGGTGATTTTTTTCATGTTTGCGGGCGGTGGTGCGTTGCACTCGCATCGTGGCATCAGTCCCCCACCCCAGGACAAATCTTTCCTGGGGTGCGATAAAAGCAACGGTGGTACGTCCCATATATTCTGTGCCACGAATTAGATCTACGGGTCCGGCTAAAACAGGTAAGTTAGCCTGATTAGTTTGGGTACTTTTGAGGACAACTTGCGGCACTACTTCGGGCATCAAAACTCGCTCCACCGTTGCATCCGTAGTAAATTGACATAGGGGCACGCGGTAAGGTCTGCCATCACTGGGAATATTGGCTTTTGTGGTGGCGCGAATGGTCCGTACTTCACCGCCGTCGTCTACCCCTGGTAATTCGACCGGATCGGTTAAATTAGTTTCCCTGCCCAAGCCAGCGGTATTACCCAAGCCAGCGGTATTGATTTTATGGTCCCGCAGTTCTACGACGGTTTTCTTGGATTTTTCACGAATGGTCAGCACATCGTCAGTGAGTAATGGCGGTTCCGTCCCTAAGGAAGTCCGTGCCGTCGAAAAAACTAAATCCACATTGAGCCAATCTTCGCCAGTATTTTGCCAGACACAGCCATCGGTGCGGAAAAGTAATCGAGGGTTTAGCGCTGGTTCTTTTGGATCTGGTGCAGGATCTGGCGCAGGGTTTGGTGATGAATCCGGTGATGGGGTTTGCAGTTGGGCTTGATGATAAGGTCGCCACAGGGCATTGGGGACAACATAATCAAAAGTCAGTTGATATGCCCCAGGTTCTGCAATAGCTAAATCTGCCTCTAGGTAAGCGTTATAGGTTGTATCAGGGCTGGTGGTGGCTTGAATCCGTTGTACTAGTCGGGCGATCGCCTCTTGCAGTTGGGTTTGAGCGTGGTAAGTATCTAAGATTTTGCTCCGAATTTCCCGTAAGCGGTGAAAGATCGGCTGTAATTGGGACTGCCATGCCAATGGATCAACCTGTCCCCAAGCGGCATCCACTGGCAATTCCTGCATCCCATGGACCAGAATCATGCCGATTTGAGCAAATTGTTCCTCTAGATATTCGCGATCTTCGCTGAGAATTTCGTATTGATCGGATTGGGTACGCCATTCGTTCTGTAATTCTGCCACTAAGCCAGTGCGATCACTTTCCTTAATCAGAATCCGCCGCCGGATCCGCACGTCATTAACTTTGGCACTGACTCCGGCATTAGTTTGGAGATTACTTCCGGAATCACTTCCAGAATCTTTTGTGGAATCACTTTCGGAATTAGTATTAGAACTAGTACTAGAACCAGTTACGGCATCAGACTCCTCACCTAGTTCTAATAAATGAGTTAACTCAGCGCGGAGGGATTTATCCGCCAAAACCGGAGTGACGGGATCAACCATGACCCGCCACAACCCAGGAGTTAGATTAACTGTTGCCAGCCGTTGAACCTGGGCGCGATCTTCCAGCAGCGTCACCGTAGTTACTGGAGCATTTAGGGTGAGGGTTTGCATTTCTGTTAGTAGGTTCGCGGATAACATGGGTGATGACACATTGGTTAGTAGCTGTAATCTTTTCTAGTTTTCTCGTCGATTGCCGTTAACTAACTCCTGATCAACAAAAGTTTTAATCGTATAGTCGATCATTAACTCTTTCGTACCACCAGCAGGAACTTGAATCCGCCAACGATAACCACCCTTAATTGGTTCATTTCGTTCCTGTTGTTCGTACTTTTCCCAATCTGGAATAACCCTAGTAATTGTTACATCAACCTTGGCATCGGGTTGGGCAATGGGAATTCGTTCCCGAACTTCAATTCTTGCGGCTTTTGCCATAGGATTAGTAATCGCAATGTGAATACTATGGCGCAACTCATTAAAGGCAACCAGACTCATACTAGAACGACCTTCTTTAAATGAGGTATTCCGCGCCACTTTAATCGACTGTTCCACACCCAAGGCTAGTTCCATTTGTCCCCTGGGGGGTACAGTGGTAATTTCCGTCGAGAAAAGATATGCTCCGTCCACATAGATGTCCGCTGGTCCGGCTAGTAATGGTGCTGACAAGGGATTCCGTAATTGGGCAATACGGAAGACGTTGGTATTTTCCCGTGGTACCACCACATAACGCAAATCAATTTCGGCATTTTCTTGTAATAGAGGAACAGAATGATATTGCCCATCGGCAGGTACATCGATCCGCCCCGTTCCTACATAGACAAAATCAAAGTTGCCCACTTCTTGGCGGATGCGCTCTGGTACACCAGACAAGGAATTATTTCCAGTGCCTAAAGTTTTAATTGAAGCCGTTCCTAAAACCTCTGTAATATCAAAATCAACTTTTACTTGCCACCGTTTTAGGGATTCCAAATAGAGAGCTTCCGGTTCTGGAATGGTTAATTTACCGCGATTTACTAAATCACTGGGGGTAGCTAAACGCATTACACCATAGTTCTTGATGTGATTTTCGATCTGATTCTCGATATCCGGTTTGGTTTGATCACCAGGATCAGAAAACATTGCTGGCGCAGATTCTGATAATACTCCCCTGCCTCTGCTTTTAAATTCACGGGCTACATAGCGAGGTGGAGCCGTGGTTAAACTTTGAGGCATGGGAGCAGCAGAGGGGACTGGGGCAGATCGTCCCAGAACTGGTTCTGGTGATTCGTCTAATTGACTGCCGAGGGTGATATCTAATTCCTCATGATAATGATCTCGATCACTGCCTCTAAATGATTTAGGAACTTGGGCTTTCTTGGTAATAGAATTAGTAACAGAGAAGTTGGAGCCGGACTGAAATCCTACATTGGAAGAGGCTGCTAAAGAAGCTTCTGGACTAGTTCCCACAGAACTAAGAATATATTGAAAAAATGGGAACTCAGCTAAGTCCGTTAATCCACTTACCTGAGGAATTTGCCATGCTTCTGGAGATTGCGCTCTTAACTGTTTCCTGAACTGTTCGGTGTGATTAGTAGTGGTTAGAAGCTTTTTTTGATCATCATAGTCCGTGAAAAGTAACTCTGAACCTGCTGGGGGATTGCGCCACGCTTTTGATGCTGCCACTGTTTGGGAACGCCCCAACCGTAGAGCAGGTAATTCCGGTAGTTCGCACCAAGTACTCGGCTGTGCGGTGGAAAGTTCAATCTGTACCCCTTGCCAATCTTCGCCTGTACATTGAGCAATCATCCCGCGTACCGCAATCATCGCTGTATTAGTGACACTGTTGAGATGGCAAACATAGGTAGGTTGCCACTGGGCACCATTGACGAAGTATTCCGCCACTAATTGAATTTGATCTAGTTCTAGATGAACAGCAGATGATAGAGCTTCCGTTGGTTGATGTACCCGATGGATTCGCGCAATAATAGTTTTGCGAAGTTCATGTTTTTGGGCAACGTTCGCATTAGAGGCGAGTAATTGCTGTTGTTGCAAGTCTACTAAATGTTCCTTAGCCTGGCGTAGTTTTTCCTGAACCTGGCGCTTTTCTTGGCTATGTAATCGCTTCTGCTGATCTTTGAAGTTAGCTAGTGCTAATCTTGCCCCCATTGGTGAGGGTGGTGGTGCTTTACCTTGCTCACCGATAGGGCGTTGGGGCAGATCTAATTGGTGCAAAATCGCAATTTCTAGTTCTATTTGGCTCTCTAAATCTTCGAGATGGTCTACTTCGGCTTGGGCAGTACGGATTTCCGTTTCCAGGGATGAGGTTACTATTTCTGCTCCCTGAGGAACGCTCAAACCAACTCTAACATCAGTGACTATGATGTGGTTAGCGATAGAATCTGTGATACCTGGATCGTTAGACCTGAGACGTACCCTAACGCTGGCATCATCAAGGGCAAGGGGCAAATCCACGATCTCGACTTCAAAATCTGGAGCAAGGGAATCATGAGGGGCATCTTGATTAGAACCTTGATCAGAAGTCTGATGAGTTTGCTGTGTTATATCTGTCAGATTTGCCAAGCGCGTCACAGTTGAGCCTTTGGCATAGACTTTAACCTGATCGATTCTGGAATGAAGCTGGGCAATTGACATAAACTTGGGATAATTCGGCAGTTTTCAATGCTTTGGGCATATCTTACCTAAATACCGCCAAGAACTAAAAAATATTGAGTATATTTACAGATTTAATCAAGATTATGTGGGAAATGCAGCCTAGCAAATCTCTAGAAAATTTACTGCAAAAATCTAAACTAATGCGCCACCACAGCTAGATCCAGCCCCAGCGGTGCAGCCATAACAAAAATCTGCTAGTGCAATGTCAGTAATTAGATCAAGATTTTGGGCTTTTAAAATCATTCCTAATGTAATTGGTTCCCCTTGGCAATTACGAGCTGGAATCTGTGCCATTTGATGGAAGTCACAATCATAGACATTCCCTAAATAGTCCACTGATAACTGATTCCGACACATCAGACCATTCACTGTATCAGGATTGAAGTGCTCACTCAGAAACTCCAAGTAATCCGTTGCTAAATTAAGCCGTTCTAGATGTAATTTAGTCCGTCCAATGGGTAAATTAGTAATAGTTAGTAAATGGTTAAATTCAATTTGAAAATGTTCGGCAAGATAGGTTTTATAGGCGAGTTCTAAATTGGTTTGATCCGGTGGTAATCTAAACTTAACTGCTGATGCTTGACTACTATTATCATCACCAAATGATTTTTGTGGCAATGGTGGGTTGTAAACTAAATCTATTTGCAGTTTAGGGTTAGTACCATAACCTAAAGCATTAAGTTTTTGCAGCGCTAAAATCGACTGATCAAACACCCCTGTGCCACGCATTTGATCCACATTATCAGCCAAATAACAAGGTAAAGATGCTACTACCCGCACCTGATGATTAGCAAAGTATTGGGGTAAATCTTCATAGCCAGCCACAAAGAAAATCGTCAAATTAGATCGCACAATAATTTGCTTTTCATGGGCAAAAGCTGCTGCTACCAAAGGACGAAACATCTGATGCATTTCTGGCGCACCACCGGTTAGATCAATGGTTTTAATCTGGGGGAAATGGGTAATTATGTCAATCAAATCATTAGCAATGTCTTGGTCCATATCCTCGGTGCGTTTGGGACCAGCTTCCACATGGCAATGGCTACAGGCAAGATTACACCGCTTGCCTAAATTAATTTGTAAGGTGTTGATTTTTGTTTTAGTTAAACCGATACCTTGGGCTGATAGACGATTTGCAAAATTTATCATGATCAATCAAAGTGGTATTAAATCAAAGTATTTGAGTAACAGTTTGTCTGATTTTATAAATAATTTTATAAATAATTTGATAAATATGATTTTACAAACAATTTTGCAAGTAGTTTTATAAATGATCTAATAGATGATTCGATTCTGATCTCACTGCAATTAGTCTTGGTTTAATTTTAATAATTCCAATTAATCTCAATTGAATTTACCCTAGATTTACACTGCACTTTTAGCACAAAATATCCCCCCCTGAGTTATCCCATTAACTGCTCAATTTAATGATCAATCTAAGGGATAAAGTTAAAGCATTGAATCATATTCACCTGTTTATGACTTGCTTGAGTTTAAAGCAATATCACTGAATGTGATCTCGTAGGTTTTCGTGCTCCCTTGCTCGTTGGAGTTGACCACTTGTTGCGTCATCACATAGTAGCCACCAATTTCTGCATAGGTATCAGCAAACTTGGCTTGACGCACCACTTCGTCAGTTTGAGGATTCCGAAATACAGCGGTGTATAGGGAAGAGATATACCCTGCACCCGTATCAAGGTGATCCAGGTGATTAATCACAAAACCAATGCGCCCCATGACGCGGCTCACCATACAGATTTCCTTGCCGCGCACTTTGTAGTTAGATCCCATAGAATCGCCACTAACAAGAATTTCTACGGCTCCAGTTTCGTCTGTGGTTCCCAAACTAAAACTAGATTTACCGTGGGCATCTGCAAAGGATTTCCGTTTGCGATGGGTCACAACATCCCGTAACTGGTTAGTGAGCCATTCTTGTCCTTCATCTACGGTAATGGTTTTCTCTTCGCCGGCAGGGGGGCGGGTAGTGCGACTGACTAACTCCGGCTGATCCATGATCACTTCTACGGACAGATCAGGTTTAATTTCAGCTTTGCCACTGCGGGATTTGCCATCAATGGTAACCACCACCGTGGCGGTCATCCCAGGGAAATTTTCATCCCAGGTGTAGCGATTTTCGTAGGCGGCTTGAAACAGGTCACGGGCTTGGGTATCAGAAGGGGCAAGGGTAGTCATATAGATTAATGCACTCAAACTAATTCAAATTGGGTTGATGAATGAAACAAATTCGCCTGATGAGGTTTGCTTGCACTATGGTAAATCATTCTCAGGCTGATTGAGGGGATTTCCTGAATCAGATAAAAGGTCCTAAACAAAGCTAAATGAAACAGTAATAAAAAATAGTCTAAATTTTGCGACTATTTTCTAAAGCTAATTTGGGGTTAGTCAAACCTGTTTTCATTATTGCTATTAAACTGTGATTACTAAAATTTGTTTGATTCAATAACCCATGACCTTGTTATTTTTTGTGTCATTACTTCTCGACATCTTGACCTGGATCAAACAAAGACATAGCCCTGACCTGCTTTCTCTAGCCATTCTTTAGCTAATTGCTTGTTAAGAGAAAAGATTTTTTCTTTAATTAATAACTTTTTGTAACTATTTATAACGATTAATCCGTCTATCAATATGCTGCGTCTGGGTATAATTTCCGCAGTGTGGTTGCAATAGTCCGAATTGGTTTTGCTATCTATAATTTTTCAAGAAATCAGGCAAATAAATCAATGAATATCTCCTCTGTGAAGCCCAGTATTCAGTCCGTAAATGATGGGCATACGAGTATGAGTCCCAACACCAATCAAACCGCAGTAGTGAACCAACTACATCTCCTGATTATTGACTCTGGTATAGATGGCTACGACGCATTGCAACCCACCACTAGCGAAACCGTCGCCGTTTATGTCTTGCATCCCCACCAAGATGGCATTGTGCAGATCACCGCTGCGATTCAAGGCAAAAAATTTCACAGCTTGCAGATTCTGGCGCACGGTAGCCCTGGGGGAATCTGTTTAGGTAATACGCAACTAAATTCCGCTAACCTGCACAGTTACATTACCGAACTGCAACAGTGGCAAGTTGCAGAGATTGCCCTTTATGCCTGTGAAGTTGCCTCAGGCGCAACAGGGCAAGAATTTATTCAACAATTGGCGACGGTCACTGGGGCAAATGTAGCTGCTTCTGCTGATAAGGTTGGTCACAGTGATTTGGGTGGGACTTGGCATTTAGCGGTGCAAACGGGGGCAGTCACCATGCCTTTACTGATTAATTCTGAAGCCATCGCCAACTATCACGGTGTTTTGCCTGTGGTAGTGGACTTCACCACCGCTGCGGAAACCATTACCATTGCTGCCAATGGAGTCAATACTGATGTTAGTTCCAGTGCGGGCGGCGGTACTACTACCTACGACAACACCAGTGATGGTTTACAGGTTAATGGCGGTGCTACAGGGGTTAATGTGTTTAACCTCAATGGTGTAGGTACTGGATTTGATCTGGATTTGATCCTCAATGGTAGTGGTTACACTAACGGCGATGTGGTGAATGTTAATGCCAATCCTGCATCCAATGACTTCACCATTGATCTCGTTCAGAATATTAATGTCGCCACGGGAATCACTCTAACAACCATTGACACCCCTGACAATGGTGATGTGAATTGGAAAGTAGGACGAACCATTAATTTTGCCTCTGGTTCAAGTTTAACCACCACCAACGGACTGATTAATCTTGCGGCTCAGGGCAATGTAACTGGGGCAAACTATATCGGGGTTAATGTTAATAATGCGGCGATCGCCTCAGTCAATGGCAATATTCTCATAAATGGAACAGCCGGTGGTACTGGTAACAACAACCTCGGCGTGATGATTGAGAACTCTGGTCAAGTTCGTTCAACGGGCAACGCAACCATTGACATTATCGGACAAGGTTCTACAACGGGAGCTATTACTAACCGAGGTATCACATTAGAGCGTGGTGGTTTAGTAACTTCTACCATTGGCAACATTACCCTCAATGGTACAGGTGGCGGCGCTAATAATGGTTACAACATTGGTATTTCATTAATAGATGGACAAGTTACCTCTACAAATAATGCCGCAATCAAGATAATTGGCAAGGGTTCTACGACCGGAACCCGTGCCAATTATGGCGTTGAAGTTTTTGGTGCCAATGGTTTTGTTAGCTCAACCAACGGCAATATTTCTATCGATGGAACAGGTGCTGGAACAGGTGATAG
>JBIKNH010000158.1:0-10774 GCA_044358815.1 Pseudanabaenaceae cyanobacterium | reverse complement strand
CAACAACGGACGCACTAACCAAACCCCTGCCCCTAGTTTTAATCGCAATACCCCTGTAGCTAACGATACCCCCCGCAATAACGCCCCAACTAATGCCATTACACCTTTAGCTCTGCCGCCGGTAGTCAATGAACCACCCGCAGAAGCGCCACGCCCTGTATCACGTCCTGCGTCGCGCCCTGCATCTCGTGTCATACCAGCAGCACCAGTGGCGACCCGCCCCGCTCGCAATACTACAGCAGCGAGTAGTTCTATGAGCAGTGGCAGTAGTAGTACTATGGCAGCATCTGGTAATACCAATACTAATAATGGTGTGCGTTACGGTGCGCCTTTGACTTCTCTACCGATGGCAACGGAAAGCGCCCCCACTCGACCTAGCTCCTATCGTGTGAGTGTAGACAGTGAATATGCCCAACAAGCCCAAAAGGTACAGCCTGATGCTTTTACTCGTAGTAGTGATGGACAGACTCAATTAGGTTCCTATCGTGACCCCAACGCCGCAGCACAACGGGTAGAAGAACTCCGCCGCCAAGGGATTCCTGCTAAGGTGGAGTAACAGACCGAAGCTAATAGACAGAAGCCGAAAAAATGCCATGCTCGTTTATGACACCATTGCTGCCACTGTTTTAGCCCCTCTGACTTGGTTAGGGCTAGTGTTTTTATCGGGTCAGTCTGCTATTAATTCCCGTAGGGGTTGGTGGCAAGGGGCGCTGATCATTGCCCTAGGAAATGGTTCGGTCTGGCTGGTGCTGAATGCTCTGGCAGTGTTGGGTTTACGCCATATCATCCTATGGGGTATGACCATTTTGGTGGTAAATGTTTTAGTTGGTTTATTGCTGTTTAAACCCTCAGAAACCATGCAAATTCCCCTATGGTGGCGTGTGGCTTGGCATCCTTTGCTGATTACAACCATGCTGGTGCTTTTAGCGGGGGCTTGTGGGGTAGTGTAATCACGTAATCACTCAGTTTTCATGCAGTCGTTTCGTTCCTCATCCCAATCCCAAGACTCACCCCATACCCATGATGTCGTTTTAGGTGGCGAATCTCCAGCCCCTAGTGGTGGGGTGATTTTGGGCGGGCTGTGGGGGGTCAAAAGTCGGTTGCAAAGTGCTGCTGTGCCCCAAAGGTTGGCGGCTTTGTCTGAAGCTTTGCATTATGGAGCCGAGGGTTTAGATTTAGTGATTCAAGCCTTGAGCGATGAAGCAGCACCAGTACAACGCCTTGCCCGCTTGATGTTATGGCGTAGACCAGAGCCACATGTTCGTCAAGCCCTGGCTGAATATAGTCATTTTAGTTTATTTGACAATTTGCATACATTGGCGGGACATTCCGAACCGGTGACGGCTTTGGTCTTGTCTCGTGATGGCAAGCTTTTATTTAGTGCCGGAGGGGACAAGGTAATCCAGATCTGGCACATTCCTTCAGGGAAGTTAGTGCGCACGTTAACGGGTCATACCCAGATTATTACCGCCTTGGCATTGACTCCCAATGGTAAAACTTTAATTAGCGCTAGTCGCGACCGGACGATTAAATTATGGGACCTACGGGGCACGATTCCCTGCCGGACGCTAACAGGACATTTGGGTTATGTTAATTCCGTTTCTGTGGCTCCCGATGGTAAAACTCTGGTGACAGGTAGCCAAGACACGACGATTAAATTATGGGATCTGATCAGTGGGCAGGAAATCCGCACCATGAGGGGACACACGAATCTGGTGGATGGGGTCGCCCTGAGTCCTAATGGTCGTTATATCGCCAGTTGTAGTTGGGACACGACGATCAAAATTTGGGATATTCACACGGGGGTAATGGTCTGGGAATTTATCGGACATTCGGCGCGGGTGCTGTCCTTTGCCATTAGTCCCGATAGCAAAACCCTTGTCAGTGGCAGTTTAGATACCACGATTAAAGTTTGGGATTTAGCCAGTGGCAAGGCAGTCAGAACCTTAGATGGACATTGGGGCTGGGTGAAATCTTTGCTAATCAGCCGTGATGGACAGAATTTAGTCAGTGCCAGTTATAAAGTGATTAAAGTTTGGAATTTAGCCACTGGTGCTGAAGTCCATACCCTCAATGGTCATGTTGACTTGATTAATACCATTGCCCTGAGCCGTGACGGTCAAACTTTGGTCAGCGGTGGTGAAGATCGGAAAATCCATGTATGGGGCATTCCACATATATAGTTGTTTGCAATAATTTGTAGAGGTGGCTTCGACTTCGCTCAGCCATCGCCGCAAGTTAGCTGAGCGAAGTCGAAGCTATATTTTTTATTTAAATCATCTATATCAGTTTAAGATGCCGTTTAATGTCTAGTCACATTTGCTAACGATTTGATGGCATCACAGCCGCAACCTGTCACAGAAAATCCATAATTGCGAGAAACCCATCGTGTTAGGATCGAAGTGCCCTCGGACCTATCACGCCATTGGTGGTTATGGCTTATATCAGCGTATCTTCTGAATATCCTCTGTTTGGCAAGGAAATTAACTGTCCTCACTGTCGCCAGACCATCGCCGCTTTGATTTTGACCGATAGTTATCTCTGTCCACGCCACGGCATATTTGAGGTAGATTCTGCTACGGGAAATCTAGTTCATTTACAGTCAGAAAGACAATGGCGTTTATGGGAATCGGAATGGCATCGCCAGCATAATCATCCCGATGGTATTCGATTTGAGATTCATGAAGCAGTGGATCGCCTCTATATGCAAGGTTTTCGCACCACTAAGGTGACCATTGCACGGCGGTATGAATTACTGATGACTCCTTATTTAGAGCGTAGTCTGAAGGAAATTAATTTATTACGACTCTATGGTTTACCAGTGGAATTTAGTCCTGAAGCAGCAGTAGAACCGCGTTGGGGTGTAATTAATTTTGAACTAGAAAAGGAAGATGGTCCGCCGAAAGAATTTAATTATGGGCGTTCTTTTATCTAGATTTATCTTTCCCTAATTCCATTTAGTTAGGTTGTGAGTTTATTCTAGAAGTATAGATCATTCAAATCGAAATTATTACATGGATTTTGGAATGAGATAGCTTTAACAGAATCTTCGAGCAATACCAGGGAAATACTAGGAAAATCTTGAGAAGCGATAGGGGCAATGGTTCTGAGAAACTTCTCCTTGACATGATTAGAACATTGCAAGGTAACTTCCATCAGAGTCAATATGGTAAAATCTTAACACTTGTGAGAGAAGGTATATCCTGATATGATGATAATCTCTGATATGAAGATACCTTGCATTCCTATCACCTCTCCCTACTTTCTAAACTGCCATGCGTGAAGTACCGTTACTTTTAGTAGTTGATGATGAACCAGTTAACTTTAGCGTAATTAAAACTTTATTACTTAAAGAAGGTTATCAACTAGAATATGTCGATAATGGCACAGAAATAATCAAGAAACTATCAGAAATAAAGCCGGATTTATTATTACTTGATGTAATGATGCCTGAAGTTAGTGGCATGGACATCTGTCGCCAAATTAAAAGTGATCCAAATTGGGAAGGACTACCCATAATTATTGTCACTGCATTGAGTACTAAAGAAGATCTATCTGATTCCTTAGAATCTGGTGCCGATGACTTTATTCCTAAGCCTGTTCATGGTTTAGAACTGCGGGCTAGGGTTAAGTCAATGCTACGCATTAAGAGACAGCATGACAAAATCCAAGAACTATATGAAAGTCAGTCAGGGCTAGTTAGTCTTTTAGAAAATAATTTAATGGAACTAAAAGGTAACGTAGCCCGTGCCATTCCCCATGAAATTAATACCCCTCTTAATGGCATTTTGGGTACGATTAGTTTGTTGCTGCAATATTCAGATGAAATGCCCATGGAGGACACTAAAGAACTACTCAACATGGCTTATCAGTCTGCCGTAAGATTGGAAGGTATTACTCAAACTTTTTTGACCTACGTTAAAGTGGTTTTGCAGCATAATTCCCAAGGTGACTGCCATCTTTCGACGCGGATTCCCCTTCCTTTGCACGAAATTCTGGTTAGTATTGCCCATATTCAAGCTGAAAAATTTTCTCGTTTAAACGATTTAGTTTGCCATCCTATGGAATATGCTTACATCAGAATTGAATACGCAGATTTAGAATATATTCTTCGAGAAATTCTCACTAATGCCTTCAAGTTCTCAAATATCGGTGATCAAGTCAATGTGTCCAGTGTCACTAATGGTGATTTGGTCTACGTAACCATCTCTAATCAAGGTCTTTCCATGACTCAGGAAGAAATTGACAAAATCGGTGCTTTTATGCAATTTAAACGGGAAATTCATGAACAGCAGGGGTTGGGTTTAGGATTGACCATTGCCCGCAAAATGATTCAATTACATGAAGGGCATTCTAGAATTTATAATAGTGATAAAGGAGTGAGTGTAGAAATTTCCTTTCCCATTGATCGAGAGGTGGTCAATGACTAACAAAATGACTAACAATAGATGCTTAACAATAAATCATTAGCAATAAACGATTAATAGTAACTAAGTGATGTTACGTGGAACAAATATCACCCTCACCCCCAACCCCACTCTCCCATTAAGGGCGAGGGGGAATAAGGCTAATTTCTTGTTCCCCTCTCACCTTTTGGGAGAGTGGCTAGGGGTGAGGGGCTTGCAACCTTCCACGTAACACCAGTTACTAAAACAATAACCAAAACAATAACCAAAAAATCACTTTTCCCATTGCGAATTGAGTGGTACCTGACAGCCTCCAAATTCGATTCCCTTGGATGCTGCTGATGGAATTAGCTGGAAACCTGACTAAGATCAGCTTGTCGTTCTGATGATCCGTGTTAACATGCAAACCTACCATGCAAAACATCTTGGTTAGCCCCCGATATAGTGGCAAGCATTATGGGAATTTGTCATAACGCACTCGAAGAATTGGTAATCGCTGAGGCAGAGGCACAGTATAAGCGCTTAGGAGCCGAAGCTAAAACCCGCATCGACTTGAGCGAAGTAATTGCTTATGCTCTAAATCGCCTGCCCACCATGTACGCCACCACCCAGCGCGGCTGGAATCAACAACGGCTCAAAGCCCATAAAGAGCTAGGTGAAACCATTGCCAAAACCCTCAAAAATGGTTTTATTAGCACCCAGCGGGATTCCCTGCGCAAACTTGATCCCCTCCCCAACCATGAGGTGATGACTCCCTCCCGTGCCCTCGCCAAGTTACAAACAATCTTGCATCGGGATCAACTAAAATGGGCAGAGGTTCCTGATGCAGTGCGCCAAGCAATTGAGCAAGCGGTCAGCCCCGATGGTGGCAAAGGCACGGTTTATCAAAATGTAGAACGTCGTCATGCCTTAGCAGTTCGCACCTATGCTACCCGTCGCCCTAATAAAACTAATAGTCCTGAGGGACCGAGATCAAGCCTCAAATTTGATCCTAATGACAGCCACTTTAGTCAGGCAGCCCAAGAAGCGCGGGAATTTTCCACTTATATGATGGGGGCAAATTATCGCTACAGCAACATCATGGAAAACTTGGTCCTAGGCATTGCCGAAAGGCGTTTGCAGCGACTGACCCCTGACATTGCCGCCCAAATTCAAATTGAAGATATTGTTTCCTATGCGTTGAATCGGCTACCTCCCATGTATGCCACCAGTCGGCGCGGTATGCATCAACTGCGGGAACAGGTTAAGGCAGAAATGACAAATCAGGTGATTAGTGTCATCAAAGAAGCAATTGCCAAAGTCCTGCAATCCCCTGGGCGGATGATCGCACCCCTGCCCTTTGATCGGTTCAATATGGAACTAAATATCGCCATTGAACAACTTCAAACCTATTTCAAGGATGATCAAATCTCGTGGCGTAATGTCGGCGACTATGTAGAAAAAGCTATGTTACGCTCTTTGTATAAACGCAGTTACTGGCAGGATGATCAAGACCCGCCATCGTTCCCAGGTTAAACCGTTTCCGCAACTTTTTCCTCAATTAAGTGGATGAGCCACACCATGAGTCAATGGGAGTTTTTATTACAGCGTAAAGGCGATATGGCTTGGCTATCGCTAGAGTCCACTGCGGCAGAAATTTTAGAAGGACAGTATCGGGTGGCGGTGCGTTCCCCCGAACAAGCCAATGCTTCGGTATCCATTGCCATCAACTATCGCCCTAGTAATGATAGCCCCCATCTCCCCAATGACCAGCGTATTACCAAAAGAATTAGCGCTGATGGTTTGCTGATCGTTTTGCCCTATACCAACTTTACGCCGGGACTGTGGCGCATTGACTGCCATGTTACTAGTGATCTTCCTGTGCCCCAACCTAGTACATCGCCATTTGCGGGGCGTGGCTCTTTGCAAACCCTCAAACTGGAAGTTTTAGCCACCGGAGGCGATGGGTTCAGTGATTTTGGTGGTGACTGGTACGATGAAGGACGCGGTGATCATGGTATTGATAATGGCGATGATCTTGGGTCTGACTTCTTTCGTGACTTAGATTTCCCTGGCAAAAATGGTGACAGTGGTGATGACTTAGGCACTCTAGAGTCAGATTTAAACCAAGAGCGGTTCAGTCGAGAGTTAAATCGTGCCCTGAGTTCTGATCTAGGTGCTAGTACGGGCAGTAAATCGGCTTTAACCACTAATAAACCATCGACTTCGCCAATTTTACAGATTGCTAATCAACAGTCTGAAGCTCTAGTTCAATCTGTATTTGAGGAGTTCTCGCTTTTCGAGGATGAAGAACCGGAAACCGTAGCTCAGGTTTTGCCTCCCACTGCTGCCACCACTGATGAGGCTCTATACGCTGAACATACTGCCAACGAAGCCCCTTGGAATGCCGCCCAAGCCCTCCTAAAAGTACAACAGTCCCAATATATTCTCAGTAATGATGACGTATTCCATTTGCGAGGGGAAGTATATCGCACTGGAGAATTACAGGTCGCTTTACGCAATCCCCAGACCCTTGAGGTGGTAATTGATACCCACTATCCTATTCCCAGCGAATTAACTGTTGCATTTGTAGGGGGATTCCGTTTTGCCTATGATGTGTATATTCCACCATTGGAAGCTACGCCGGTTCTGATTGGTGAAGTGACATTCCATCCTGACCGTCCTATCGAAGAGGCTTATAAAGAGAACTACATTACCCAGGCAGCGATTACGGTTACCTATCCTGCCAGTCGGCTTTGGGCAGCAATGCATCAGGCAGCTAGTCTAATCACACCGGAACCTGAGCCAGCAAAAAACAAGCCAGCACCGTCCCCCGCTCCAGAAAAGAAAATTCGGTTACCGCAACTACCGGACTTCTTTAACAAGAAACCGCCCGCTGTGATTAGTGATGATGACTGGGATAATCTCAGCAGTTATCAATCAGAAACTAAAGAGGAACCGTCAGGGAACCGCGCCCCTGCCACTATTCCCTCTGATGGCAGTATTATTGGTCAGGTAAAACAAAAAGATTTGCCTTATTTCTTTGAAGATTCCACTATTCCGAATCAAGAATATGAGCAAATGCTGGAACAGCCCATGTGGGAGCCACCCATTGAGCCTTCGGCAACGGATCGTTTTTTGAATAAATTACAGAATCTGTCTACTGAAGTCGAAGAAGAAGACGAACTATTTGGCTTAAAAGCAGAACCGATCACCACCGAGATTACGGAAAATCTTGTGGAAAATCCGGAATTAGCGGATCTCGACCAACAGCTAGATCGGGAAATAGAACGCTTAGTGGTGGAAGAATATCTGTGGCAGCCTCCTGAAGTGATGGCTTCAGATTCTGGCACAATGCAGCCGCCATTACTGCGGGGCGTTGCCATGTCCACCAGTATGGATGTGTTACCCGTACCAACCATGACTCTACCCGAAGGTGAACTGGTGGCGGGCTTGCCCCTATCATTGACGATTCAAGTGCCGAACTTCAGTGCCATGTTATGGGTTAAACTATGGGTCAAAGATAATCAGACCAGATTAATTGTGGATGGTCCACGGTGGTTAGTGGAATTCCATCATGAGCGAGAAAGTGCGCCGATGGAAGTCACTACAAACATCACATTACCCTTGGGATGTATGGAAGTTACTTTTGAAGCAATTACCGTAGAAGCAACAACGAAAAGAGAGAGCCATCGTTCGCGCTTGGTGCGTCCCGTGGTTCCGCCTCAGTTTGCCGGATTCAAAGGTTAAAGATTTAAGGCTAAAGATTTCAAGGTTTTAAGATTAAACATTTAAAAATTGAATATTTAAAACTGGAATTTTGAAAGTCGAAGATTTAAACGTCAACTATTTAAAAGTTAGAGATTCACTCATATAGTCAAACAAGATAAGAATGACACGTTATTTAGGGTCATTGTCAGACAAGATATCTGACCTACGAGCGATAAAGAAATGTGGAATGGACATCTTGTCCATTACTCTATCTCCCTTATTGTGCCATCCTTAACTGAAAAAACTATAACTTAAATGACAACTTATACGAGAATAGAAGCAGTAGCAAAAATCAGTCATAGGGCAATGTGATTAGTTATGGCTCGGCGAATTTCATTCCATCATAGTGTTAGTGTAGAGCGCCAAGTACCGATTCCCATGCGGGATGGGGTCTGTTTGACTGCCGATATATATCGTCCGAAACATCTGCCCGAATCTCAGTTATTACCAGTCCTATTAATGCGGCTACCCTACGGGCGAGCGATTGCTTCCACCGTCACCTATGCCCATCCTAGCTGGTATGCTAATCAGGGCTATATCGTTGTCATTCAAGATGTGCGGGGCTGTGGTACTTCCGACGGGGAATTCTATCCTTTTCGTGCTGAATATGAAGATGGTTATGACACGGTCCGCTGGTGTGCCGAAAAACTACCTGGTTCCTCCGGCAAAGTGGGAATGTATGGCTTTTCCTATCAGGGAGTGACTCAATTTCAAGCAGCAGTGATGCAACCCCCTGGTTTAGTGACCATTTGCCCAGCTATGGCGACAGCAGATCTTTATCATGGCTGGTTTTACTTTGGTGGGGCGATGTGCCTAGACTTTAACCTCACTTGGGGTTTACAGTTAACCCAAAATCGCGCTCAAGTTCTCAAACAGGAACCTACCGCCACAAATATTTTCCGTGCCCAACAAGAAATTAGCAAATGGTTGCAACATACGCCCCTTACCGCAATGCCGCCCCTCAAGGACGAGCCACTAGGACAATTCTTTTTTGATTGGGTGAATCATCGCGCACCGGATGCTCCCTATTGGCAAGAACTGAATCCCCTCAGTCGATTTGAGAATTATGATTTACCAGCTTTGCACATTGCTGGATGGGCAGATTTATTTATTGAAGCGACAATCAATACCTATGATGCCGCTTGCCGTGCCACTTCCCAGCCCCAGCATTTAATCGCTGGACCTTGGCAGCATATGCCTTGGGTGCAACAGGTGGGGGAATTAGACTTCGGACCCGGTGCAAGTTCGCAAATTGATCGTCTACAAGTAGCATGGTTTGACTATTGGCTCAAAGGCATTGACCAAGGGGTAATGGCAGCCCTAGAAGAGGGTGAAACGGAATTAACCCGTCGTTCGGTGCAGTTATTCCTAATGGGTGAAAACTGCTGGATCAACCACGCTGCGCCGACGGATAATGCTTTACCTCGTGCCCTAGCAGGAATGGAATCTAGTGAACAGTTGACCTTCTATTTAGCTGAAGATTTCCATTTAGAACTAGAACCAGTAGCAGAATCAGAAACCTTACCGGATATTTACACCTATGATCCGCGCATTGCTACCCCCAGCACTAGTTATGGATTTTATGATCAGCGAGGGGTGCAAAATCGGTGGGATCTGCTGGTTTATCGCAGTGGCATTTTAACCAAACCCTTAGCAGTGGTGGGAATTGCCGAATGTACTCTCTACGCCGCAACTACCGCAGTGGCTACGGATTGGGTTGTGAAGTTGCTCGATATTTATCCTGATGGGCGGGAGATTTTGATTAGTATGGGAGTATTACGCACCAGTGAACGAGATTCCATTATCCCTGATCAGATTCACGAATACATCATTGCCCTACGTCCCACTGCCCAAGTCTTCGCTACTGGACACCGTTTGGGCTTAACTATCTCCAGCGCTGCATTTCCTTTGATTGACCGTCATAGTAATACCGAACTGAATCCCAATACTGTAAATGTGAGTGATTTTGTTGAAGCTACCCAGCGGATTCATCACAGTGGACAGTATCCTTCTCAATTAAGGTTACCGTTGGCTGATGTGGATTGACAGGAATTCGACGGAAGAAATTACCCTCATCCCCCAGCCCCTTCTCCCAAGTAGGGCGACGGGGAGTTAGATAACTATCTCCCTTTTTGGGAGAGGGTGAGGGGCTAATCCTCTCAAACTGAGTTTAGGTACTAAATTTGGGTTATAGTTGTTTGAAATAATTTGTAGAGGTGTCTTCGACTACGCTCAGCCATCGCCGCAAGTTAGCTGAGCGTAGCCGAAGCTATATTTTTTATTTAAACTATCTATAAAGACTGTTTTTACTTAGTCAGAACTAGTTGAGGATCCGCTGTCTCGAAAGCCCCATGATTTAGATTAGTCAAGGCTTGCCAATGTGACACATCCTGAAATAAAGCCCCATATCCTTCGCTATTAGGATGCAAACCATCAGCGGATAAGTGAGCATTAATCCAAGCCTGACCGCGACTTTGCCATAAATCAAAGACGTCTAAATAAGGAACGCCCCGCCCCTGACAAGCTAACTTAGTTGCTTCTTTATAGGCAAACTGATCCTCATGATTGAAATATAAGCAATCCAAAAACGGCATTTTTGACTCGTCAACGGGAACCAT
>JBIKNH010000157.1:0-10898 GCA_044358815.1 Pseudanabaenaceae cyanobacterium | reverse complement strand
CATCATGATTGGGATTGAGGCAGTAGTCCCGCAGTTTTCGGATGTCAACTGTAGCATTCTCCGCATATAGTAGTAAATTTAGTTTAGCTGCCTTTCTAGATTTAATTTCTTGTTGAACTTTTATTGAAATAGATGTAACATCCACGTTAAGGTTGTGAACAATTTCTTCATCACCTTCAGGACAGTCATAGACAACATAAGTATGCACAACAGGAGTGTTTGTTTCTGAAACTTGCCCTTCATAGAAAGTAATCGTTTCATCTTGTTCACACTCATAGAAAGCTGAATAAATGTCCTCCCAATCTAAATCTGATTGTCTGCGCACACTTTGAAGTACGTCCAAAAGACCGTCAATATGATTGGTCTGAGTTTCAACTTGTACTAGCCGTATCTTATTCAATATGTAGTTGTGTATTTTAAGAGACATGCGCTCCCCAATCTTGAACAGGATTTGTAAGATTGATTCTAGACTAATTCAATACACCTATAAGGTAAATCTAGCTTGTGTCAGCGTCAACGTAACGCACAAAATTTAAAAATTAAATAAGGGTGCGTTATATTTCCTTGACGCACCCTACTGAAACTAAAGATTTTTTTCAACAATATTTGTTGGTATGTTGTCTATGGTGAATTGATTCTTTTGTTGCCAATATTCAGTAATGCCAGATTCACCTTTTGTAATTGCCCAATTTTTTAGCTGTTGACGCTCGCCTATGTATTCATAAAGTGGAACTGACATTCCGCAAGACTTTTGAACCAACTCAATTTCAACTATAAAAATTTGGCGAGTTCCTGGCAATTTAGGAAACAACGCATAATATTCTTCCCAATTGGAGTCATTTAGATGAATTACCTGTGCCTTACCATAAATTCTAAGAATTATTGGTTTACCCTCAAAGGCACAAAACATTATGGTCATGCGTTTATCTATTTGTACGTGGGCTGAGGATTCATTTCCACTACCTGTCACATTTAGCCACACGACTTTTTTTGAATTTACTACTCTAAACGAGTCTTGCCCCTTAGGAGATAAATTTATTTTGCTTTCATTAGTCGAGGTTGCAACGAAGTAGATTTTTTGTTCTGCAATAAAGTCTATATGCTCTTGATTCAACTCACCAAATTGCTGTCCCATGATGTCTCCTTGTGCCACTTACCCAACGGCTCAAATTAGCGACCACAGTAAATGTAGCAAATGTAGAGTGTGTCAGCGTCAGCATAACGCACAAACTTTAAAAAATCGTATTGACGTTTTTTCGTAAAGATTTAGCACAAGCAGATATTTAAAAAGATAACTCTTGAAATAACTCCGATAAGGGAAGATTGAAATTGGGAACTACATCTTCACCATCAAGGCTATCTTCTAACTGTAAAAGCTTGGAAGGCTTAGGTTTGTGGTAAACCAACACACATTCTTCATCAGGCAAAATCACCCATACTAAGCGCGTTCCATTCTCAAAATACTCCACCAATTTGTTATGAATTTCTTCAAAAGTATTATTGGGAGAGATAATTTCTATCGCCAGATCGGGAGCGCCTTCAAAAAATCCCTTTGGTAAACGTTTTAACCCTTGTAACCGTTCCTTAGCAATAAAAGCAAGATCCGGTGAGCGTTTATTACCAGTCTTCATTTTAAAAGCCGTACTCGAATCACAAGTCACCCCAAGCTTATGAGTCCGTACAAACCCTGTCAAAAAATATCCCAGAGTAAGCGCTAAATAGCCATGCTCGACACCTGAATTTGCCACAATGACTAACTCTCCATCTACATATTCATAACGATTGCCATCTTCAGGTAATGACATGAACTGCTCATCAGTCAGAGCTTTTGAATTAGCTAATGGCTGTATTAAGTCTAGAGCATTAGTTGTGATTGCTTGAGTCATTAGGTTTCACCCTGCTTTTTCGGCAATATGCATAAGTTCAGCCAAAACAAGAGTCGGAATGAGAATTTGAACCTCTCCCTCTTGAGCTTGATTAAGAAGGTTCTCCACTAGAGATGATAAACGGTTGTCTTCAGCTTGCATAGTTTATGTTTCCAGAATGTTAAAACTAAACCGAAGGAGCATCATTCTGTTGGGGAAACTCTTCTTTGATATAGCGGATCTGACGCGCTACCATGATTATAGATTTGCTTAGATTGCTACCTTATCTGGCATTATACCTGATCAGAATCTGCTCCAGGATAATCCACTTGCGTTAAAACAAAACAAGGTGCGTTATATTTCATGAATGCACCCTACTGGAGCTGCTCTAGCGATTTCAATATAAGGTTAAGACCTTTTAGAGAAATAAATTACATCAGGCAATCCCTCAAAATGATCATCTGATGTAATAAGCTTGACATTTTCTTGCTGGGCTGTTGCATAGATAATTGAATCCGCAAAACTCAATTTATGCTTTTGTGATAGTTCCGAAGCAAGTAACGCCAGAGATTGAGTCAACGGAATTATAGTGGATTGCTGAGTGAGTTCAATGATTTCCATAGCCAACGCCACATCACGTTCGCGGCATATCCATTTATGCAACTCATATTGTATGGAAGTCGGAATAATCAAATTATCGGAATCGTCTAAATAGGGAGCAAACTCATCAGCTAACACACCATCAGTCAACCACTCTAACCATCCACAAGTATCCACCAGAAACTTCATACTCTTTCACTGCGATCCCGTACATTGTGAGTATTAGCGCCCTTTAAGATACCTCGGAATGATTGCATAGAAGATTTAGGGACAAGCATAATTGAATCATTGTTTAGAATGACCATAAATTTCTGCCCCACTTGTAAATTCAATAAATCTCTAATTTCTTGTGGGATAGAAATCTGATAATGTTGTGACAAGGTAACCTCTAGCATTATTCACCCCTAGTCATGGGTAGTAGTTTAGTTGTAGTCATAAAATCAAGCTAACATACTTGCTCCAGTAGGGTATGTTAGTCTCAGCATAACGCATAAACTTTAAAAACCAGATGAGGGTGCGTTAATGAAATCTAACACACCTCACTCGAACTATCTCTTTTACGAGATCGACTCCAAAGCAGTATTAGACCTCTTTTAGCGGTAACTTAATACAGAAAACCTATGGCAATGGTAAATATGAAATCCGATCCCTGTACTCATCATTCAGAGAAGCAAGAGCAGCTAGTACTAATTCCTCAATGGTTTCACCTAAACTCATACTGGGATTGATTTGGAAGATTCCAGGAATGTGCTGCCCTTGAGCGAGATGATCGATTAAATGGACGGGCATAGAGCTACGATTATTCGTTACAAGAATAAAATTATGTTTTTCATACCAAATCAGAATTTCCGGATCTAAAGTGCCTTTTGGTGGTGTGTTAGGATCGCCAATTGCCCAGACTACTAAATCAGGTTCTTTGCGCCATAGCTGTATTTGATAAATTGGAGGGAGATTTTCATCCATCAAATACTTGATTTGCATAGGATTTCCCTGATGTTAGTCGTTCGGCTCGAAGTTGATGCAATTTTTCAGAAACCGGCGATGAATTAAGCTTTTGCTCTTCTCTCATTTTGTGTCCCCACTCCAGCCAACTAGTGAGGTATTCACTGATCTCTTGTTTGTTATGAAGATAATAGAGAACAGTAGCGTAAACCTGCTCTAAGCTTAATGATGGGTAAGTTTTGGCGATTTCTTCTGGTGTCCGACTGCGGTAAATGTAGTCATACAAAATTGTTTCAATGCCAATGCGTGTATTTTTTAGGCGAATATCATTGGTGGAGAGAAAGACAAAGTAATCTTCTAGTTGCATAGTTTATGTTTCCAGAATGTTAAAATTAAACCGAAGGAGCATCATTCTGTTGGGGAAACTCTTCTTTGATATAGCGGATCTGACGCGCTACCATGATTATAGATTTCCTTAGATTGCTACCTTATCTGGCATTATACCTGATCAAAATCTGCTCCAGGATAATCCACTTGCGTTAAAACAAAACAAGGTGCGTTATATTTCATGAATGCACCCTACTAAAACTGAAATATGCTATCTCTATGCCTGCATGATCGCCAGCCCAATCGAATTGCTGACAGTGCCATCAAGCCAGAAAACAAAATCTAGATTACCATTCACCAACAGATGAGTGAACTAGAATTATTTCAGCAATTGAGTAACCGAATAAATGGACTAGCAAGTAGCTCTTATAAAATTTACTCATAAATGACAAAAAAATATATAAATGGGTAATCTGTGTTACTATGTGTTACTAGGTTATAAAATACAGATTAAACTTATCCAACAAGCAAAAAACACTAATATGACAGAACCAAAGAATGCCCATAAACTAAGCGAAGAACAAAGAAGATACTTTGATAAACTCACTGAGAAGAGAAAAAATTTAATACAAGTTCTTCAAGAAAATGGAATTATCGAGCCATTCGTTAATTTGATAGTTGATACTTATAGAGATTCTGCACATTTTGTCTATGAGTTACTTCAAAATGCAGATGATACGGAAGCTACTTCTGTACGGTTTATCTTAGATAAAAAAGGTCTATTTTTTAGTCATAACGGTAAAGTCCCTTTCTCAGTCTCAGATCCAGACTTTGAACTTAATTCAAAAGCGGGACACATCAATGCTATCACTACCTTTAGCTTATCTAATAAGACATCTGATGCATCTAAAACAGAAAATAAGATAGGAAAATTTGGAATAGGATTTAAGTCGGTTTTTCAATACACTAGTACACCCCAAATATATAATCCTCCATTTTTGTTTGAAATACAAGAATATATGATTCCTGTAGAAATTGATACGAGTTATCAAGAATGGCTAGATGATAAAGGAATTGTATTCGATGAAGATGAAACTACAGCATTTTACTTGCCATTCAATAGTAATGATACTACTCGTGATCAAGCTTATGAAGATATTCGTAAAAAGCTAGAAGGATTAAACAATCCACTTTTGTTTCTTAATCACTTACAAAAAATTCAATGGCAGACATTATCAAATGAAGGAAGTTTTACTAAAAGTATTGAAACTAATTTTCAAGAAATCTCTAATCTCTATAGCTGTGAGTTAACCAAAGTAAGATTAGACGAAAATTTCTTTTATGTTTTTAGCAGATTGTCAGAATTTGGATATAAATATAGCATCGCCTATCCTTTAGACAAAAACGGTAACGTTGACTCCAGCAGTAAATATAATGGATATACAGCTTATGCTTACTGCTTTTTTGCAACTAAACAAGAGACTAAAGCTAAATTTCTAATTCATGCTCCTTTTATTCTTACACCTAACAGAGAAGGAATAAAAGAAAACAAGAAAGAAAATGAACAACTAATTAATCAACTTGCAAAATTGTCTGTAGATAGTATTTTAATTTGTAAAAAGTTGCAATTAATTAATGATCAGTTTTTTAATATTTTACCTATTAATCATGACTATTTTGGAAGTAAAGACAATATATTCATGCCAATTTATCAAGCAATTCGTGTAGCACTAAGAACTCAAGAAATATTACCTGTTAACGATGGCAAAACTTTTGTTCGATCTAGTTCTGCTTATTGGGCGGATAGTAGGGCTTTAAGGGAATTACTTAGTTACAACAATTTTAAGCCTTTAAGAGATCTTTATAATGATCAATCTGCACAACTTGTATTTTCAACTGTCGCAAAAGGCTCATCATCAAGTTTAATTTTACCTTACATCACAAAAGACGGCGATTTAGTAAGACACTCAATTAGTTCCGACAATATAATATCAAAATTAAACGAGGATTTTATTTTAAAGCAAGACTTTGATTGGCTTATAAAAATGTACAATTATTTTGCTGATCATGCAAGTTGGTTACTTGAAAAGCTAAAAAAGCAGCCTATCATCATTTTAGAAGATTGGAATAATAGAATTATTTCTCCATTTTCTTCTGATAATAAATGTCAAGTATTTTTATCAACTAATCCCCCTCATTCTCGTAATACAGTTCATAAATATTTTGAGGAAAATGCAAACAATTTTTTATTAAGAATTGGTATAAGACAACCGAACGAATTGGAAAGAGTCGAAGATATTATTAATACATACAGACTTAAAAGTACATTAGAACAAGATGGAATTGAAAGCAATAAAACTATTAAAAACTTACTTGATGAATTTGAGACATTTATCGAATTTTATAAACAAATTAGTCACGACAAAGATAAAAAATATAATTTTTTGAATGATTTGCGAAAAGAAAAATTTCTTGTGACCAATCAATCAATTATTGATATTAAATCAAATAGTGTTAGATATTTGAGTAAGCCATGTAATGACTCAAGTAAGATTTACCTGCCAAATGAAGATTTAATTCAATATTTTGCAGGTTACGAAGATATAAAGTTTTTCAATAAATCATTTTATTCAAGTATTTATGATAAGTATGAAGAAGAGTTTATTAGTTTGTTTTTGAAAGAACTTGGCGTAAGCGACAAGCTTATTCCCGCTAGATGTAGCTATGATTCTAAATATGGAAGTTTATCTGCTTTAAAACGCTTATATGGCTATAAGCACAGTGAAGAACACAGCGTAACTGACTATAGTTTAGAAGGATTAGATAATGCATTGAGTAACATTAATATTGAGGTATCTCGGTTTATTTTTATTACCCTTAAATCTATACTTCGAGTAAATACATGGATGGCAAACGCACTTTACATTTCTGAAAGCAACAAAAGTAATAACACTAGAACACATGAATTCCCTGCCAAATTCATTGAAACACTTAAAAATACTGCTTGGCTATATGATAGTGACAACAACTTACTGAAACCATCAGAAATATTCTTGCAGGATCTCAGTAACATCTATGATTTGTCAGATTCTAGTTTAGTTATTGAGAAGCTTGGTATTCCCTCGCGTCCTCCTATGTCAATGGAAGAGATAGAAAGAGACTTTGGCTTTAATCAAAGGGAATTATTTGAAATATTAAAGCGAGAAAAAGTTAAAAAACAAGAAAAAGCAGAACTGCAAGTTATAGATGAAAATATTTCTCCTGAAATCAAACAAAGAATTGAAAATACTGCTATAAAACTTGTTAAGGGAGCAAGTAGAAACCTAGAGCAACCAAAATCTCTTTCAACAAATAATATAAATAATGCTGATATAATAGATGTTGATGAAAACGATGAATTTTCTCCATCATCTATTGATATACATAAAGAAATAAAGGCTATCAACGAGGCTACAGAACAAAAAATTGCCGAGATAACAAGAAAGACTCAACTGGAAGAAACTGTTGAAAATAGTGAAAAATATACCTTTGCTTGGTTTGAAGCATTACTAGAGCTTGAATATAGCTATGCCTCAGAAGATCAGGTCAAAAAGAATCCTTTACAAGTTATTTTCAAAAAAGTAGAGCGAGAAGCTAACACAGAGAACACTATCATTTTATCTGAAACTAGTTATATTCCTAACAGATTAGAAGACGTTGGAGACTTGCAACTAGTTCTAAACTTTAAAAATAAAGAGCATAAATCAGTGCAAGTTGAAGTACTAAGTCCTCAGAAGCGCATTTTAAGAGCTAAGTTAAAAGATATTACAGCACTGGATGGGATGACCCTTGACGAAGTAGAAAGTGCAGTTATTGAAGTTAAAAATGCTGATTTTATTCTAGAGAACCTAAGAAATAGCTTTATTAGGCTTCCTTTTGCAGATGACGATAACTTGCAAGAACAATTACCTAAGAACATTGAATTTGTATTCGGTCCTCCGGGAACTGGCAAAACGACTCACCTTGTTAGAAAAGAAATTCTGCCAAGAATTAATAGCTCTGAAGTTAAAATTTTAGTCTTATTTTAGTCTTAACTCCAACAAACAAAGCGGCTGATGTTCTTACAAAAAAATTGATGCAAGAGCCTCCTTCTTATGCAGATTGGTTAGTCCGATATGGGATTACAAAAGATAGCGAGATTGCGAATAGTTCTATATTCAAAACAAAAGAAATTGCTAGAAGTGCTTTTTCTAAGCTAGTTCTTATTACTACTATTGCTAGATTTCCATACGATAGTTTTTGTATTGAGAATCTAAATGGAGAAAACTGGCAGTTTGGATTAAAAGACTTTAACTGGGATTACATCATCTTTGATGAAGCTTCTATGATTAGTCTAGCGAGTATTGTTTATACAATTTATTATGTTAATCAGCGTAAGCCTGATTGTAAATTTATTATTGGTGGCGATCCGTTTCAGCTTAGTCCTGTAATTCATGTCGCTCATGATGGCTGGAAAGATGGCAATATTTACACATTGGTGGGCTTAGATCAAGAGAATAGCTTTATCAACCCAGATACGAAGCCGCACAAATATAAAGTTGAAAATTTAGAAACCCAGTACAGAAGTATTGAAAGACTAGGTAAGATTTTTAGTGATTTTCGATATAACGGTAAATTAAAGCATCATCGAAGTGATGAGGATATTAATGAAATTGAAGTTGCCAAGCTACCATTAGAAGCAATTACAATTATTGATTTCAAAGTCAGCAAATTCGAGAGTATTTATAAACCCAGAAAAGTTAAAGGCAGTAACTATCAAATTTATTCAGCTATTTTAACCGTTGAATTGATTAAATATATTGTCGAAAATATTACTATCCTAAATGACGGTAAATACAAAATTGGGGTCATTTCTCCCTATCGTATTCAATCAAATATTATTGACAAGCTGCTGTCTAAGTTAGTTATTTCCTCAGAGATTGAGATTATTACTGGTACAGTTCATAGCTTTCAAGGGGATGAATGCGAAATGATTATTAACTTACTTAATCCTCCTAAAAGTGTTAGCGAAAGCGAAGAAATATTTCTTAACAAGAAGAATCTTTTGAATGTCTCGATTAGTAGAGCAAAAGACTATCTAATATTATTAATGCCTGTTGATAAATTACAGTCTATTCAAACTGACAAACTGAAACATATTAATACAATTAAAAATCTCTCTTTACCTGTTTCTATGAACTATGATTCCGAAGATATTGAAGAGATAATTCTTGGAGGAAAGAATGTAATTGAAGATTTCTCTTTCCCAACTACGCATCAAGATGTAAATGTCTATGTAGAGCCAGAGAAGAAGTATGAAATTAGATATGATGATAATGCTGTTGATATTCAAGTTAAGTTGAAAGATTTGGATCAATAATTCAATCCATCATTTCAAACGTTTCTTCAGCTTGAATTTACATAAACTGCTGTACCACAGTATCAGATCCCAGTCCCACCCGAAACTAAACTGGTAGCAGTGATGAGTAGCTGTAGGATGCGTCCCCCCCCATCAACTCACCCTAACCCATTCCCTAAACCTTCGGCAACTGATACCGACTAATAATCCGCTTCGCAAACTCCGGCACATGATCCGCTAATTTCTGAGGATAATTTCGCCGCACATAGAGATAATTCCGCACAAAATGGGAATCAATCGAAAACCGCCCATACTCCAAACCCTTCGGACCGATTTTATTCACCACAAACCCAATCAGCCACGCCAACCACAGCGGCAAAGTCACCGCCTGATCATAGGCAGAAATCCCCTGTTGCACCGCAGGCACCCGATTGCCACTGGACCCCACAGGCTGAGTTTGCAACTGATCCATCACCAAATCCAGCATTTCCTTTCCGGTATCATTCCGCACCATAATCCATTGCCAACCGAAAGGTGCGCCCATATAACCCACCACCAAATCCGCCAGCGCATTGGTGTAGTCAAAACAAGTCATACACGACGGCGCAAACACATCCTTCAATTCTTTCGTATTCAAACCAAAAAATGGCACCAATTCAACGGAACCATCACTATGTTTGAAATGGACATTAAAATCCTGCATGAATTCGTAATGCACCACCGTTTCCGGAGAACGACTCGTGGTTTGCAGAAACTTATCCAAACCCGCACGATTCACATTGTCCACACAGGGCGTGCCCAAAACATAGAGCTTCTCTAAACCAAGTTTATCTTGCACCGTCCGCAGCGCCTGAATTTGACAGCCTACACCAATCACTAACAAACGCTTCAGTCCCGACTGTTCAATTTGCTCCAACACCGACAAATTAGGTGACAGCGTAGGCTTATTGACCCGAGCCGCGAGAATTTCCTCCGCAGTACGGGCAATCACCGGCATCGGACCAAACCGATCATCAGGTTTCGACTGTACACAAACCACCCCTTCCACTAAGCCCCGATGCAGCATTTCAATGGCAATACTGGAAACGATCCCAGTCCATTGCGCCCCATCAATGGGATCGGTTTTGCGAGCGGCAATCATATCTTGATGTACACCAAAATATAATTCCTGTTCATTATCGAGATCCCTAGAGCGCCCGTGAGCATTAGTTTCTAGCTCATCAATGTGTTGCGTAATGAACGCGCAGGCTTCCTTGACGTAATGAATGTAATAGGTATCACACAGACCACACTCACTACAAAGATCTTTAGCAGGGCGGCGTTTCGTATTCGGTAAGGCTTTAGCTTTGCGATGAATGGCTGTCATAACTCAGAATGTTAACGATTAGACTGAATTTTGACACTCCCCGCGAGTAAAGCGACGGGGATTCCTGATTCAGCGAGATCACTTACCAAGCAGACTTGCATCAACTTGGCAGAGGTCAACCTCTCCACAGGCGTGAATTTGGGTATGCCCTACCCTATTTAGACCCTTAGCTAAGATATTCAGAGCCGCATTGTGGTCACGGTCTAATACAGTCCCACAATGCAAACAGTGATGAGTACGCTCACTCAGTGTTTTGACAACTTGCTTACCGCAATTTGAGCAGTTTTGGCTTGTATATTGGGGCGGGACAGCAATCGTGACCTTGCCAAACACCTTGCCAAAATATTCAACCCAATCTCGAAACATTGACCAGCTTGCATCACTAATCGACTTAGCTAATTTATGATGCTTGACCATATTC
>JBIKNH010000302.1:0-3094 GCA_044358815.1 Pseudanabaenaceae cyanobacterium | reverse complement strand
CCATCTGCAATTCCACTTGCCCCCAACCCCTGACCCTCAAAAACATGACCCCCAAAAAACATGACCCTATTTACGTTACGCGGCATTAGCAAAGATTTTGGCATCAAGCAAATTTTGAAAGCCGCTAGTTTTAGCCTCGAAGAAGGGGACAAGGTGGGCTTAATTGGTACGAATGGCTCCGGTAAGTCTACCCTTTTGAAAATCATTGCTGGACTAGAACCCTTTGACAGTGGCGATCTCTGGGTCAACAGCAGCGCTAAAGTGATGTACTTGCCCCAACAGCCGAACCTAGACGATGAGCGCACGGTTTTAGAGCAAGTATTTGCCGACTGTGGCGAGCAAATGAATTTAATTCGGGAATATGAATTAATTTCCCATCAGTTAGCCCACGGCAGTACAGACCATGATCACGATACTTTGTTGGCTAAGTTATCCCACATTTCCCAGCGGATTGAGGCTTTAGGGGCATGGGATGTAGAAACCGACGCTAAGGTAATTTTGACTAAACTGGGGATTCAGGACTTTGATGCTAAGGTGGGTACTCTGTCGGGGGGCTATCGGAAGCGCATTGCTTTAGCTACGGCGTTACTGTCGGCTCCCGATGTGTTGCTGATGGATGAGCCGACTAACCATTTGGATGCGATTTCTGTGGAGTGGTTGCAGACCTATCTCAAGCGCTATCAAGGGGCGTTGTTGTTGATTACCCATGATCGCTATTTTCTCGATCAGGTGACGAATCGTATTCTGGAATTAGATCAGGGGGATTTGTTCTCCTACAGTGGCAATTATGCCTATTATCTGGGCAAAAAAGCCGAAGCTGAAGAAAGCAACGCCAGCACCCAACGGAAACACGCGGGGGTTTTACGGCGGGAACTAGAATGGCTCAAACGGGGACCCAAAGCCCGCAGCACCAAGCAAAAAGCCCGCATTGAGCGTGTTTTAGCCATGAAGGACCAAGAGTTTAAGCAATCCCAAGGCAAGGTGGAAATCACCACAGCGGGGCGGCGTATCGGCAAAAAAGTCGTGGACTTAAGCGGAGTTTTTAAAGGCTTTGAGGGACGGACTCTAATCCGTGACTTTAGCTATAACTTCAGTCCAGAGGATCGTATTGGCATCATTGGGCGCAACGGGGCGGGTAAGTCCACATTGATGAATATGATTACCGGACGATTGCCTGCGGATCAGGGCACAGTGGACATTGGCACGACGGTCCATTTTGGTTATTTCGATCAGCACTCTGACGATTTGGCAGAACATGGCAACCAGCGGGTGATTGATTACCTCAAAAGTGTGGCGGAGTTAGTCAAAACCGCTGACGGTACGATTATTACCGCTTCGCAAATGCTGGAGAGATTTCTGTTTAATCCTAACCAGCAGTATGCACCGATTCATAAATTATCTGGGGGCGAAAAACGGCGACTGTTTCTGCTCAAGGTGCTGATGGATGCCCCTAATGTCTTGATTTTAGACGAACCGACTAACGATCTCGATGTGCAAACCCTTGGGGTATTAGAAGAGTATCTAGAGGAATTTAACGGCTGTGTGATTGTGGTTTCCCACGATCGCTATTTTCTGGATCGCACGGTGGAAGTGGTTTTCGCCATAGAATCTGATGGCACAATTCGTCAATATCCGGGTAATTATTCCGTTTATCTGGAATGCAAGAAGAAAGAAGAGGAGTCAGCCGCCGCCGCGATCGCCACAAAGGAACCGCCCAAGTCTACTGCTCCAGTACCAGCGACGAAACAACCGCCAACCACCAAACCCAAAAAACTTTCTTTCAAAGAAAAGCGGGAATATGAAACCCTAGAAGCAGAGATTCCGCAGTGGGAAACCGAAAGGGCTAAGCTCGAAAAGATCCTCTATGAAAAACCGCCCACAGGTTATAGTGAAGTGCAAAAGCTCACCGAACAATTGGGGGAACTGGTCGCCAAGATCGATGCTGCCACAGAGCGCTGGTTAGACCTAGCCGAACGGTACGAAGCTTAAGTCCCTAAGTCACAGTCAAATTTTGCGTACCATCATCACCTCGCGTATTTTTGCTATGACCACTTTTGCCATAGGTTTCACCGCATCCTGGACAATGCCACGCCTGTTTATTGTGTTTGGCTTGGTGCTCGGCTCGATGGTTCTGTGTGAACCGGATCAGCCAAAT
Source organism: Pseudanabaenaceae cyanobacterium (assembly GCA_044358815.1). Lineage (GTDB taxonomy): Bacteria > Cyanobacteriota > Cyanobacteriia > Pseudanabaenales > Pseudanabaenaceae > JBAXSK01. The sequence continues at coordinate 939 of JBIKNH010000302.1, read as the reverse complement.
AAACCCAATCCATTCGCGCCTGGTTTCGCACCTAGTTTTGCACCCAACTTCTCGTCTAATTCAAGTGCCGCAATGGCAAACCCTTGGTCTGTGATTCGGGCGCGAGGTCGTCTCGTGGTGGGGGTCAATCCTAAATCTCCTCCCTTTAGCCGTCAAGATACCAATGGTCAATGGTCAGGGTTTGAAATTGATCTAGGGCGACAACTGGCGGCGGATCTATTGGGCAGTCCTGACAAAGTGGAATTTGTGCCCTTAACCCCTCGGCAACGGATCAACACCCTGCAATCAGGTGCAGTGGACTTGGTGATCTCCCAAATGACGATTACCACCAACCGCACCCGCTTAGTGGATTTCTCCCTTGGTTACTATATTGATGGTACGGTTCTGGTTCATGGCTCCCGTATCACACCAGTGCGGCAGCGCATCGGCATCCTCAAAGGTTCAGATAACATTGCCATTGTGCAACAGCAATTCCCTGAAGCGGCAATCGTTGGACTAAATACCTATGCTCAAGGTTGGTCAGCCCTCCAAGCCAACCAAATTGATTACCTCGCTGGGGACTATAGCGCTCTGTTGCCTTGGTTACAACAAAACCCCACCGTATCCTATACCCTGATCAATAAGCCTCTATCCCGCCGCAGTTGGGGCATTGCCTTGCCCAGAGGCTTACAACATGAAGACACCCGCAAAAAAGTCTTTCAATCGATCCAAACTTGGCGCAGCAACGGCTGGCTAGACCGTCAAGCCAAGCAATGGGGCGTAACCTTACCCCCTGCCCCATAGTCAAGGGAAAAATTCAGAAAATTAGTGGCATCACTGGAAAAAATTTTCCCAGAAGTCAAATAATTTGCGTTTTATTTGGCTTAATGTTGCTATAATGTCAGTCCGTGGTTAAATTTCCTTTGTAGATACATCTTCAGTAAATACAACTTAAGATAA
>JBIKNH010000156.1:0-10964 GCA_044358815.1 Pseudanabaenaceae cyanobacterium | reverse complement strand
TAAAGACAAGTTTGGGTTTAAGCTCTATGCCCTGTGTGTGATGAGCAATCACATTCATTATCTGATTGAACCTGCCCAGCCCGAGGATTTACCCAAAATCATGCACTGGCTGAACTGGTATACGGCAATGTGTTTTAACCGAATGCTCAATCGCACGGGGCATTTCTGGGAGAAACGCTATCACAGTACGGGATTTGCGAATACGGATATGCGTCGCGCTCTCAATACCCTGCGATATATCCATGCAAATCCGAAGGCGGCAGGAATGCAGGTAGGTTTCTTTTATGACTATAGCAATTATGGAACCTATGATCGCCTCACCGATGACGGTTTGACCCAGTGGCATCCGGCGTTTTTGATGTTGGGTGCGATGTTGGAAATATGCGCGGCAAAGTATCGCCAGTTTTGCCAGAAGTACAAGCCGAAGCCGAAACCTGAAAAACGTAACTATTGGGGTACAAAGTTGTTGGCGAATTTAAAAGCTAATTTAAGAAGTAAGGGCAAGACGGGGAAGAGTTGTCGCGGGCAGAAGTCTTTATGGGACGAGTGGGACAAGCCCGATGAGGAAATCCGTAAAGTTGCTGAAAAATTTGTTATGGCAAATTGCTACGCTCCCAAGGTGGCTTGCCAGAAATTTTCAGAAAATGACGGTGATGATGGTAAAGAAGCTGGTGACAGGTAACGAAACGCTAGGATGCTGATTATGCTGTAGGAAATTGGCGGTTTACAAAACTTAATAGAAGTGTAAAACGCTCATTTTCCCCCATTTCCCCCATTTCCCCCATTTTCCCTCGCTTTTCCAGGCAGTACGATTGCAAAATTTTCCCCAAGTCTCAGAACTGGGACCACTAAAATCTAGCTTACCACCACACTCGACATAAATCTGCTTCTGGACGCTGAAACCATAGAGTCCATCGCTGTAATGCACCCATAGCTGGTCAATGGTCTGTAAATCTGCACAGGGAAAATTTTTAATACTATCAAGGTCGATCCAGCGTTCTTTTTCTCGTCCAGCAGCCTTCAGCATCAATTTGTTAGTCAGTTTGTCTGCCTCGTACCATTGCTTGGTTTTCAGCAGTTGTTCTAGTTCGCGGTAGTCGATGTTTTTAGCGGACTTGAGGGGGACTGGATTTTGTACTGGCACATTTTGCGGGGCATTTTGCGGCGTGGGCTGCTTATTCAAACCAATTAAATTCTCTAACCAATTACCTTGAGGCTCAGGATGCACCACCCGCACCGTAGGCGTAACCGGCGGTGGCGCAACTGCCTGCTGTAACTGGTTAACCCATGCCGCCAAATCAGGGCGATCCTTTGCCTCTAGAGCCATGCCATTGATGATCACTTGATTCAACGCTGGGATTAAACTAGAGCGGTGTTTAACTGGTGGTTTCAAATCCCTGCCATAGAGCTTACGATCCAACCCTGTGGTGGGCAGTTCTCCTGTAACAGCGTAATAACACGAAGCCGCCAACGTATACACATCCATACTCGGCGCAGCGGGCATACCAAACTGCTCATAGGGCGCAAACGCCGGATTACCAAAAAACTTAGAGCTTACGGTGGTAGGAAACATCTCTCCGGCAATACCAAAGTCAATCAAAATCGCCTGTCGTTGGGGCTGATGACGTTCCGGCGGCAAAATCATGATATTCCCTGGATGACAGTCCCGATGCACCAACCCCTCCCGATGTACCACCGCCAAAGCATCCGCCATCTGTAAAATAAACCCCACCGCCTCCGCCTCTGGCAATGCCCCTTTCCGCATCACCCGCTCCAACAGACTCTCCCCCGCGATAAAGTCCATCACCAAACAAGGCAAGTTATGCTCTTCAAACAAATCCGTCACCCGCACAATATGGGGATGACGTTGTTGGGCTAACTTAGCCAGTTTCTGCCCCTCTTGCAAAAACTTTTTCACAAACTTGGCATATTCGGGATCTTGCTGTAGCTCTTTGTTAGGCACTTTCAGCACACAATCTTGAGACAAATATTTATGCTTTGCCAAATACGTCAACCCAAAGCCACCCTTACCCAGTTGCTTTTTAATGACATATTTACCTTGCAAAACCTGACCAATGGACAAAGACATAGATTTAGGGTGATTGGTGCAGTAAGAAACGGGAAATTCTCAAACTATGGTAACAGAGATTTTCAGTAGAGAATTATACAAACTGATACTCTATGATTCATTAGAACTTACACCGCTCTCTCTACTTCCTTAATCGCTTCTGCATTCGCAAACAATTTCTTCCATCGGGCACCTTCTCATAACTTAGATCATCCATAATCTGATAGGCAATCACCAACCCACGCCCACCAGTAGGAATATCATCCACATTGACATAATCCCTCACATTCTTCGCTTCCAAAAGTCGCTTCTGCAACATCTGCTCAAAATCGAAATACTCGCCACAATCCCAGATTTTGATCTCTAAGAGTTCATTACCATAAACTAGCTCCAAATCAATCGGTGTGTCCTCCGGCAAAAGCTCATGGGCATGACGCACCACATTGGTAAACATCTCCACTAAAACCAGATTCATTTGCATCCAGATCGGCTTGGGCAAACGCAGCACATTTTGGCAATTTTGGAACCATTGCTGCACCTGATTAAGGGCGTAAATATTCGTATGGACTTGCAGAGTAAAGATCTGTGACACAGCACTACACAAAAAATAAGCGGTAACTACTCTCGGAGCCATCATACAAGTCAATTTAAAACTCTAGTTAAAACCTTAGTTAAAACTTTCATTAAAAACCTGTATTAGCAATTATTTGATGGTTATTGCCATCCTATTAGCTCTTGTTCATTGTCGATTATACCAACGCATGAGAACCCCTGCCAGTTTATCCGAATCATGGCGAACTGTACCATCCTCCCGTTCCGCCATCACATTAGCCAACAAAACAGGACATTTCAACACACCGAGACGTTCGCGATCAAACACCGTGAACTCTGCCCCATACTTGCGATAATGTGCCAAAGAACGCTCCGACGGCGGATCTTTCTGGACTAAGACCACATCAAACAATCTTGCCCCCGCCACCCGATCCAAGGTTTCGACATAATCAGAAATCGTAAAACCGTCAGTTTCACCCTCTTGGCTCATCACATTACACACGTAAACACAGGGAACTTGACGATTTTTTAGGGCGGTTAAAATTTCTGGTACTAGTAAATTAGGGATAATACTAGTGTATAAACTACCAGGTCCGATTATAATAAAATCAGCATCAGCAATATCTTTAATAGTTTGAGGTACAGCGGCAGGACGCTCCGGCTTACAACCAAATTCCACAATCCTACTTCTCACCAAAGGAATTTGTGATTCCCCTTCCACATAACGCCCATCTTCAAATCGCGCCCACAACACCACATCTTCTAAAGTAGAAGGCAACACCCGCCCCCGCACCGCCAAAACTTGAGAACTCGCGGTAATTGCCTTTTCTAAGTTACCTGTAATATCACTCATCGCCGTCAGAAACAAATTACCGAAGCTATGCCCCGATAAACCTTCCCCCACCTCAAACCGATATTGAAATAATTCGGTCATGAGTTTTTCTTCATCAGACAAAGCCGCCAAACAATTCCTAATATCACCAGGTGGTAATACCCCGTGTTCCCGCCGTAACCGCCCCGATGAGCCGCCATCATCCGCCACCGTCACAATTGCTGTGATGTTTGCACTATAGCGTTTTAGCCCCCGTAACAAAGTTGATAGCCCTGTCCCCCCACCAATTGCCACCAATTTCGGACCACGGTTCAGCCGTCGGTGGTCAATTAATACATCAACCAACTCGCGGTCTTTATTGGGTAAAAGCGGCTGAGTCACTGCCCCTAAAGCCCGACGATGCCCCCACCACAGTAAAAATAATCCGCCCAAAATTGCTAGGGGACCACTCACACCACGGGGCAATAAATTCACCAGAAAATCTAAAATACTGCCGATGATCCGAGACAAAAACAGCACAGGAGTCAGCCGCGCCGAAATTGCAATTCCCAACCCGACTAAAATCACCCCCAGAGTACTCACCAATAGCCAACGCTTCACAAACAAACCAGGGCGTAGCCACTTAAGCCACCCTCCCACTGGGCGAGATGCTGGCGCTTTTCTCTTTTTAAACTTCATCTAGTCACCAGTGATATGAACCAACAACTCTCGGGAACGCCCCAAAGACCGATGCTCCCACACGTAAACACCCTGCCATGTACCCAATCCTAACCTACCACGCCACACGGGAATTACTTCAGAGGACTTAGTTAGCACCGTGCGAATATGGGCAGGCATATCGTCAGCACCTTCGTTACAGTGACGATAGCGGCTCTCATCCTCAGGAATTAACTGGGCAAAAAAAGTTTCTAGATCTAGTAACACATCAGGATCGGCGTTTTCCTGAATCACTAAGCTTGCTGAAGAATGGCGCAAAAACAAATTGCATAGTCCAGTTTGCACCCCTGACTGCCGCACCAAAGCCTCAATTTCAGCCGTTACGTTATGAAACGACTTGCCATTGGTTTGCAAACGCACTAACTCTTGATAACAACGCTGTTCAGTCACGACTAGCCCACTTTCTTTCCATAGTTAAGCATGGTCATTATAGCGCTGGTTTTACCCTCACGGTTTAAGGTCATTGGCTGAACTTAACCTCAAGTCACCATCAACTTCTTTCCTAAGATATTTCCAGAGATATTTCCAGATATTTTCCGAACCACAAACTAGAATTAGAATTGGAATTACCTATCAAATGGGCAATCACGGCTCAGGATTTCTATAAGCTAAATCTAGTATCCACTGAGAATATAACTCAGAATATCGCTCTGTTGAGATGGTTATTAGTTGAGGCTGGCATCTCCTAACTCCTGTAAAATTGGCACTTTGGCTAGATAGATGCACTGCAACCAATCAGCTAAACTAGCACCGTAATTGAACCATATACTTAATCAATTAACCCAATTAACCAATTTAGTTAGCACACATCGGTTAGCACACAGTATGAGTAAACAGCAAGTTTTAGGGCAAGGTTGGCAGGGAAACCTCCGACGGTTGACCACAGCGGCAGTTAAAGGCACTTGGATGATTGGGGCAATCCTGACCTTAGCCCTAAGCTTGACGACCCTAAGCTTGACAAGTTTATGGGGAACCGCTCCGGCAGCGGCGGCAGTCACTGATTACCTCCAAGAACAGAAATTTCTGACTAATGTTTGGCAAATCGTCAATCGTACCTATGTCGATCCCACATTCAATCATCAAAATTGGTATAAGGTTCGCAAACGGTTCACCGGTCGCAAATTAAAGACCCGCGAAGAAACTTACACTGCCATTCGGGAAATGCTTGCCAGTCTTGATGATCCCTTTACTCGTCTTCTCGATCCCGAACAATTTGGCAGTATGCAAACCAGTACTTCTGGCGCTTTAACGGGAGTGGGTTTGCAAATCGCCACCGAAGCTGATGATAAATCTATTGTAGTGATTTCACCCATTGAAGGTTCCCCAGCAGATAAAGCGGGAGTGCGTTCCTTAGACCGCATCATCAAAATTGACAATGTGATGACAGACAATCTCACTCTAGATGAATGTGCTAAACGGATGCGTGGTCCCATTGGTACGGAAGTGACCTTGACTCTATTACGATTCCCTCAAGATCCCATTAATGAAGAGGAAGCAATTAAATTAGAAACCATCAACCGTCAAGAACAGTCACTGATCAAATCTAAATCCCGTCAAAAAAATAACGGTCAGGAAATCACAGTTACGATCAAACGGGAACGCATTGAGGTTAATCCGATTATTGCTAAATTGAATCAGGAAACCGTAGCTGTGACAGATTCAGAAGTTAATATTGATCTACCAGCGGCACAAGCTCAAACTAACTCTCCATCCCAATCACAAACCGTGAGCCATAAAGTTGGTTACATTCGGTTAAATCAATTTAATGGTAATGCTGCGATAGACATGGCAAAAGCTATCACCACAATGGAATCCGAAGGAGCAGATCAGTATGTTCTTGATTTGCGAGGGAATCCAGGCGGTTTACTAGATGCTGGTTTAGCCATTGCGCGGATGTGGATCGAAGATGGTTATATTGTCCATACGGTGGATCGCCACGGACTGCAAGACACCATTACTGCCAATCATTCGGCTTTGACTAATGATCCTCTAGTGATATTAGCTGATGGTGGTTCCGCCAGTGCGAGCGAAGTTCTAGCAGGAGCCTTGCAAGATAATCATCGCGCTAAGATTGTGGGCACGCGCACATTTGGTAAAGGTTTAATTCAATCTCTGAATCCTTTAGAAGATGGTTCTGGTTTAGCTGTAACTATCGCTAAATACGAAACTCCTCTACACCATGACATTAACCGCGTTGGTTTGACTCCTGATGTGGAACTGGCTCTGACTAAACCTATTACCCGTGAGCAATTGGGAACCCACGACGACCCGCAATATATGGCAGCTTTACAGGTTTTAGCGACTCAATCCACCACTGTTAATTAACAAAAAATAATTAACAAAATAAATTGCAGTAGCTACGATCCCAACCTCCAGATTATTCCAAATATTAAAATCCCCTCTTTCGTTTAAAGATTGAGGGGATTTTAGTATTTCCTATTAGTAACAATCAATTAAGCCATGGCTAACAAAACCGCCCTCAAAACCATGACGAGTAAACTTAGGGGTAAACTCCAACGGATAAAATTAGTAATTTCAGCCACTATATACTTACCACCAAAAAACTTTTCTAAATTCGGATTCATCACGGTAGTATTAAACGTCAATCCCAAAAATTGAAAGATAAAACCAAGCCAAATCATTTGCGGAAAGACGCTCTCAATACTCAGAGTCGGATACCTCACTGAAATCGTGAAACTCAGAGCTACCATTGTCAAAATGCTACCCGACCAAGCGCCAATCTTCTTATCTAAATCACTGTTGAGCCATAAAGTAATAATCGTTGGCACAAGCAACACTAGAAAAAAGGGAATGAAAACTCCTGGAATATGACTGATAGGATTGCGTTTTACTTCAATTAGACCTTGAATTCTAGAATAAAAATTTGCATCTAATCCCTTGAATTGGTCTAAAACAAAGTCCATTTTACCAATCCGCCACCCCGCAATACTAAAATCTGTCCCGACCCTAGAGAAATCTATATCCTCTTGATCTTGCCAAAAATTCACGGTTTCTCTATCGTATTTGGTAACCAGAGCAATGGGTAAAATCTGCTCATCAAATGGAAAGTCATTGAGCTTATAACTGGTTTGAAATGTCCCAGTCAAACGTTGTAAATAAGTTACGTCACCATTAGCACTCACGATTAATTGTAATTCCTGTTCGCGAGGTTTATCAGCTAGATTTTGGAACGTCACTTTAGGCTGCCAAATTTTTGCTAATCTAGCCGTTGCCTCCTCCCCAATCAGAATCTGTTCATTACTACCAATTACTTTAGGATCAAAGGCTTGATCAGGGTTCTGCCATTTTAAGCGTAGGTCTAGATTAGCAGTGAATGTACCTGCTGCATCAGTAATCTTCCCAATTTGATTTACCACTAGAGCAACAGTAACGTTGATTGGTTTATAAACATTAGTGGGAAGTTTTGGAGCGATCTTAGTTTCAGGGGGCAAAACACTAACTGCAACTGCATTTGATTTTGCCGTGTTTGGCTTCCCTGTGTTTGCCGTCGATGGTATTTCAGATTCTATTACATTTTCTACTGTTGTTTCAGATTGCACTGGAGTCTCTAAACCATGAATCTGTTGCACCCCAAAACATACGCCCATTAACAAAGCCAGAATGAACCAGAGGCTAAATCTCTGCCAAAACTTACGCAGCTTAATCATGGTTAGTCACTTCTCCTTCATGATGACTAGCAGATTCTCCATAATTCACTTGTTCTGCTAATAGTGTCAGTCCCAAAGCCATCTTACCTAATTCGTCTTGTCGTTTACTAATCTGATGGATTGGAGGCATAGTATGGTTCATGTTGAGGCTATTAATAGCATTAGTGAGCGCCATGATCGGACGCATTAATAAACCATTGAATATAATCGTTCCTAAACCAGCCAAAAGAATAATCACAAGCAGTCCCAAAATAGCGGCATTAATCAATAATTTATTGCCATAACTCACCAATTCCTGAAGGCTTTGCCCTGCCACAATTACGCCGATTTTCTTCCCTTTAAAATCCACCAAAGGCAGTAACGTAATCCCATAACTCACATCGTCGATTTTTTGGAAAATCATTTTAGTGTCGTTGACGGTGCGCAGTAAATCAGCAGATACCAAACTACGGACTTTTTGCCAGTTGGTGCTGCTGTCAATTCGTAAACCACCAATTACTTGATCTGGCTCTGGGGGCTTGGCGGAAGTTGCCACTTTTAGCATCAAATCATTGTCTACAAAGACCCCTAGTTCCGCTCCTGTGATCTTTTTCACTTTTTCCAAAATGGAACCTAAACCCGTAGCAATGCCAAAACTACCGATATGTCCCTGGGCATCAGCCACAGGAGTTACCCCGCGCACACTTAAAGTAAATCGTCCAATTTCCAAACCAATTTGTAATTCTTGCCGTTGATTAGCCCGCACAACAGTTTCTCGAAAACCACTCAGATCTTCCCCAATACCTTGTTTTGGTGTAAAAACACGTAAAAACGAAGTTGCTGGAGGTAATTGAAAATTAACTTCTGTAACTCCATAGCGCTCCCGTTGGATAGTGGCAAGCGGCAGTAATGCTTGTAATAGTTGGTTGCGATCTCTTGCCCGCAAAGCCTGCTTAACCACGGGTATGTTCGCGATGATCTCCGCTTTAGCGCCAGCATTTTGCGCTTCTTCCTCAAAAGCTTTTTGAATTATCGTAGCAGTGGTTTTAAGCTGTTCCTGTTGTGTGTTCTCAATAGCCTGTAGACCGCTAAAACACGCAAATAACGTCAAAATTAATGAAGTAATAATTGCGACTATGGTAAATAAGAGGGGGATTTTAAACCTTAATGGCATGGCGTAAATACTGATCCGCAAGAACTAAGGGGCAAGAATTCATAAGTACTAGATCAATAATACTAAAGCCTGGGCTAACCTATAGCAAATAACTCCTAAGTCATTTAGTTCTACAGTTTAACCCTATAGTTAATTCCCTAGAGCTATTGAAAATATCAGCGCAAATCTCTAATATTTAGGTTTAATTATTCGCCCATCACTCAAAATAAATCATACACAATCTCTTACATCATCTCTATATAAAACAAATAACTAAACCCTCGTTAAATTAAAGTTGAATTATATAAACTATATAGGAAAAATATATGGGACAAAACTGGGATAACTTCCTTAAAAATCTGGGGGAATGGCACGGTTCTTTTACAAAATTCTCTCCTGAGGGACAGCAGCTCGATTCCACTCCATCTATTCTCAATTTGACCGGACTGGAAGACAATCAACTGGTTATATTTCGGTTGCGGCGTTTCGGTGCCGACCCTACAACCCCCATTTCAGACTACAGCCAAGAATATCGCTCCCTCGGTAAGCAGGGCTTGTTTTTTGATACCGGAGCATTTTCTAAAGGAGCACTACAATATGGACCCTTTAGCGAATTTGGTGCCGAATATGGCTTTGTTGGTAATGATCGGCGGATGCGTCTCGTTCAATTATTTGACAAACAAGGAGCGTTCAGTGAACTGATCCTAATTCGGGAATTTCGTACTGGCAGCGACGCAGAAGAACGTCCCGCATTGGATATGCAACAGTTGGTCGGTAAATGGGAAGGTCAAGCCTGTAGTGCGTATCCTAACTGGTCTTATTCCCAAACTATGGACACGACCCTAGAAATTACCGATCTAGGCAATGGGAAATTTCAACATAATTTTTCCTCTTCTACCGGACAATCTTTCCGCAATACAGCCCAATTAACCGACCGCCAACTCACATTCCTGGACTCTGCCACACCCCAAAAAATGTTGCTTTTGCCCGACGGTGCTGCCAGCCATGTGCCCCTAGAAATTAAGGTACGTCAGGCTTTCTTTGTGGAATCAGGCTGGTTGGTTAGTCCCACCCATCGCGAACGATTAATTCGTTACTATGACCATAAGGGGGAATGGATCAGCGCTACCCATGTCGTAGAACATAAAGTTCGCTAGAAGTTTGCTCCAAGTTCGCTACAAGTTCGCAAAATCCTTACAGATGTTCACAGGTGCTAAAGTTCCCTAATTATTTAAATTATTTAATTATTAATTCAATTCAATAATTGACTAAATTGATTAATTGGACTTTAGTACCACATTTGGACGGCGGCGGCGTAATTCAGTAGTTACCCCAGCCACATCGCGTAAATCCAATACTGTAATCTGTCCCGTAGGAAAATTTCCCCCTGGTGCTTGCAATACTTCAATCCAATATAAAAACCGCTTCCCTTGCCTGAGTTGCCCCACAGATCCCCCAGTCCCATCACTGCGAGATGGATAAAACACTAAAACTTCCCCATTGACAAAATCTTGCATAATCTCTGCCCCATAAATTCCCCGCAAAGCATCCTCAAGTCGTTGGGGCGTTACCCCCATACTGCCATCCCGTACATCGGTAATCTCTAGTTTTTCACTCCGAATTACATCGCCACGACCATCTTCTAAAAAACTGCCATTAAAAGGCATAAAGCCTGTGGCAAGAAACTGGAACCGATGGGCAGGACTATTCTGTTTGGTAATCAAGAGGGTTTCGTTTTTCGCCGGACGTAATACAGGATGTCCCCGCAACCACTCTTGCACTTGATAGGCTGGCTGACCAGGGAGCGCAACTGCCGCAGATTTTCCCAAGAAAGATGGGACGATCACACAACTGACCAAGGTACTAAAACCCAAGGCAAAACTGGTAAGACCGAAACGTAAGGTTTTCATGACGGAATGTGGGGCGTGGTATGAGGCGTGATATGGGGCGTAATGATTTTGAGCGTAATGAATTAGGGGGGGCAAGTGAATCAGA
>JBIKNH010000155.1:0-10995 GCA_044358815.1 Pseudanabaenaceae cyanobacterium | reverse complement strand
ACTTGTCCTAGCATGGTCTTACTCAGTGATACCTAGTCTCGCAACTAGCTTCTCAAGCGTGAATTTCCGTATGCCCTGCGGTATTTAGTCTATTTTAAGATAAAGCCGTCCTAGAAGAACGGGGTTTAAAACCCATTTTTTCGATAAATCATTTCAATAAGAAAAGTGGTAAATCAAAGGTAGGAAATGATTTTACTGAATAGACGAACTTTTAGGGTTAACTCGGTTATGTTCCCATCAAATCACCGACCTAGCCCCCAGACAGCCCCCACATAGCCCCGATTAGGTAGCCCGAGTAATTACCTGTTCAGGGGATCAACATAAAGTTAAATTACGTTAAAATTTCTGGAATTTAGATGCAGAGAAACCTGAATAAGTGCTACAATCACCCAAGTGCTTTTAGCTTGATCAGCCTAAATCGTGAAAAGCTAAGCTTTGGCGGCAAGATTATTTGTAGCAAGAGTGTCCGTAGCACAAGGTTTATTTCGGCAGCAGCAAACGGTTGTATCGGATATTCCACTGGTAGTTGGTTTAGGTTTTTCGTTTAATTTATTGAAGTTTTGGAGATCAGTCTCGTGATATATGTTGGCAACCTTTCTTATCAGGTAACTTCTGAAGACTTGAAAGAAGTATTCTCTGAGTATGGCACTGTTAAGAATGTGCAACTGCCTGTAGACCGTGAAACCGGCCGCCCTAGAGGTTTTGGTTTTGTTGAAATGGAAAATGAATCCCAAGAAACCGCTGGTATTGAGGCTCTTGATGGCGCAGAATGGATGGGGCGGCAGTTGAAGGTCAATAAGGCTAGACCTAAAGAAGAATCTGGCGGTCGTGGCGGTCGTCGTGGTGGCGGTGGCGGCTGGTAATTCTTGAGATTTACCTTAACCGTTGCACCTTGTCTGTTTTACTACTTTTTTACTACTTTGTTTGCTGTGATAGGCTTGATAGTCTGTGGCAGGCAGCTAAAAACAGTTGACCAAAGAACACCAGTGTTTACAATGTTGACCACTAGTGCCACTGGCTGCTGATACTTAGGGGATTTCCAGCCATAGGCTTGTACTGGCTATCTTAGTCGCAAATACTGCTAGCAAAAAATACTATTACCAAGAAGCACTGCATGGGCATTTCTGATGTCCAATGTGGTGCTTTTTGGTTTTGTAATAGCTTTTGTAATAGCTCTTACAATATAGCTCTGGTAATACGCTATCCCAATAATTTCGCAAGCCTAATTGGTTTAATTAGCAACTCTTGAAGGATGGCAGACTAGGAATAGGAAAAGAGATATTTAGGAATATTTGCAAGAGTTTTGGAATATTTGGGAATTATTTTGGGGTATCTGAAAATATTTTGAATTAGGTCTTTAAATTAGGTCTTTGAATTGGGGCTTTGATGTTTTTGGCAAGAATTGAGCATATCTGTCGATGTTGGCTGGGACATTGCTAGTTCAAACTCATATTATGCTGATAGTCAACACCGTCATCCTCCGGTGAGGTTTATGCCGTACATTCACTGTTTACCCGATGACCAAATTATAGAGGCTAATCCAAGAGATACTTTGCTGTATGCATCCCTGAGTTATGGGATTCCCCATGCAGCAGCCTGTGGCGGTCTAGGACGTTGTTCCACCTGTCGGGTCAGGATTGTGCAGGGCATCGAAAATTGTCAGCCCCGTAGTCCCCTGGAGCAGAAATTATCAGAAAACCTACAACTCCCGCCGGATATTCGTCTTGCTTGTCAAACCAAGGTATCAGGGGATATTACCCTACGGCGATTAGTGTTTGACCGCAGTGATATTGAATCCGTAGAGAGTCAAGTCCAGTTTGGTTCCATTGGAATTGAGAAGCCTTTAGCGGTTTTATTTGCAGATATTCGTAATTTCACGCAAATGTCAGAGCGAATGTTACCCTACGATGTGATTTACTTACTTAACTCATATTTTAAACATATGGAGCAAGTGATTCAAGATCACGGTGGTGTCATTAATAATTATATGGGGGATGGCTTGATGGCACTCTTTAATTTAGAAACCCCATTCCAGTCAGCGGTAATGGCAACCCGCGCCGGATTAATGATGCTGAAAAACGTGGAATTACTCAATCAGCATCTGGATGTATTGGCAGACCATTCCCTAAAGATTGGCATAGGGATTCATTATGGCACAGTAGTCTTAGGTAAAATCAGTGGTAATAATGGGGCGGTTCCTACAGCTATCGGTGATACGGTGAACTTAGCGAGTCGTATTGAAGCAGTGAATAAGAGTTTAGGAACCAATCTTTTAGTTTCAGCTACAGTATGGGAATTAATTGCTGATCAAGCCATTATTAATCAAGCATATACTGTCTCCATTGTGGGCAAAACCGGTGAATATAAACTTTATGAGGTAAAAGATATTACCTATTTACCACCTCATCTTAGTAAGAATCATCGCAAAGATGAAGTTTTTTGGCGACGTTGGTTACGTTATTGGTGGTTTTAGCTTGAATCCGCTGTGATTTGCCCTTGTGATTTACCCTGTGATCTATTATTGGCTAACCATCTTTGGAAAACATTTTTAACCGTTTTCAACCATTGCTATTTGCTTAGTCACTAAATTAGTCGTGATTTAGTTAGTTGTTTTGTAACTTGATGTAAATTTCACTGAGTATCTGCTTTAATAACTATGGTAGATCACTAACCTAAACTGATCTAAACTAGTTTAGCTAGTTAGCTCAAATTCCTAGACTGCCCAAACTACATTTAACTAATTTGACGTAACTAGACCAACCTATATAGTTTACTTAACTAATTTGAATTGACCGATTTAAATTTAACCTAATCCTTAATATTAAAACACCTCACGCATGTCTAAGTTAAGGTGAGAATATCAATTACTTCGGCTAAATTAGTAAGCCTGTTAACTTGGTAAAATTGCCTAGAAACTCTACAACAAATAACATCTTAGTTTAAGGCATCCTAGCTTGGGTGGGGTATTTTAGCCGTGAGTATCTTATTCTTATGATTCTTGTGTTTTATCAAATACTTTATTGAATGTTATTTCTGTTTTAGCTATGGATAAATTTTTTCTCATTGCTAATTTTAAACTTTTCAACCTACTAAGTAATCCTTTGTGGGTCTTTGATATATCTGAACAGCAGATTTGTTTTACTAATGATGCGGCGCGGCATTTATTAAGTCAGCAGAAATTATTAAGTCAACAGAAATCTAAGATATCTAGTGAAGAACGTAAACAATTTAGTGACGACAATAGTATCAGTAATAATTTAGACAATACTCAAGCTAAAGATTATCTAACATACACCTTAGAAGAACATCTTAAAAATCAGTTAGCATTCTATCTAGATCAATGTAACTTGTTGGAATTGATCACAGAAATCAATCACTTTAATATTCAAGGGCAGACGGTTGATTTGCAATGCGATTTCTCTTTGATTAAAATGCCCCATTGCCAAGGTATTTTAATTGAGGGACGTATTCTTAAGGATTTACCAGATGATAGTTTAGAGAACCGTTTATACAATCATAATTTACAATATGAGCATCCGCCGATTGACATCCATACATCCAGTGGTTTGTCAGATAATTTATCGACGAATTTACTAGTAACTGATGATATTAATACCTGCTTTGGGAATAGTTTTTTATCTGTGGAACTACTTAAGGCAAGGTGTGAGTTACGGTTTTTCTTAGACACTATAATTGAGAATTTGCCAGTTGTGGTATCTGTTAAAGATGCCAAATCGTTGCGGTTTATTTATTTGAATCAAGTGGGAGAAAAGATTTTAGGCTATAGTCAGGAGGAGGTTTTGGGCAAAAATGCACAGGATCTATTTCCCACAGCCGAAGCCCAATCACTCATGGCTAGGGAGCGGGAAATTCTGGACCATAAGCGATTCCTTCCTGCCACTGAAGAAACGATCGCGCCCCAAAATCAGCCAGTGCGCATTTTACGGATTAAAAGAATCCCTATTTACGATATATCGGGAAATCCTCAATATTTACTCGAAATTGCCGAAGATATTACGGAATGGAAGAATACTGAGACGGCATTTCGGAAAAATCAGACGGTTTTACTAGAAGCACAGAACCTAGTTCGTTTAGGCAATTGGGAATATGACTTTACTACGAAACAGGCTGTTTGGTCACCAGAAATCTTTAATATTTTCGGTTGTGATCCCAAATCAAATGAACTAACTACACAGGATTTTCTTAATTTTTATGCTCCGGCAGAATCAGCTAAATTGATTAGCCTCGTAGAAAAAGCCCTAGAGCATGGGGAATCCTATCATCTGACTCTGAAGGCTACCAAATTGGATGGTACAGCCATCTATACTGAGTGTCGGGGTAAACCGGAATTTAATAACGAAGGTCAAGTAATACGGTTATTTGGCACTATTCAAGATGTCACCGAACGGGAAGAGATCACCCTAGCTTTGCAAGAGAGTCAGCATTTTGTCAATCGTATTACAGAGGTTACACCAAACTTTCTCTATATTTATGACTTGTTAGCGAATCGGAATGTTTATGTGAATCGTTCTGTATTTGAGACCCTAGGTTATACTCCAGAAGAGATTCAGGCAATGGGTGTGAATCTATTTTCAACTATTTGCCATCCTGAGGACTTGCCTTTGGTGTATGCCAATGTTTCTAAATCTCATCACTTGAATGATAACGAAGTGATCGAATTAGAATATCGCATTAAAGATGCTCAAGGACGCTGGCGTTGGCTTTACACCAGAGATTTAGTTTTCAGTCGTACCCCTGATGGCAGAGTACAGCAAATTCTTGGGACTTCCTATGATATTAGCGAACAAAAACAAATATCCATTGATTTAGCTAAGGCAAAAGAAGCCGCAGAATCCGCTACTAAGGCTAAGAGTGAGTTTTTAGCTAATATGAGCCATGAAATTCGCACCCCGATGAATGGGGTTTTAGGTATGGCAGAACTGTTACTCACTACCGAATTAACCAACGAACAAAAAGAATTTGTGCAAACCATTCAACAAAGCGGTGACATTCTCTTAACAATTATTAACGATATTCTGGATTTTTCCAAAATTGAAGCGGGAATGCTCAAAATAGAATCCCGTACTTTGTCCTTAAGCCATGTGATCCAGTCCACCATAAGATTGTTATCACCTCAGGCGCAAGCTAAAAACCTAAAATTAAACTTTGAGATTAGCCCTGACGCACCGCTAACCCTCTTAGGTGACGCATCCCGTTTGAATCAGATCTTACTGAATTTATTAGGGAATGCAGTTAAATTTACCAATTCCGGTGAAATTAATCTTCATGTTAGTGCTCAAGTCTGCTCTTCCAGTGAGACGCAGACCACTAATGGAAATCAGGATTACGAACTAACCATCAGTGTGCAGGATACGGGAGTGGGCATTACCCCCAAAGCTATGGCAGGATTATTTGAACCATTTACCCAAGGGGATAGTTCCGTCAGCCGACAATATGGCGGTACAGGGTTGGGGCTGGCTATTTGTAAACGTTTAGTGGAACTAATGGGCGGCAAAATTTGGGTGGAAAGCCTAGGCTACATGCGGGATAACCTTACAACTACTCTTACCCCCATTGCTTATAAACCAGGTGCTACTTTCTCTTTTACGGTGCAAGTGCAGGCTCCTCCCCCTGTGAAAACCAACATTACTACCACCAAGTATATGGAAACCAGTCAAGGCTTCGATCCCACCATGGGGCAGCGGATCCCCCTGCGTGTGTTGGTCGTAGAGGACAACTTAGTTAACCAAAAAATTGCCTCTATGATTTTCCGAAAGTTAGGTTATCAGGTTGATATTGCCAGTGATGGCTTAGCCGCCGTTGAAAAAGTAGAACAGAATACCTATGATTTAGTTTTGATGGACCTACACATGCCCAAGATGGACGGCATCACCGCGACGAAATTAATTCGCTCCATGACAACACCCCAACCATATATTCTTGCTATGACCGCAGATGTCATGCCAGAGGAACAAGAGGCTTGTTTAGTAGCAGGGATGAACCATTACATTGGTAAGCCGGTGCGAGTTCAGGAATTGGTGGAAGTAATTAAGCGCCTCAGTCCACAACCCTAGAGCCACCGAATATTCTTGATACTATTAAAGAATATCATTTGAATCAGAGAACAAGAGAATAAGAGGATAGTTTCCCTTTGTTTTTGGTTCATTTTTGATTTGTTTTGGCTTCCATTGGTAAACAACTTTCATTAGTATAGTCATTTCAAATAACTTTGGGACAATCTTGTAAGCAGATAAACGGACAAGATGTCCGTCCCACGTGCTTTGTAGGTCAGACATCTTGTCTGACAAGTACCCTAAATAACGTGCCATTCTTATCTTGGTTGACTATAAAAGACTTAACAAAGGGCTGACGAATGGAGCCAGATCCCCCCTGAGAAAAGGAGGGATTTTTTGCTTCACCTTTAGGAACGGCAATTGAGGGGGATCTGATGGGGAGATTTAGATGAATTACGTGATGGTCAATTACCCTTAGGCTTCAGGGGTACGGGTCAGTAAAACGGGACAGGTGGCATTAACCCGCACATAGTCAGACACCGACGATCCCAACAACCGATCCAAGTCTGGTAAACTGCGGGCAATGGAAGGACGACGATCTGGGGAACCAATTACCAATAAACTAGCGTTGTTTTCGTCAGCGGCTTTGCAGATTTCTTTACCCACATCCCCAGCACCAACTATCACACGGTGATTAATATTCAGTCGCTTCAGTTTGGCAGTGGCTTCCACTAGTGCGGCATCGGCAGAGGCATCAAAATTCTCTTTTTTCTTCACCACGCGCATGAGCATGATTTCCACATCCTTGGCTCCGGCTAGTAACTTGGTGACAAAATCTAGGGCATCTTTAGCGGCTTGGGAGTTGTCCACAGAAACCATCACCGAGCGAATGGTTTTGATGTAAACATCATCTTTGACCAGTAACATGGGCACAGACACCAACTGAAACACATATTGGCTCACGGAATTAGCCAAAATTGCCTGTAACCGTCCCATACCCCTAGAACCCATCACCAAAAGGCTGGGCTTCAGTTCGTCGGTAACTTTGCACACCACATCTTTGGGATCGCCTTCTTTGAGCATAGACACTGAAGTGTGACCCGAACCTAGCTTAAAGCTGCTGGCTTCCTTGGCGAGAATCCTTTCACCAGCGAGGCGATACTCGGTAATTCCTTCGGCACTGCTGGAACCTGCCACCACATGCAAAACATTTACCTGGGTACTCTGGAGGCTAGGCAGTCCCAACAGCATATTGGTCATTTCCCGTGCCCGTCCTGAACCGTCTACAGTGACTAAAATTTGCTCAAACATAATAAAAATCCTGATATTTATCTGATGTTTAAAAATCTTGATTGTTAGTTAGCACAGTCAATCATTGATTATGAAACGAATCAGGTGGATAACTGAATGTTTAATGGAACAACTTTAACTTTAAGAAATTTAAGGGGCGTTTAACCTGTGTTTGCAATGTCAATCCGTCCCTTAAACCCACTGTTGAGATCTACTTTCTAAATCTGCACCGTCAATTTGCATTTCCAATCTGAACCATTGGGTTTAGATCTAGCTGGATTTATTTAATGGGTTTTCAGATGGTCTTTCAAGTGAATAGGCTTTTAATGCATTCGGGGCTATGGCAAATCTTTCCCGATCCGGTATGAAGTTTAATAGAAAATCAAGCGCCCTCAGATTAGTAACCCTAGCTTCAGCACTATCCATCAACCATGACCAATCTTCCCCCCGATTCTGCACCCACACCTGAGACTAATGCAACATCCTCAACATCACGTTGGTATCAGTCCGGTCGTCATTGGCGGAATCTGTTGATTTCAATACCCGCCACCCTTGCCGTTGCCTACGGGGGAATTTCCATCTATGCTGCCCATACCCTTTCATTACCCAAGCGCAACTTTAACCCTGAATCAGTGCAAGCCTTTAAACAACGCCCCATCGATTTAACGCTGCGGACGCGGGATGGTGTGGATATAGCTAGTTGGTTTGTAGATGCTCCGGCTGCCCAAGCTAAAGATCGCAGTAAAACCAGGGCGATTTTGCTAGTTCATGGCATGAGTTCCAGTCGCAGCAAAGAATTTAACAATCGGTTTACGGAATTTGCCGCAGCATTACAAGAGCGGGGCTTTGCCGTGATGATGATTGACCTGCGGGGACATGGAGCCAGTGGTGCGGGGCGCTTCACCTTTGGCACGAACGAAAGCCAAGACGTACTAGCAGCGGTGCAATGGTTGCGTGATCAAGGTTTTAGCAAAGGTAAGATCGGTGTTTTAGGGGTATCAATGGGGGCATCTAGTACCCTGAGCGCTGCTGCCCAAACCGAAGACATTAGTGCCGTAGTAGTAGACAGTGCCTATAGCGAAATTTATTCCATGATTAGCGATCATTGGGTAGACGCTTCTAAACTACCGATGATTTTCTTACCGTCTACGTTGTTTTTTGCTAACTGGTTTGTCGGTACGGAAATCGCCGCTGCCCGCCCAGTAGATCGCCTTGCTCAATATGCGCCGCGCCCATTACTGATCATCCACAGCGCCATAGAACAATACACCCCAGTGCGTCATGCCCACGCCCTCAAAGCCGCCTATCCCCGCGCTGAGTACTGGGAAACCCAAGAACCTAAACACGCCAAAAACTATAACTATAATCCCGCCGAATATATCCGTCGGGTTACGGCTTTTTTTGAGCAAAATCTTTAAACCTGGCTGATCAAAAAAGATACGATAATTCATCAATTTATCGCAAATAACTTTTGAGTAACTTTCAAATAACTTCCGAATAACTTTTCACTTAATTCATCAGAATATCCCTAATAATTTGATGTTTTCTCAGTCCTTGAATCATCTAATAGAAGAGATAACTAATAAATAACCAGTAAATAACCGAATAGATAACTTTTAGATAACTTCAATACCTTGCTTAATGAGGCTTCTAGGGCAATAATGACTCTCATATAAGCCACAGAGACATTTGCACTAAAGATACTAGAAAAAGTCAATTTCTAGATCTTGGGTCAGACACAAATTTAATATAAGAAGTAACGGGGAAGCCCATTAGCTAACCAGGGAATCAGTTAGGGGAAGTTATTACTGCATCTCCTTATTTCAGACTTCTTGACGTAAGTCTTGTTATTAATACTTATCAATACGCCACTAAAACAAACCAGCAATAGCCTGTCACTCCTATTAACTCATTTTGATTCAGGGAATAAACATCATGAAACCGCTATCCTCTAAGTTACTCTCAAAAGCTACTGTTTTAAGGGCTGCTGTTTTAAGGGCTGCTGTAGCTACGGTGGCAGCTTTAGGTGTAGCTCAAGCCATGCCCGCCGCCTCCTATGCTGGTCAACTAATTAACGGTTGGAATTACGCCGCTGATTCATTCAAAGATGGGGCTAATGGCACAACTATCGGTGGTGCTACCAACCCTTATGAAATTTATGGCATGGGCATTAAGGTAACCAACAGTTTAATTTATGTTGGGGTTAGAGCTAACACTGGTGCTAATGGAACCAGTAGTGTCAAATGGGGTGACTTGATGTTTGACCTGTCCCCTCAGTCCGGCTACGGCAATGGCAAATTTGAGTATGCTGTACGGTTCCGCACTGACAGCGGTGCTACTGCCAACGGGATGCAGCGGGGTGTATATCGAAACGCTGACGGGGCGGTGAGTATGATTTCTAATCGCTTCAGCAGTTTGAATGGTGGTACATTACCCTACAGTGCTGCCACTGGGTATGTTTACAATACTTTTGTGACAGCGAACGGCGGTACACCGAAAATTGGTGACTTGGCAGTGACTGATTCTTACTATCCCCAAGGTAAAGACCAATTGGAATCAATGATTGATCCTAGTAATAAAGGTACTTATATTAGCGGTATCACTAACCTAAATGCGACGCAATTGAGCAACCAAGGTTTCAACGCAGCATCAATGGGTTACCCTGCTGGTACGACGTTTGGGTTTAGCTTTGCCCGTCCTGCTGGGTTCAGTCTAGAAACAGGTTATACCGCTAGCCTGTTCTGGCAATGCTTGAATGATTCCGTAGCAGTGCGCAAAGTACCTTTACCGGCTTTGGCATGGGGGGCAATTGCGGCGGCTGGTTTCGGTGGTTTGACCTTAGCTCGTAAAAAACAAAAAGCTACGGCTCAGGTTTAAACAAGCTGCGTTTGAATAAGCTGCCAGAGCCTTGGGATAGCAGGAGTTAGGCACTGAGTTCTGAACTCTAGTAGCTGGGTCTGGGTGCAGTTAGTAGATATGTAGACCGTTAGTTGCTTATGGTTAGTTGATCGAAATCCAATACCGTAGGGTTAAGCTTTAGCTGTATTCCCTGCGGTATTTTGGTGTTAATCTGCAAAGCATCCCCCAAAGCATCCTCTCATAACGTCCCATAATGTCCCACCAGTCCACTAGCTTCAGTGCTACTACCAAGGCGCTCTTATCCGAGTTCTCTCAGGTTATGACTAGGTTTATCACTGAGTCTATAACTAGATTACTGTTCCAGTGGAGTTACAAAAAACCCTGGCGTAATAGTTTAGTAGTTCTACTTGCTGGTGTCGCTATGGGAGCAACCACTGATCCTTGGAGTTGGTGGTCATTGGCATGGGTGGCGATCGCGCCGTTGTGGTGGATTGTGCATCGGTTGGGTCAGGTGGATCTACCGTCAGACTCGTCAGATCATCTAGACCATACCGAAAGTCCCTTCACGAAAACCAATGGCGATAACTTAGGTAGTGATGCCTATGGTTCTAGTCCAAATGTAGACCCTAGTATAGCTCCTGATCTAGACCCTAAGGTAACTGCAAAACCTCGTGAGCGTCGGGTTTTATGGGCGTGGTTGATGGGTGGACTATGGGGCATCGGTTATCACGGTACAACGCTATTTTGGATTACAGGCATCCATCCCATGACTTGGTTAGGGGGAGTGTCCTGGTGGAATAGCTTGGCGATCGCCGCATTGGTATGGTTGCTG
>JBIKNH010000154.1:0-11000 GCA_044358815.1 Pseudanabaenaceae cyanobacterium | reverse complement strand
GCTGAATCTCTCCAACCAACAAAACTTTTTACTTTCTACTTTTACCTTTTTCCTTCTTTTGGGTTTCCATTCGATCAAAGTCCCCGACTAGCAGGGACGTAGACGTTACATGGATCGATACAGCGTGCAACTTAACGTTTCCATTCGATCAAAGTCCCCGACTAGCAGGGACAATAGTCTCCCGACAATCTAAACTCATAAGAAGTGTTTCCATTCGATCAAAGTCCCCGACTAGCAGGGACGACTACTTTTTTCCAATTTTCTCCAATGGGTAACACCGTTTCCATTCGATCAAAGTCCCCGACTAGCAGGGACGCTAAATACAGGTCAATAATCTTGGTGTGGCAATAAAGTTTCCATTCGATCAAAGTCCCCGACTAGCAGGGACTTTGTGGAAAACTCTATGAGGCTTGGAAAACAGTTTCCATTCGATCAAAGTCCCCGACTAGCAGGGACCCTAAAGAACTCAGAAAGGAAGGTAAGGCTGGTAAGGCTGTTTCCATTCGATCAAAGTCCCCGACTAGCAGGGACGTCTTTAAGCAGTTAAGTACAACTAGATTATATGTGGTTTCCATTCGATCAAAGTCCCCGACTAGCAGGGACATGACGCTTGCATATCTGCTATCTCAATTAGATATGTTTCCATTCGATCAAAGTCCCCGACTAGCAGGGACAACAAAGATCTTATTGAGTTTAAAACGTATTATTGTTTCCATTCGATCAAAGTCCCCGACTAGCAGGGACTAATCCTCTAAATACATATTCATTCTTTGTTCTCTCGTTTCCATTCGATCAAAGTCCCCGACTAGCAGGGACTCGTCTTCAGGCAGAGAATAGCTGCATGTACAGTGTAGTTTCCATTCGATCAAAGTCCCCGACTAGCAGGGACAAATGCCCAGCTTATTAGCCAGTTCTAGAAATGCAGAGTTTCCATTCGATCAAAGTCCCCGACTAGCAGGGACCGGAGGTGATTGTGAGCCAATGTATGAAGATTCTAATGGGTTTCCATTCGATCAAAGTCCCCGACTAGCAGGGACAGCTAGTTTACAGGAAATCAGTAATGTTAATAACATTGCGTTTCCATTCGATCAAAGTCCCCGACTAGCAGGGACTAACAGCATGTTTGTGGTTGACGGTAGCTGGGAAACTGTTTCCATTCGATCAAAGTCCCCGACTAGCAGGGACCTTGTTTCTGTGGTACGTGGGGGAGAGATGGGGTTTGTTTCCATTCGATCAAAGTCCCCGACTAGCAGGGACACTGTAATGTCTGCGCTACATAGTCCCAGCTTGTTTCCATTCGATCAAAGTCCCCGACTAGCAGGGACGCATTATAAGGCAGCATCTCTTAATGCCTGGCGCAATGTTTCCATTCGATCAAAGTCCCCGACTAGCAGGGACAACAACGGCATGACTATCGGCAATCTGACCGTTCAAGCGTTTCCATTCGATCAAAGTCCCCGACTAGCAGGGACAAGGACTGTACGGGAGAAGTGCTTGAAAAGTATCAGTTTCCATTCGATCAAAGTCCCCGACTAGCAGGGACAAGCCTTCTGGAGGCACTACGTCTGTAGCTCCTAAAGTTTCCATTCGATCAAAGTCCCCGACTAGCAGGGACAGCACCAATTTAACACCGCTCTGGGTAAGGTGTCTAGACCCTGTTTGCGACCGTGAGGTTTTTTTCATGTGATAAATAAGCGATTTCATGAATGTAAAGCGCCTCAAACCCTTGCCCAGCATACCGTCGGACCTCCCGACGCAAAATGGTCATTTGAGGCATTTTTTGATCACGGTCGCAATGTCGATGATACAAAATGCAACAAACCCATAACCAGTAAGGGTTTGACACCCCAAAAAACAGTAAATGTCGCGATCCCCTCAATCCCCCTTAGAAAGCAGGGTGGTTTCATTCTCGGGAGGCTTGTATCTCAGTGGTGCTAAATAGGGCAGGATGCTGAGTTCGTCCCGTAGCACTGTCTAGCATTACTTTATCCTTTCCATTTTAGGACTACCTGTATCTCCAGACTACAGCCTGTCTCAGAAACGAAAAAACTAAAAAAATCTAAAATCAACCAAGATCTTACATTTTCTGCTTGTATTTCGTTCAGAGTAATGTGGCTAGAACATAGCCCCTTAAAACGTTTCCGAAAATGAAACCACCCCCCTCAATCCCCCTTAGAAAGGGGGAAGAGTTCAATTTTCTCTCTTAGTAAAAGGAAAGATTCTAATCCCCCCCTTTGGTAAGGGGGGCTAGGGGGGATCAATTAAGGATAGAAAGTTAACTTAGGTAATCCTAAACCTTCTTCCCAACCCATCATCAAATTCATACATTGCACCGCCTGAGCCGCCTGTCCCTTCATCAAGTTGTCAATTGCCGAAACCACAATCACCCGACCCGTGCGGGAATCCACCTCTAAACCGATATAACAAAGATTCGTACCACAAGCCCACTTCGTCTGAGGGAAAATGCCCTTTCCTAAAACCTTCACCCATTCCGAATTACGGTAAAAAGATTTATAGATGGTGAGCAGATCATCCTTAGTCAAACCTGGGTCCCGCAGCGTCGCGTAAACCGTTGAGAGAATCCCCCGCACCATTGGAATCAAGTGGGGAGTGAATTGCACCAACACCTCTTGAGCCGCCAAATCACTGCAAACCGCCTCGATTTCCGGTGTATGCCGATGGTTCGCAATCCCATAGGCGCAAAAACTGCTGTCAGCCTCAGCTAAAAGTAAATTCGTCTTCGGTTGACGACCACCGCCAGAAGTTCCCGACTTCGCATCAATCACAATACTGTTTAATTCAATTAGACCCTGTTTGAGTAATGGAGTCAGCGCCAACAAACTCGCCGTGGGATAGCAACCCGCACAACCCACTAAATCCGCTTGGGCAATGCGATCACGGTATAATTCCGGCAAACCATAGACCGCCTTCGCATTCACTTCCGCATCGGTACGAGGTTCCTTATACCAAGATTCATAGGTTTGCAGATTTTGGAACCGATAATCCGCTGACAAATCCAAAACCTTACACCCTTGAGCCAGCAGTCTAGGGGCTAATTTACTGGCTAAACCGTTGGGTAACGATAAAAAAACAATTTTCGCCCGTTGCGCCACTTCTTCCGGTTCGCAATTTTCAATAGGCAGATTAACACAATGGGCTAGGTGCGGATATAAATCAGCGAAATTTTGTCCCACGGAGCCACTGCCCCCCATGTAGGTCACCGAGACCAATGGGTGATCCAGCAGCAGCCGCACTAGCTGAATTCCCCCATAACCGGATGCTCCGATAATCGCCACTGGCACAGTATTTTCGGGATGCTTTTCTTGGCTCATATTTTTCTCGCAATTATGTCTATGATTCGTTACCGCTTCAGATTAATCAAGATAAAGTAGGATGATCCCACAGAATGCTCACTTTGATCGCTTTTTTTCCTAGATATTATGGGATTAGAAATTGAGTGTAATCTGGATCGTAATTTAGACTGGTTTAGGTCTTGAGGGGGATCAAAAAGCCGATCAAAGCAGCGATCAAAACTATGATCAAAGCCATGACCAAATACACTGATTCTGTGCAATAGAGTTAATCACATTGAATAACTGCTAAATCATATTCTTTAGTTAAACAAATCGCTAAAGAATAATGAAATTAACGCCCGATCTTCAGTTTGAAAAAAATCTGAGGGAATTGGTCCATCAATTTGGCGACTCACCACCCCAAAACCCAACCGAGTCCGCCGATATTTCAGAATTAAAGGACTTTGCCGCTCTAGTTTGCCCCGCAATAGTTGATCAAATGGATTGACCGATGGGTTTCCAGAATTAGACTGTGCCTGCATTTCCTGCATTCGGCTACCAATAGCGGCTAAGAGCGGTAAATTCGCACTGGGTAAATTGCGCGTCGCGTGAACATAGGCTTTCTCGATTAATTGAGAACGTTCTTGGGGACGATACCACGCCGCAATCATCATTTCTGTACCAGTGCGCGGTTGTTCAATCACTGAAGCGAGGGCTTGACGATCATTCCGTAACACCTGGACTAATAAATTCGTGACTGGTTGATTTAGAGCAGTCAATTCCTGAATTACGTCATTAATCGGCTTACCTTGCCACCAATGCACCAAAACTAAAAACCGTGCCGCAAATTCCGGTGAAAACTTTGCTGTAAAAGCTTTTTGCATTTCAGGACGGGTCAGAAATTCACACAATAGAGGATAAGCTTCTGTCATTTGTGGCGTTTCCCAAATCGGACTAGTAATAAAACTCGGCTCATTGAGAATCTCTTGGGCAAAAGCCGCCACTGCCTGATCTTTATTCCCCTGTTGCCATAAACTAATTCCTAAACCCAACTGTAGCGACCGCTTACTAGAAATCAAATTCAAACCATTACGGAAAGCAGTACTAGCGGTTTGGGGCTGTCCCTGACTCAGACTCAACCAACCAATACTATTGTAAGCAGATTCTGTATAGGGACTGGAACGCGACGCTTCCTGTAACCATTGTAAACCTTCCCTTTGCCATTCCTGAACCTGGGGTAAATTAGGATAATTAATACTTAATTCCGCTAAATTCCAACCTAACTGATAGGCATAATAGGTCTGCCAAGGAGCAAGTTTATGGGCATTTTCCAACTTCTGACGAAATCCATCAATTTCTCCTAAGGCAATATTGAGTAATTGATTTGCTTCTTCGTTAGCGGTACTATTATTGGAGTTTAGGCTGAAATCTAGAGGCGGTTTAGTAGGGCTGGAATTAGCTCCTAGATTATTTTGTGAATTAGTTTGTGAATTAGTTTGCGAACCAACCTTCTTAGTATATTCAGTTAAAGTAATCCGACCATTTCGTAATAATATAAAACCCACACTAGAAGACTGCCACGCTAATAGAATCGGTGTCGTCCAAATTAATGTCGCAACCAGTCCCGCCAAGCCAATCACGCTTAGCCCCCGCTGAGTTTTAATCGAAAATATAGGAATCTTTTTCTCTATTGGTTCTAGAACTGGTTCTGTAATTATTTCTGTAATTATTTCTGTAATTGGTTCTAGAACTGGAACCGCCAAAGCGCCGATATAAGCTAAACCCACAATCAGAACTACTAAAAAACCACTAATTGCAGGTACATCCAATTGGAAATCCGTAATCGCCACCACACTATAACTCAAGAGGCTGCCAAATATGCCATAGGTCGCGATTTGCAGGAATGGATTCCCTTGCCATTGGGAAGAACGATGCAACCGCCAAAACAACCAAATCAAGGCACTGATCCACGCTCCTACCGCAATCACTCCCATCACACCTAATTCCGCCCATAATTGCGCTGGAGTATTATGTAATTGGAACATCCATTCCGCTTCTCGACCTGCCCATTGCGGACGATATTTCTGATATAGCAGGGGCACATTACCGAGACCCGCCCCACTAAACCAATGGTCTAAACCCATCCGCCAGCCCACTTCCGTAGTAATAGTCCGAAATAGCGTCTCACCAACGGAACTGGGAGCACCACCGCTCAGGTTAGAGTTACCAATGTTTTGACCAGTGCTTTGCCATTGAGATAGAATCTGTGCGAATAGAGTTTTTAAGCGATTATTACTCTGCACCATAATTAGAATGATCGCCGTCAATGCCGCAGTGCCACCCCAAAGCCATATCTTCGGTAAAGTTTTCTTGGCGATGACAACAATCAATCCGTAAATCATCAAAACCCCTAGCCCTAAAAATCCCCCTCTAGAACTAGTAGTATATAAATTAATGAAGCCTAAAACTATTGCCCCAAGCCATACCCAAGGCAATCGCTTTACGAGTGATATTTCAGAGGATGATGTTTTGATTAATGATGTTTTGATTGATGGCGATGCAGATTCATGATTTCCGCCATGATGATTTATGGAATCATTAGAAGCTTTCAGAAAATGTCGTAAACCCAGGGTAATCCACAAGGGAATAGATAGAATTAAAACCCCAGCTACATAATTTTGATGTCCTAAGGGTGCCCAGTTCCGAGATTCCAAATCATTAAAATCATAGTTCAGAAACAAGCCCCATTGCTGTAATTGCTGAATATATTGCCAACGGGGTAAAAACGTCTGCCAGAGCCATAAACCCAAACTTTCGACAGTGAAAATCAGGCTTAAAATTCCTTGGAATCGTAATAAACGCCATAATCCATCATGGGAATTAGCATCGGTTTCATAATTTAATTTATGATCTAAAGTTTGTCTTAAACCATAAATCGCCCCCAATGCACCGATTACCCCTAATCCGTACCACCAGGATGGACTAACAAATTGCGCCCTTACAGAAGCGATAATTACAGAAACCACCGTAATAATTACCGCTATATCTAAACCATAGCCTAAGGCAAATATACCCGATTGATGATTGGCAGATAATTGACTTTTAGATTGAATTTTAGATTGATTTTCAGGTTTTTCTGTGAGTGACTTTGCTGATTTCAAGCCTGATTTTTGAGCAGAAACTGAGGACGAATTACTAAAATAATTACCTAGATAATTACGCCATAAATTAACCAACAAAGCCAAATTAAAACATAACAAACCCGTTCCAGCAAATAGTACCCAAGGGAATGCTACGATTTGCGTACTGCTATCTGGCAACAAGAAAAATAAACTATAAAATATAATTCCTAAACCAATTAATAATTTACCTGTCGCCATGATTCATCCTAAGATTTAAATTACAATTTATTAGTACAACTTGTCAGTATAATTTATCATTTAGTTTCAATGATTATTTAGCTGTTATTCAGTTGCAATCTAAGCACTTTTAAAGAAACGGATAATTTCTCGCACATTTTCTAAAAACTGACTATCACTACTAAGCTGAGCAATAGCTTGCCGCGATTCATAGGTTAAACGATCATGATCACGATTATTAGTTGCTCGTAAATCCTCAATATTTGCTCCTAACCGTGATAAATCTTTTCTAGTTTCTTCAGCAAAAGATTCAAATTTTGAAACCCATGAATAGGGATCTTCAGTATTTAGCTGTTTCTCCAATTCTCGAATTGACTCCTTCAAACTTATCAAGGTTTGCTGTAATTCCGCTATATCTTCACGGGGATAATCAATTTGTTCAGAAATAGATCTTAAGCGCTGGGCAATATATTTGTAAGCACTAATGGCAGGACGCAAAATAGTTAATAAAAGTGCCGCAATTGCACCAACATAACCAATAGTTCCTACACCGCTTGATGCCACAAAATATAACACAATTGCGGATATACCATGCAAACTTAAAGCCAAAATCAATGACCGTTTAGCCAATGCTTGCACATAGGGCAATTGTTTTTGATCAACATTAATATTACGATCTTTAGCAATTGTGGCTTGATTTAAAACTGCTTCTGCCTGAAAATAAATATTCCAAGGCACGGTTACAATCACCAATAGCCACACAAAAATACTGCCGCCAATGAGCCAATCAATTAAATTGCCAAAAGGAAGATTTAACCACTTAGCTAAACCAAATCCAGCAAATAAAATGAATAGCAACGAAAATAACCAGCCAAGGAATTTACCCATTAGTTTTACCTATAATCTAATCAAAAATCTAATCAAAAACCACCGTGCGCAAACCTAACTCACTATGGGGCGATCTACCATAGGTAAGTACACGATTTTCGAGATGAAGTCGCACCGCTCGCGCTAAAACAATGCGCTCTAAATCTTTTCCTTTGCGAATCAAATCATGGACTGAATCACGATGGGAAACTCGAATCACATCCTGTTCAATAATTGGACCTTCATCTAACTGTTCCGTCACATAATGGGAAGTCGCGCCAATGATTTTAACCCCGCGCTTATAGGCTCTGTGATAAGGATTCGCACCAGGGAAAGCAGGCAAAAAGGAATGGTGAATATTAATTACCTGGGAAAATTGTTTGAGAAAATCATGGCTCAATACCTGCATATACTTCGCCAAAACGACCAAATCAACATTATATTGTTCTAGAAGTGATAACTGTTCTAACTCCTGTGTGGCTTTGGTTTCAGCGGTAATCGGTACATAGTGATAATTAATGCCAAAATTATGGGCAATGGGTTCTAAATCGCGATGATTACTAATCACAACAGCAATATTTCCAGGGAATTCTCCCGACCGCTGCCGTAAAATCAAATCATATAGACAATGATCTTGCTTGGAAACAAAAATCGCCAAGCGCCGCACCTGGTCACTGAAATGAATCTGCCATGAAGCCTTGATCTCATTCCCTAAAGTGCTAAAAGCTGCCGCGATTTCGTTCCGAGATAAATCGAAATCTGCTAAATCCCATTCGACTCGCATTAAAAATAATTCTGCATCACCATCAGCATGTTGATCGGCGTGGAGAATATTGCCACCGTGGGAAAATACCCAATCAGAAATTTTTGCCACTAACCCCCTTTGATCAGGAGCGGAAACCAATAAGGTTGCTGTATTCATAGAATTTGCGCTATCACATGAAGAATCCTAGATTCATTCTAATTGATTTTATAATTAATCAAAAGTTGATTTAGACTAAAACTTATAATTAAATTAAAACCGAAACTTATTTTAACGAGAAAATGATTCAGAAACTTGAGCAGCTACAGGAATAATTATAAATATTTATTTAGATTTGTTAGTTTTAATTGACTAATAGGAATTGAAGCAGATATAAGACTTAATATGTTGATGTACTCAAAGTCAGTCATGAGTTATTAGCAATTGATTCGCAGGTTTAAACACCTCAGTTTCAGGTTCGCTTTGTAACCAATTATTACTAATTGTCACAAAGTGAGGTGAAGTAACTCTGTTATAGCTGTTGTCATCAGATGGCATCACAGGTGTTTTAGTTTGCCGAGACATAATGCCTATGTTGGAATGTAATTAGTTTAGTTGTTTTAGTTTAGTTAATTGCACATTGCTTTATAAACTAATAACTCTGACCCATTGATCGATCGTTTCAGTAATTTGTTGCGCATCAAAAAAGTATCATAATTCGGTTGACTAAGTTTAGCTTTGTATAATATTCAGCTTGAATTTTGAACCGAGCAAACCCAAAAGCTTTTAGCGATGGTTTTTATTTGTTAAAACAACATTAAATAATCTGTGCTGCCCCATTGATTTAGTTATAGTCTGATGATAGTTGTCATCTAATCGTGACATATAACTATAGTCAGTCCAGTCTTAAAATGCCCCAAAATGTTGTTATTACATGTCATTAGTTTTAACTCGTTAAATATTCATTAAAGACGATTTGTGGATGTTAATACCTGTTAAACTCTAATAACCGTGAATTTATTATCATAAAATCATCGCAAAACAGTAATTTACATCGCTTTGGGTCAAGATTCATTTTGCTTTATCTGATTTAGTGTTGGATTTGTCAAACATTTATATCAATTTAATGTCAACTTAATATCGATTGATAACGATTTTGTAATTATGCCCAAAGATCCTGATATCTTAAGGTTCAGTGACTGGATTCAGCAACTGTATCTTACTCTAATTCATTTAACTCATTATTTGAATGATGTTTATGAAGTGATGTTTATTAAATGGTGCTCATTATATGTTCATTAAATTATCTTTGGCTCAGGATATGTTTGACTTACGGTACGTTTAATTTAGAGCATTTGGTTTAAAGTGTCTAATTTAAGGTGTTTGATTTAAAGTGTTTGATTTAAAGTGTTTGATTTAAAGATTTAGCTACGGTTTGGCTTATGAGAGATAACTTATAGCAAAATGAGCCATGACTTTTGTGTAGAGAAACTTAGTTTATGTAGAGAAATTTAATTCAATTTAGCAGTTCAGTTTGGCAATTCAGTTTAGGGAGTGGTAAACCAGTGGCTACGGTTCATAAAAATGATCTCAAAAAGCGTCGATTTCGGATGAATACCACTAACGCTCAATCTGACGGTTCATCAGGTGGTTCATCATCAAATGTTGATCAGTCTAGTATTGGAAATCCTAGTATGAACTATCAGGAAGCCTGCCCAAATTACTATCAGTGTAAATCAGGCACTCGCCATCAAATAATTGATTGTGCAGACTGTACACAGTTTTGTCCGCCAAAGGGAAATAACAACACTCAACCACATTTGACATCAGCAGAAATATATCCAGATTTATGTAGTTTTACTCGTTTGATCTCAGTGACGGGGGATTTATTTTGGGAAATAGATACTAAAGGAAGATATGTTTATATCAGTCCTCAAGTTGAGGCAATGTTAGGTTATAAAGCCAGTGAATTAGTCAATCGCAAAATCTTTCTCTTCATGCCAGAGCGAGAGTCAGAGCGATTACATTATGTCCTCTCCCAACTGATGCAAACTAAGGAATCATTTCATGGTTTGGAGAGTATTCAATACCATAAGGATGGACACCTGCTCTTTCTGGAACATAATGGTGTGCCATTAATGGACAATCAGGGTAATTTGATCGGCTATCACGGTATTACCCACGATATCACAGTACGCAAGCACATCGAAGAAAAACTCCGCTCTAGTGAACAACAACTACGGTTAGCACAAAATGTCGCTCGTTTAGGAAGCTGGGAATTTGAAATCAGTACCAATAGATTCACTTGGTCCGAACAGTCCTTGCTAATTTATGGCTTAGATCCCGCAGGTATTGAACCCGATTATCAAGAATATTGGAATATTTATCATGCCGAAGACCGCGCACGGCTACATTCTGCAATTGATGAAACTATCGCTTCTGGCAAGTCATTTATTACAGATGCACGGATTGTATTGAGTGATGGCAGTCAGCGTTTTATTGAACTACGGGGAGAAGCAATTAGCGCCCACGGTCAAGTAGTGCGGTTATTTGGCACAGTTCAGGATATTACAGAACGAAAACAGTTAGAAATTCAGGCGGCACAGCAAGCAGAGGAATTACGGAAAATTAACGAACACCTCAATGCTGCCAAATTAGAAGCGGAACTAGCAAATCGGGCTAAGAGTGATTTTTTGGCAATGATGAGCCATGAAATCCGTACCCCGATGAATGCTGTGG